>DATJHJ010000089.1:0-65502 GCA_035494015.1 Acidimicrobiales bacterium
GTACTGGCGGCCCTGGCCCTCATCGCGTCCGCCGCCTGCTCCCCCAGCAGCGCCGACAAGGCCACCTCCGACCCCACCATCGCCACCGAACCCGCCCCCACGACAACCACCAACCCCAACGCCGTCCCCGCCGTCATCGACAACGCCTACGTCAATCGGGTTTTGGCAGGATTAGATGCCGTTGACGGTGATGTCACACGTTTGGTTGTAAAGACGAAAACGATCCCTCGCGAGGCATACGACCGACTCAGATCGATCTACGCCGACGATAAGACACTTCAGACAGCGATCGATCTCATTCAGGTCTACCTCCGCGGCGACCTATCGGGTTTTAACAAAGAACCGGGGAATCAGGCTACGACTGTGAATCAGCTCATCACGAGCAAGGCGAGTTGCATATTTGCACGAGTGCATCGCGATTATTCAGCGGTTGGACCAGGTGGGTCCGCTCCGTCCGATCGGACCTTTATTGCTGTCAAAAGACTGGACAATTCCCGGGACGTATCCGGATACAACCAGACTGGGTGGGCGATCGCCTACGAGGGATTTCTGCCGGACAACAGCCAGCCTCCTGACCCATGCCTAAACTAGCGCTCGTACTCGCCGTATCAGTGTTCATTGCAGCATCGGTCGGCGTGAATCCGGCCGGCGCTCGGCAAGTTACACAAATGGCAGCCGTCGATGGAGATGGACCAACGGCCGTGCCATCCGGCGTAAAGATTGCTGAATGTAGAGCCGGCAAGCTCGAGGGCACGTTCATATGCACAGATGCTGCTGGCAAAGTGGTTTACACATATTTCGTACCGTCACAAACAAGTACAGTTGCAAAGACTTCCACCGGGTCCAGCTCCAGTTCGAACTCTGGTATCACATACGTACCCTACAATCGCCTGAGCACCGGCGCAGATGGGAAACCGTGCGCCACCACTGGTTATGTCCCGGCCGGCCAAACTCCTCCAGATGAGCGACTTCTCGTGGATCCGAATCCCCGTGAAACGAACATCCCGATCACTGGAAGCGACCTCGCCATCCTTCAGGACTATCCGCCTTGCCCGCTATCACCTCGAGCACCCGGCGAGCCGGCGCCATTGGAAACCAGGTCAATGGTAGCGGCACGATTCTGGGAGCAGCAGGTCGCCCTCCCAGTGCCAAAGCCTGCCATCGCCCCCGGCCGGGCAATTACCGGCAAACTTGCGTATCTTGAGACGAAAGGCAAAGTTTCCGATGTGTTCACGGACAGTACTGTTTTTGGCCCCGTTATCGTCAGGGCGACCGGCGCCTACACAGTCGACTGGGGTGACGGCACTACCACCGGGCCACACTCGTTCGAAGGGGGCGAATGGCCGGATGGCAAGATCACCCACCAGTACACGAAGGTCGGGACCTACAACGTCGTCGTGACCGAGAAATGGACCGCTCAATGGAGCCTTGACGGGGAGAGCGGGACGCTGCGCACCCTTCAGACGACCGGTCGGATCAATAACTTCCCGGTGGAACAGATTCAGGCGGTGATCGGGCGATAGCGAGAATCGAGCCCCTCGTTCGGGAGGCGCCCCCTCCTCCACAGCTCCTCGGAGTGCGACGACCCGTGCAGGAAGCTGAAGTTCGAGTGGCAGTGGAGCTCGGCGTAGTCGACTGTCGCGCTGCGCCGGACCACCGGCGGGGCCTGGTACTGGCCCCGGTGGTTGGACCACGCCGGGCTGTCCCCCCCGTCGGCGTTGTACGGTCGCCCGGACAGCCGCCGCTCCAGCTCCGCCCATGGCACCGGCGGGTTCGTCCACCCCATGCCGGCGAGTGTAACGAACTCACGTTCGCCCCTTGCCGGCGAGTGAAACTACATGACATGGATGATGAGGGGGTAGACGAACCCATCCCCTGATAGGGTGCCCTCCTGGTGGGATCGGCGTGGCGATTCGCTACGAAAGTGGGTGGCACGGCTACGGTCCTGCATGCCCGAGGCAAAGCCGTAATCGCCCTCGCCGTCGCCGTGTTCCTGGTCTGTGGCGCAGCGATCGCGAAGGCCGTCGGGGTGGGCTGGGGGGCTGCGACCTTCTTGGGTGCCCTATCCCTCCTTCTGTTCATCGTCGGCGTTCGCGTCCAAGGGGAACTTGATATGGGAGCCAAGGAAATCGAGTCCCTGAAGGCCGGTCTAGCGGGGGCACAATCCCAACCGGCCCCGCTGATCGGGGGTACCTGGACCGGCAACACGTTCGAGCACTTCGGGCAGTTTGTAGGTACGGGTCTCCCGGGTGGCGCAATCCCGGTCACCCCCGGCCTGCTGGAGTTCGACCGCCGCAGACAGGTACTTGCGATCTTGGCAAAGCTCTATGCAGTGTGGCTGCCTGACACGGAGCGCATCGGGCTAGAAGCGGGAATCACACCGGTTCCGAAGGATTGGGCAGAGGCCCGGTTGGACGAGCTGGGCGAGACTTGGCGGCTCGCTGTGTACTCGACCAGAGTCGCGCCCCGCGAACTCATGGCTGGCTACGAACCGCCCACGCCAGCGCCGTAACCGATGCTGCTGTTCGTCTCGATCCCCGCCGTCACCCGATCTGCGCCGACTGCTCCTAGCTCGGCACGGCCGGTTCCCGCGAGCCAAGCCCTACTGGCCCTGGCCGAGTGGTGCGCATCGACATTCCCTGTCCAGCAGATTCAAGCGGTGATTGGGCGGTAGATCGACAACGACTGTGCAATGTTGTGGACTACAGCCACAACATTGCACAGTCGGCGGCGAGAGGGGCGGCGCGACGCCCGCGGACTCCCTATGGCACGGGTTCGGGGGACTTGGTGACTCGGCGGGCGGGGCGGGCGGCCGGCGGGTGCTGGCGGCGGGTCAACACCAAGGCCAGGCACATGGCCAGGCCCAGGCCGAGGAGGAGGCCGACCAGTCCGGCCTGGAAGCCGGTGACACGGTGGGGGGTGGCCTTTCCGAAGGTGACGGTGGAGGTGAAGATGTCCTGGGTGTTGCTGATGGCGTTGCCGTTGCGGGTGTCCGACCAGGCGACGACGGCACCCTCGTTGTAGGAGGCGATGGCCACCGGGGCCATGACGTCCATGTTGTTGATCCAGCTCCCGATGGTCCGGTCGATGGGGACGTCGTTGACCTTGGTGTTGTGGGTCCACGTGGCCCCGCCGTCGCGGGAGCTGGTGGTGTAGACGCTGGCGAACTTCCCCCGGTTGGAGAACAGGCTGAGGGTCTGGCCGTTGCCGACGGTGGAGGGCGGGAAGGGGTCGTCACGCCAGTCGTACCAGGCCACGTCCAACCGGCCACCCGAACTGAGCGAGATCTGCGGGTAGTGCTGGCCGACCTTGGTGCCCGGCGGGTCGTCGTTGAGCCGCTTGGGCTCGGTCCAGGTGGCGCCGTCCCGGGAGGTGGAGAAGTAGACGTCGAGGTCGCCCGTGCGGTTGTCGTGCCACACCACGTCGAAGACCTTCCGCGACGCGTCCCACACGGGGTAGGGCTCGCTGGCGTCGTTCGCCTCCGCGATCTCGTGGTCGACCCAGGTCTTCCCGCCATCGGTCGACACGCTGGCGAACAGGCGGGTGACGGGCGGAGCGGGCGACGGGCCCTCCTGGTTGACCGGGAGGGTGGGGGCGGACTCCCGCCAGAAGGCGAAGAGCTGGTTCCCCAGCACCACCGGGCGCGGCCCGTCGAAACCGTTGTTCCGGGAGAACATCAGCTGCGGCTCCGACCACGTCGCCCCGCCGTCCTCGGACACGGACATGTACGGGTTCGTCGTCCTGGCGGGCGTGAACCGGTTGTAGGACCGCCGCCACATGGCGTACAACCGCCGGGGGTTGGCGGGATCGATGGCGACATGGCCCTCGAAGTTGACCTCCATCTCCACACCCGGCTCGGGGGCCGCCTTGCCGGGGTCGATGGCGGACGTCTGCCACGACCGGCCCCCGTCCGAGGACCGGCCGATCAGGACGCTGCGCGACCCGTTCTTGTCGGGCGCGTTGGCCTGGAAGACGTCGTAGATGGTGCCGTCCGGCCCCTGCTTGAGTTCGGTGCGGATGTTCTGCGAGGTGGCGTAGCCCATGGCGCAGTTCCGGGTGTACGGGTCGAGCGTGGGCGTGGCCTCTGGCCGCCACGTGGCCCCCCGGTCGGTGGACACCGAGAACTTGCAGGCACCGGTGGTCATCTCCGAGTAGGCCAGGTAGACGGTGTTCGAGTCGTCCTTGTCGACGAGCAGGGCGGGCCCCTCCTCGTCGCGGGACAGGGGCAGCACCTTCTCCGTGCGGTTGACCTGGACCGCGGCCGCCGGCGTGGCCGCCCCTTTGGCCTCCGCGGTGCACGCCCCCACCAACACGCCCAGCACCACGGCCGCGAGCACTCGCCGCGTCGCCACCCTCATTTCCAAGAATTCCCCCCGTGTTGCACGACTTCCCGCCGGTTTACCGGCGACAACCCCGTCACTTCAATAGATGCAGCCGACATACAGCGTTCAGTCGTAGGTCGCCTCCACCTCCCACCGGTCGCCGTGCTGGGACAGGAGGTGGGCGACACCGTCGGCCGTCACCACCTGCCAGCGGGCCCGCTGCCGGGCGGCCGCGGCGTCCCACCACCGCTCGTCGAGCGGCCACGGCCCGGCCCACGACGTGACCGCCGACCACGGGCCACCGGCCACAGACAACCGGCCACCGGCCACCTCGGCGGCCACGGGCACGGGGTGCACGACCGCGGGCGCGGGCGACGGGATCCTCCCCGGCCACGGCGGCCGCCCAGACCCCGACGACGCCGACGACCCCGCCCCCGACCCCGGCAAAGACTCCCCCCACGGGACTAGGCGGACCTGCTCGGCCGGGCTGCGACCACCGGCGGGCACCGCCACCACCACCGCCTCGGGCCCCAGCATCCCCTGGACCCGGGCCAGAGCCCGGGCCACCCGCTCGGCCGCCGCCCGATCACCCCCCCAGAAGCCGAGCTGGCGACCGTCGTCGGCGCGGACCTCCTCGGGGACGAGCCGGAGCAGGGTCAGCCCGCCGGACGGGCGCTCGGCGTCGCCGTCGACCGACGCCGCGCTCATCCACCCGTCGAGCTGCCAGCGGACCCGGTCGGCGAGGGCCGCCGCGCCCCGGCCGCTGCCGCTCTGGCCGTCGAGCCGCCACCGCCGGCCCAGGCGCTCGCCGTGCTCCCACTCCGCCTCGACCAGGACCAGGGTGGCGGTCAGGCCGTCGGCGGCCAGGCGCTCGTGGAGGCGGTCGGCCATCCCCTTGGCCACGAAGGCCGCCGTCTCCAGGCGGTCGGCGGGGGGGTCCAGCTCGACGGTCACGGCCAGGTCGGGGGGCGGGACGCGTGCGGCCAGCGGGCGCTCGTCGAGGCCCCGGGCCAGGCGATGGGCGACGGCGCCATCGGGCCCGAACCGGGCCAGCACGGCGGGCGCCGGCAACATCGCCAGCTGGCCGAGGGTGCGGATGCCCAGCCGCACCAGCAGGTCGGGTAGCTCGCCGCCCAGCGTGGACACGCCGAAGTCGGCCAGGAAGGCGGCGCTGGCCCCGACCGGCACCACCACACCCCGCCGGGCCGCCCGCTCGGCCGCGAACAACCCGTCGGCCACCCCCACCCGGCACTCGGCCCCTCCGGCCCCTCCGGCGACGGCGGCCACCGCGGCCACCACCCGAGCAGCCAACGCCTCGTCGCCCCCGAAGTAGCGCGACGGCCCCCGGGTGGCGAGCGCGCACACACCCGGCCGGACGATCTCGACCCCGGTGGTGAAGGCCTCGACGGCGGCGACCACCGGCTCGAAGGCCCGGGCGTCGCCCGCCGGGTCGTGGTCGACCACCACCAGCCCGGGGCAGCGGGCTTCGGCTTGGCGTCGGCGCAGGCCACGCGCCACCCCTTCGACCCGGGCCGGGGCCGAGCAGGCCACGACCCGCCCGGCTTCGAGCACGGCCGCCGGCCGGTCGCACAACCCCGCCGCCACCACCGGCCAGTCAGGACACCACACGACGAGCGTGCGGACGGCGCTGCTCATCGACCACCTCCTGCACGCCACCCTCGGGACCGGGGAGCCACAGGGCCACCCGGCGCTCCCGGGCCGCCGCCCCCCTGCCCCCGGCGACCACCTCGACCCGCCTGGCCCGCAACCGCCCGTGGCCCCGGCCCACCCCCTCCCAGGTCGACGAGACCACCGTCAACCGGATCTCGGCCGGCTCCGACCACCCGTCCCCCACCACCACCAGCACCCCGGCCCGCTCCCGCACCCGGGCCGTGAGCCGCCGGGCGTCGGCGGCCCGCAACCCCCGCACCGGCCGGGCCAGCACCACGTCGCAGGCGTCGAGCAGGGCGGCGACCACCCATGCCCATCCTCCCGGCCCCCCCGGCTCCGGCCCGGGCGACGCCACCAGCGGGATGCGCTCGAGCACCACCCCCAGCTCGGCGGCGGCGGCCAGGCCGAGGGCGGGCAGGCCGACCGCCGCGCCCCACGACCCCTCCGCCGACGCCGCGGCCAGCAGCGACAGGGCGAGCGAGGTGGCACCCGTCCCGGCCGCCCCCGCCGCCCCCACCGTCACCACCGATCCCCGCCGCAGCCCGCCGGCGGGCAGCAGCGGTCGGAGGGCGGGCAGCACGGGCAGCAGCCGCTCCCCGGCCAGGGCCACCGGCTGGGCCCGCTCGACCAGCTCGGGGGAAAGGGGGGCGACGACGGCCACCTGCCCAGTCTAGACGAACGTTTGTTCGGTTCTACAGGTCGTCGGGATAGATGACGTCGATCTCGGCGATCGACCTCGAAAAGTCCCTCCGGTTGTTCGTGATGAAGCGGTCGGCACCGGCGGCGACCGCGGTGGCGAGGTGGACCGCATCGGCGGCCCGCAGCCCGTACGCAGTCGCCAGCGCCGTCGCCAGCGCAGCCGTCGCCCGATCGGTTGGCAGCAGCTCGAGCCGGCCGAGGAGCCCGGCAAGGGCGGCCAGCTCGTCATCGGCGCCGTCTCGCAAAGGCTTGGCCAGAAGCTCGGGAAGGAGCAGCACCGAACCGATACCGGCCATCGGCCTGGCAAACAGCGGTCGAACTCGACGTCCCAACTGGTGACCCGCTGCCGCGGCGTAGATGAGCACGTCCGCATCGAACGCATCCACCGTTACCGCGTCGATCGGCTGGTCCGGACTTCGGCCAGGAGCTCCTCTGCCCGATCGAGGGAAATGGCGCCTTCCTGCGGCAAGGGCGAGCGCCGACCCTCATCCAGGAGCTCCCGCACCCGCTCGGCCGTCGCCAATGCCGGATCCATGCGTCGCACCCGCAGGGCGTCCGGGTGGACCAGGACGGCGACCGGGCGCCCGTGACGGGTGACCGTCACCTCCTCCCCGGCGAGGACGCGATCGAGCAACTGCGGCAGCGCGGCCCTGGCCTCGCTGACCGACACCGACCTGGACATGAACGGATCGTACACCGATGTACAGGTCTGTACAATCCCTAGCCCGTGGGCTCGGCGACCTCGACGCCCTCGCGGTAATAGGTGAACAGGCCGCTGATGATGTCCTCCAGGCCGGTGGTCGTGGCGCCGGGGGCCAGGTCCAGGGTGACCATGTTCGAGTACACGTGGACACCCTCGATGCCGCCCACCTCGAACAGCCGGCGGGCCAGCTCGTCGACCGGGCGGTGGCGGACCACGTCGGCGGGCGAGTGGTACCGCTCGTGGCCCATCCCGGTGAGGCTGCGGTTGAGCTCGAAGATGGCGACGTCCGGTCGGATCGACGGTTTGCGGCTGACGGTGATGAGCTGGCCCATACCGCTGGAACAGTACCTCCCTGGGTAATCTCGGACCTGTGTCCGACGAGCGCAGGCCGGTCCCGGTCCGGACCATCCTGGCCACCATCGGGCTCGTGCTGGCCACCGTCGTCGGCCTGTACCTGATCGTCAAGCTGGCCCACATCGAGGCCCTGCTCATCGTGGCCGCCTTCTTCGCCGTGGTCTTCACCCCTCCCGTGAACTGGGTGCGCCGCCACCTCCACCTCAGCCGGGGCCTGGCCACCACCGTCGTGTTCCTCGTCGGCCTGGCCGTGATGGCCGGCCTGCTGTACACGTTCATCCGGCCCATCGTCGACCAGGGCCGCCAGTTCTCGAACAACTTCCCCACCTACCTCACCGACGCCCGGGAGGGCCGCGGCCCCCTGGGCGGCCTGGTCAAGAAGTACAACCTCGACCAGCGGTACGAGGACAACAAGCAGAAGATCACCGACTGGGCCAAGAACGCCGGCGGTGGGGCCGTCTCGGTGGCCGGGCGGTTCTTCCAGGGGATCGTCTCGCTCGTGACCGTGCTGGTCCTGGCCGTGCTCATGGTGCTCTACGGCCCCGAGCTGCTGGAGGGCGGCCTCGGCATCCTCGGTCCCCCCAAGCGGGAGCGGGTCAAAGCGGTGGCCGCCGACTGCGCCCGGGCCATCACCGGGTACGTGCTGGGCAACCTGCTCATCAGCGTCATCGCCGGGGCGCTGACCTACGTCGCCCTCCTGGCCTTCGGCGTGCCGTTCCGCGGCGTGCTGGCCCTGTGGGTGGGCTTCGCCGACCTCATCCCCCTGGTGGGGGCCACCCTCGGCGCCATCCCGACCATCGGCGTGGCCTTCCTGCACTCGACCGGAGCGGGGATCGGCATCGTGATCTTCTACGTCGTCTACCAGCAGTTCGAGAACCACGTGCTGCAGGTGCAGATCATGTCCAAGACGGTCGACATCAACCAGCTCTTCGTCCTGGTCAGCGTGTTGGTCGGCGTCGAGCTGTTCGGCATCCTCGGGGCCCTGCTCGCCATCCCCGCCGCCGGGGTCATGCAGGTCATCGTCCGGGACCTCTGGGACCACCGGGCCGGCCGGTTCAAGGAGGAACCGACCATCGGCGAGGACCAGACCCCCCTGTCCGAGGTCATCGACGAGGAGGACGAGGCCCCGCCCGCCGAGCCCGCCGAGCCCGCCGAGCCGGCCGACGACACGCCCGACGCACCGGCCGACGAGCCCGTGACCGTCCCCGAGTGACCGGGTGACGGCAAGCGAGGTCGTCGAGGTCGACGGCCACATCATCGACTCGCTCATCCTGGCCAAGGTGCTCGACGTCATCCTCGACGCCGGCGGCGACTACCGGATCCTCGAGGTCGACATCGGCCGGACGAGCGTGGACCCCAGCCGGGCCCGCCTGGAGGTCACCGCCCTGGACGAGGACGCCCTGGCCGCCCTGCTCGCCGAGCTGCAGATCCACGGGGCCAACCGGGTCGACCAGGCCGACGCCGCCGTCGAGCCGGCCGAGGTCGACGGGGTCCTGCCGGCCGGGTTCTACGCCACCACCAACCTGCCCACGCAGGTCCGCCGGGGCGGCCACTGGGTCGACGTCGACAACCCGGAGATGGACTGCGCCCTGGTCATCCTGCCCGACGGCCGGGTGCGGACCGCGCCCATGCACCGGGTCCGGGCCGGCGACCCTGTCGTCGTGGGGCGGACGGGGGTGCGGGTCCAGGCCCTCGAGCGGCCCCGGGGGGCCACGCCGTTCGAGTTCATGAACTCGGAGGTGTCGTCGGAGAAGCCCAAGGAGCAGCTGGTGGCCCGGGTGGCCGACCGGATCAAGGCGGCCAAGGCCACGGGCGGCAAGGTGCTGGCCGTGTGCGGGCCGGCGGTCGTGCATACCGGGGCCGCCCCCGACGTGGCCGCCCTGGTCCGGGCCGGGATCATCGACGTCCTCTTCGCCGGCAACGGGTTCGCCACCCACGACATCGAGTCGAACGTGCTCGGCACGTCGCTCGGTGTCCCCCTGGGCGACGGGCTGCCCCCCGAAGGCGGGCACAGCAACCACCTGCGGGTCATCAACGAGGTCCGCCGGCGGGGGTCGATCGCCGCCGCCGTGCGCGACGGCTACATCGCCGGCGGGGTCATGTACGAGTGCGTCCAGCACGGGGTGCCCTTCGTGCTCGGCGGGTCGGTGCGTGACGACGGCCCCCTGCCCGACGTCTTCACCGACGTGGTCGAGGCCGCGGATGCCATGCGGGCCCAGCTGCCCGGGGTGGCGGTGGCCCTCATGCTGGCCTCCACCCTCCACGCCATCGCCACGGGGAACGTGCTGCCCGCCGGGGTCGAGACCTACTGCGTCGACATCAACCAGGCCGTGGTGACCAAGCTGGCCGACCGCGGCAGCCACCAGGCCCTGGGCATCGTCACCGACGTCGGCCTGTTCCTGTCGACGCTGGCAGCCCACCTGTTGTGAGCGCGCTGCCGTGGGGGCGGCGCTTCCTCATGTGCCCGCCCGAGCACTTCGGCGTCCTCTACGAGATCAACCCGTGGATGCACCGGGAGGTGACGGTCGACCTGGACCGGGCACGGGAGCAGTGGGGCGACCTCGTCGCCACTCTCGTCGAGGCCGGGGCCGAGGTCGAGCTGCTGGAGCCCCAGCCGGGCCTGCCCGACCTGGTCTTCACCGCCAACGCCGGCACGGTCAACCGCGGCCGGTACGTGCCCAGCCGGTTCCGGCACCCCTACCGCCAGCCCGAGGTCGCCTTCGACGTGGCCTGGTTCGACGGGCACGGCTACGACGTGGTGGAGCTCCCCGAGGGAGTGGGCCACGAGGGGGCGGGCGACGCCCTCCCCTTCGGCCACGCGTTCCTCTCCGGGTACAAGTCCCGCTCCGACGCCGCCGCCCACGGCCCCCTGTCCACCCTGCTCGGTGCGCCGGTGCGGCCCATCGAGCTGGTCGACGATCGGCTCTACCACCTCGACCTGACCTTCTGCCCCCTCGACGACCGCCGGGTCATGGTGGCCCCCCACGCCTGGGACCGCTACGGCTGCAAGGTGGTGGAGGCCCTCGTCCCCGAGCCGCTGGTCCTGTCCGACGACGAGATGCTGGCCTTCTGCGCCAACTCGGTGGTGGTGGGGTCGACCGTGGTCATGGCGTCCTGCCCCCCGCCCGTGGGGCGGCAGCTGGAGGCGTGGGGGTTCGACGTGGCCGTGGTGGGCGTGGACGAGTTCCAGAAGGCGGGCGGCGGGTGCCGCTGCCTCACCCTGGCCCTGGACGTGGCCACTCCAGCAGGGGCCGGGCCCCGACCATCGACGGAAACCGCGGCGGCTCGCTGAACCCGAAGCCGGCCCGGGGTTCGATCGGCCCCAGCCGGCCCAGGTCCCCCCCGGCCACCGACGCCCAGCCCGCCACCACCCGCCGCAGCGACACAGCCCGGTACCACTCCCGCACCCCGCTCGGGCTCACCCCGTAGGTCTCCACCCCCAACGCCCGCCGGGCGAGGGGGCCCTCGACCCACCGCGTGAACCAGGCCGGCCGGGCCCACGGGAGACTGACGGCGAGCCGGCCGCCGGTGAGGTGGAGCTCAACGCCGACCTCGGGCGCGTGCACGTGGAGGTGGCGCCCGTCAAGGCGAACCCGCAGCGGGCCGACCACTACCTCGTCGAACCCGTAGACCGAGGCCACGTACGCCGCCCCCTCGTCGGTGGCCGCCACCAGGACCCTGCGGCCGTCCGGGCCGGCCCACATCAGGTCGTCGAGGGGGCCGACCGGCGAGGACCGCCAGGTGCCGACCACGAACCGGTCGCCCGAGGCGAAGCCGGCGCTGGTGATGTGGCCTACGAGTGCGTGCCGGCGCGGTCGTGCGGCCGTTTGCGGTTCCTGGACGCCACCGCCCAGATGGCCACCGCGAAGGCCACCGACACGATGGCCAGCACGGTGTGCACGGCCTTGAACCCGAACCCGTGGCCGGGCGTGTGGTCGCTGTAGATGTTCCGGATCCTCGTCACCCACACGAAGACGGTCCACACGGCCGCAGTCCGCAGGATCAGGGCATCGGTTCGAGTCATTCCCCGCTCACGGTACTCACCAAAGCGCGGGTTGCAGGTCGCGCACGAGGCGGGTCACCCCCGCCCACGGTAGGTGGTCCATGAAGACCCACGCCCGGCGGTGGATGGTGGTCGGCCCGAAGGCGGCCAGGGCCGCCTTGTGGCGGGGGCAGGGGTAGCCCTTGTTCAGGTCGAAGTCGTAGGCCGGGAAGTGCTCGGCCTCGGCCCGCATGAGCCGGTCCCGGGTGACCTTGGCCAGGACCGACGCGGTGGCGATGGACAGGCAGGAAGCGTCGCCCCGCACGATCCGCGTCACCTTCCCGGTGCCGACGAAGTCCCAGCTCCCGTCGACGAGGACGACATCGGGCGCCACGCCCAGGCCCTCGACCGCCCGGCGGGCGGCCAGCTTCTGGGCCGCCGACATCCCCAGCTCGTCGCACTCCTCCTGGCTGGCGTGGCCCACCGCCCACGCCGCGCACCACCCGGTCAGGCGGGGGAACAGCCGCTCCCGCTCCACCTCGGTGAGCATCTTCGAGTCGCGGACCCGGTACACCCGGCGGTCGGGCGGCAGCACGGCGGCGCCCACCGAGATCGGGCCGGCCCACGAACCCCGGCCGACCTCGTCGACCCCGACGACGACGGCGTGGCCCTCGGCCCACAGCGCCCGTTCCCGGGACAGGCTGGGCACGGTCTGGGGGGCCACGGCACCACGAGCCTACCGGCGAGGTGGGGCCCGGCACCGCCGCCCGCTCTCCCCGAGCGGACTCCCCAGCTAGGAGGACCGGGCCCCGTGGCCTCCTACCCACGATCACCGCTCCCCCATGTCCTTCGCATCGCAACCGCCCGCCGCGCCTACCCTTCCCGGCCGTGGCCCCCGCATCCGCCCGCCCCCTCGACCGCCTGCGCTACCGCTTCGACAACAGCCTGGCCCGGGGCCCATGGGTGCTGATCGGCTGGCTCGGGGCGGTCACCCTGCTGTTCCTGCTGCTGGCCGCCGCCGTCATCGCCGGCCTCGGCCTGGGCATCGACAACGGGGAAAGCGCCGGCTTCTTCGAGTCCTTCTGGCAGGCCCTGCTCCGGGTGTTCGACTCCGGGACCTTCTCGGGCGACAACGGCTGGGGGCTTCGGCTCGTCTCGCTGGTGGTCACCCTGGCCGGGCTGTTCCTGTTCACCGCCCTGGTCGGCCTCATCGCCACCAGCCTCGACCAGCGCATCGCCAAGCTCGGCAAGGGCCGCAGCCCGGTCCTGGAATCAGGCCACGTCCTCGTGCTCGGCTGGTCGTCGCGCCTGTTCGCCGTCCTGTCCGAGCTGATCGAGGCCAACGCCAACCAGCGACGGGCGACGATCGTGGTCCTGGCCGAGGAGTCCAAGGCCGACATGGAGGACGCCGTCCGCTCCCGGATCGGCGACACCCGCACCACCCGGATCGTCTGCCGGACGGGCGACCCCGCGAGTCCCGCCGACCTGGACCTGGTCAACGTGGCCGGCGCCCGGTCGATCGTGGTGCTGGCCGGCGACGGGGCCACCGGCGACGCCGGGGCGGTACGGGCCACCCTCGCCGTCCTCAGCCAGGATCCGGGCGGGCGGCGCCCGGTGATCGTCGAGATGCTCGACGGCCGCAACGCCCGGGCCCTCACCTCCGCCGCCGGCCACCGCGTGCTCACCGTGGAGGCCGACGACGTGATCGCCAAGGTCACCGCCCAGGCCTGCTATCAGCCCGGGCTGGGCGTGGTCTACCGGGAGCTGCTCGATTTCGCCGGCGACGAGATCTACTTCGCCCCCGCCCCCGAGCTGGCCGGCCACACCTTCGCCGAGGCCCTCCTGGCCTACGGGACCTCCGCGGTCATCGGGCGGGCCGCGGCCGACGGCACCGTCACCCTGGCCCCGCCCATGGCCACCCGCTTCGAGCCCGGCGACCGGGTCGTCGCCATATCCGCCGACGACGACACCGTCGTCTTCCACGGCTTCGCCGACGCCACCGCCCCGCCGCCCCCGCGTGCCAGCGACGGCCAGGGCGAGGGCGCTGGCGGCATGCTCATGGTCGGGTGGAGCAGCCTGGGCTCCCGGATCCTGTCTGAACTGGACGCGGTGGCCACCGGGCCCCGCTCGGTCGACGTCGCCGTCGACGACAGCATGGTCCCGGCCGACTCGCTGGAGGCGGCCTGCGAGCGGCTGGCCGTGCGCTTCCTCCCCGACGACGACGACCCGGACCGCCTCGCCGCCCTGGTCGCCGAGCACGACTACGGCCACGTCGTCGTCCTCGGGTACCGGGACGGGCTGGCCCCCGCCGAGGCCGACGCCCGGACCCTGCTCACCCTCCTCACCCTGTCCCGCGCCCGCAAGACGGCCCGCGTCGTCGCCGAGGTGCTGGATTCACGCGATGCGGTCATCGCCGAGCGCACCGGCGCCGACGACCTGGTGGTCAGCGACCAGCTGTCGAGCCTGATGGTCGCCCAGCTGGCCGAGCGCCCCGAGCTGAGCGTGGTGCTCGGCGAGCTGTTCCGGGCCGACGGGGCCTCGATCTCCCTGCGCCGCGCCGACCTGTACGTGGCCGCCACCCCGGTCCCGTTCGCCACCGTCGTCGCCGCGGCCCGGGCCCAGGGCCACGTCGCCCTCGGCTACCGGCTCTCCGCCGACGGCACGGTCGTCCTCAACCCGCCCAAGTCGTCGTCGGTGACCCTGTCGCCCGCCGACCAGGTCGTCGTTCTGGCAGCACCTGCCCGCCAATAGGCGGGTGACTGCAGCCAAAACGATGCCGGGTTACGGCAGGCGGGAGGTCCAGAGGAGGGAACCGGCGGCGGCGGCCAGGGCGAAGGCCAGGGCGATGCCGACCAGCCACGACGTGATCTCGCGCTGCTCGGTGCGGTAGCCGATGGAGCTGCCGATGTTGTCGTAGACCCGGCGCAGCTCCTTGGCCGTGGTCGCCTCGAAGGCCTTGCCACCGGTGCCGTCGGCGATCTGGGCCAGGGCCTCGCGGTTGACCGGGACCGGGATGCTCCGGCCCTCGACCTCCACCGTGCCGTCGTCGGTGCCGAAGGCGATGGTCGAGACCTGGACCTTGGCGTCCGACGCCGCCTTGGTGGCCGCGGCGTTGTCGCGCCCCACGGTGGTCTCGCCGTCGGACATGAGCACGATGCGGCCCGGGGCCGGGGCCTGGCCCGGCTCGGTCGGGACCGACTGGATGGCGGCCAGGCTGGCGAAGACGGCCTCGCCGATGGCGGTGCGGGGGCCGAGCTGGAGGGTGTCGATGCCCCGCTTGAGCAGGGCGTGGTCGGTGGTGGGCGAGACCAGCACCTGGGCCGTGCCCGAGAAGGCGACCAGGCCGACGTTGAGGCGGCTGGGCACGATGTCGACGAATGACTTGGCCGCCTCCTGGGCGGCGACGAGCCGGTTCGGCGACACGTCGGTGGCCTCCATCGACAGGGACACGTCGATGGCCATCACCACCGTGGCGCGCTCGCGGGGGACCTTGACCGGCCGGGCCGGCTGGGCGAAGGCCGTGACCAGGGCGATCATGGCCAGCACGAAGGCGGCAGCGGGCACGTGGCGCCGCCACGTCGGGCGCTTGGGGGCGATCGAGTCGAGCAGGTTCAGGTTGGTGAAGCGGACGGCGTACTCCTTGCGCCGCAACTGCATGACCACGTAGGCCGCGATCAGGGCGGCGACGACGAGGAGGAACCACAGCCGGCTCCGGGAGAGGAACGTGAGGGCGAGGATCATCAGCGGGTTGCTCTCTGCAGGCCGCTCCTGCGGCGACGGGCGGACAGGACGAAGTCGACGATGTCCCGCAGCCAGTCCCGGTCCGTGCGCAGCTGCAGGTGTTGGGCCCCGCTGCGCCGGATGGCGGCGGCGACGTCGGCCCGCTGGGCGGCGGCGGCCTCGGCGTAGCGGAGGCGGATGCTGGCCTTCGCCGTCTGGACCTCCATGCGCCGGCCCGTCTCCGGGTCGACCAGGGTCAGGTACCCGACGTTCGGCAGCTCCAGCTCCCGGGGGTCGACGACCTCCACGGCCAGGACCTGGTTGCGGGCGGCCAGGCCGGTCAGCGGGCGCTCCCAGCCCGGCGGGGACAGGAAGTCCGACACCACGACCACCAGGCCCCGGCGCCGGCGGGCCACAAGGTGGGACTGGATGGCCGCGCCCAGGTCGGTGGCCCCTGCGCCGTCCACCCGCTCGCGGGTGGCCAGGGTGTGGAGCAGGGCCATGAGCGGCTGGCGGCCGGAGCGGGCGGGGATGCGGCTGACCTTGTCCGGGCTGACCACGAGCGCGCCCATGCGGTTGCCCGTGCGGGTGGTGAGGAACCCCACCGCGGCGGTGGCGGCCAGGGCCAGGTCGCGCTTCTCGCAGTTGGCGGTCCCGAAGTCCAGGCTGGCCGAGCAGTCGACGATGGCCCAGGTCTCCAGCTCCCGGTCGGCCACCGGGTCACGGACGTGGGGGACGGTGGTGCGGGCGGTGAGGTTCCAGTCCATGCGCCGGACGTCGTCGCCCTCCATGTACTCGCGGCTGTCGCCGGGCTCGCTGCCGAGCCCGGGCAGCAAGGCCTGGTAGTCACCCTGGAGCAGCCCGTCGAGCCGGCGGGTGACGGTCAGCTCCAGGCGGCGGAGGACCTGTTCGGGCCGCCGCTCGCCGCCGGACTGGTCGCCGCGCTGGTCGCCGGTCGTGGGCAGGAGCTTCACGCGCTGCGCACGGTCCCCGTGGCGCTGGAGAGGCCGACCGTCAGCTCTGCGGTCGGATCCTGGCTGGGCGCCAGCCGGGGCGCGGGCACCGTGGCGATGAGCTTGGTCAGCAGGTCGTCGATCGACACGCCGTCGGCCAGCGCCTCGTAGGACAGGACGAGGCGGTGGCGCAGTACGTCGGGCGCCACGTCGACGATGTCCTGGGGCAACACGTAGTCCCGGCCCCGCAGCAAGGCCAGGGCCCGGGCCCCGGCCACCAGTCCCAGGCTGGCCCGGGGGCTGGCGCCGTAGTCGATGGACTTGGCCAGGTCGGCCAGGCCGTGCTCGGTGGGCGCCCGGGTGGCGTGGACCAGGCGGACGGCGTAATCGACGACGGCCCGGTGGGCGAAGACGGCGTCGGCCGCCTCCTGCAGCCGGATGAGATCCTCGAGGCTCAGCACCTGGTTGGCGTGGGGGGGGTTGACGCCCATGCGCTGGACGATCTCGACCTCTTCGTCCCGGTCCGGGTAACCGACCATCACCTTCATCAGGAACCGGTCGCGCTGGGCCTCGGGCAGGGGGTAGACGCCCTCGGACTCGATGGGGTTCTGGGTGGCGAGGACCAGGAACGGCAGGGGCACCGGGAAGGTCTGGCCGGCCAGGGACACCTTGCGCTCGGCCATGACCTCGAGCAGGGCGGACTGGACCTTGGCCGGGGCCCGGTTGATCTCGTCGGCCAGCACGAAGTTGGCGAAGACCGGGCCGAGCTGGATGTCGAACGTCTCGCTGGACTGGCGGTAGATGCGGGTGCCGACCAGGTCGGAGGGGATCAGGTCGGGGGTGAACTGCAGGCGCACGAAGGAGCCACCGACGACCTCGGCCAGTGTCTCGACGGCCAGCGTCTTGGCGATCCCGGGCACCCCTTCGAGCAGGCAGTGGCCCTTGGCCAGCAGGCAGGCGACCAGGCGCTCGATGACCTTGTCATGGCCGACGATGACCTTCTTGACCTCGAAGAGGGCCTGCTCCAGCAGAGCGGCATTGGCGGCGGCGGCAGCGGCGTCGGTCATTCCGCAAAGAGTACGACGGCCGAGGAACGGAATTTGCTCGGTTGCATGGGCTCAGGATGGGACCGGCGTCTGAGAGCCCCCTGAGAGTCGTCTGCGGATCGACTTGGGAGGGGCCTGGTCAGCCGAGGCCGTGTTTGTCGGGGCCTCGTCAGCCGAGGCCGTGTTTGTCGGGGCCTCGTCAGCCGAGGCCGTGCAGCTCGGGCTTCATCACCCGGCCCATGAGGACGGCGACGACTTCGGCCGGCGGGGTCACGCCGTGCAGGACGGCGGCCACCTGGTCGGCGATGGGCATCTCCACCCCGACCCGGGCGGCCAGGGCGGCCACCGCGTCGGTGGTGCGCACGCCCTCGGCCACCATGCGGGTGCCGGCGGTTATCTCGGCCAGCGGCCGGCCCCGGGCCAGCTCCTCCCCCACCCACCGGTTGCGGCTCTGGCGGCTGCAGCAGGTGGCCACCAGGTCGCCCATGCCGGTGAGCCCGCCGAAGGTCAGCGGCCGGCCGCCGAGGGCCACGCCCAGCCGGGTCAGCTCGGCCACGCCGCGGGTGATGAGGGCGGCCCGGGTGTTGTCGCCGAAGCCCATGCCGTCGGAGATGCCGGCGGCGATGGCCACCACGTTCTTGAGCGCCCCGCCCAGCTCGCAGCCGACCACGTCCGGGTTGGTGTACACCCGGAACGCGTCGGTGCTGAAGAGCTGCTGCAGCCGGCCGGCCAGGTCGGCATCGGTGGCGGCGACCACGCTGGCCGTGGGGTGCCCGGCCACGATCTCGCCCACCAGGTTCGGCCCGGTGAGCACGGCGAAGGGGTGGGCCGGCGCGACCTCGGCGATGACCTCGGTCATCCGGGCCAGCGTTCCCCGCTCGACCCCCTTGGTCAGGCTGACGACGGGGACGCCGGCCGGGAGGCACGGGCGGGCGTCGGCCAGCACGGCCCGGAACCCATGGGAGGGCACGGCCATCACGACCACGTCGGCATCGCCCACCGCGTCGGCCAGGTCGGCGGTGCTGCGCAGGCCGGCCGGAAGGGCCAGCTCGGGCACGTAGTCGACGTTGCGACCGGCGGCGGCGATGGCCGCGGCCAACTCGGGCCGGCGGGCCCACAACGTGGTCGGCACGCGGGCCGCGCACATGGCGGCCATGGTCGTCCCCCACGAGCCCGCCCCCAGCACTGCGACCTTGGCCGGCACAGACGCAGACCCTACCGAGGGCTCACCTACACTCGTCGGCAGATGGCCCGCGACGAGTTCGTGATCGCCCAGCTGTCCGACCTCCACTGCGGCTCGCCCTTCTTCGACCCCGGGCTGCTGGAGACGGCGGTCAACGAGACGATCGGCGTCAACCCGGACCTGGTCGTGATCGGCGGCGACCTCACCGCCGAGGGGTACGCCGGCGAGTTCCGCACCGCCCAGCGCTTCCTCGAGCCGCTGTTCGAGCACGGTTTCACCGTGCTGGTCATCCCCGGCAACCACGACTCCAAGAACGTCGGGTACCTGCACTTCCGCGACACCTTCGGCGTGGGCGACGTGGCCGACAAGGGCGACCGCGTCCTGTCGCTGACCCTGCCGAGCCTCGACGGCAGCACCGACCCGTTCCGCGTCCAGGTGGTGGCCATCGACTCGTCCAAGCCGGACCTGGCCGAGGGCGAGGTGGGGCGCGAGCGGTACCGCTGGATACGGGACCAGTTCGCGGCCGAGGCCGACTTCAAGGTGTTCGTGCTCCACCACCACTTGGTCCCGGTGCCGGGGACGGGCCGCGAGCGCAACACCGTCTGGGACGCCGGCGACGTGCTCGCCCTGCTGACCGAGCTGAAGGTCGACATCGTCCTGTCCGGCCACAAGCACGTGCCCCACGTGTGGCTGCTCGACCACGTGCTGCTGGTCACCTCGGGGACGGTGTCGTCCCACCGGGTCCGGGGCTACACCCGGCCCTCGTACAACGTCCTGGAGGTCACACCGCAAGAAGTGCGGGTGACCCTGAAGTACCCGGGAACGGGCGAGCGGGTGGCGGGGGTGCTCGATCGGCGGCGGATGGCGCTGACCAGCAACCCCGACCTGGCCGCCATGTTCACCAAGAGCACCTGGAGGCCCTGATCAGCGAGCACCGAAGCGAAGCGGAGGAGCGCAGCGCCGACCGGCATGGCAGCGAGCCGCCGGAGGCGGAGAGCTGATGGCGGAATATCTACGCCTGTACCAGAGCGCGGTCGACCCGGCGGATGTCGACGAGATGCGCCGCCTGTTCGCCGCCGACGTGGCCCCGGTGTTCGCCGAATGCCCGGGATGCCTGGGCCTGGAGCTGACCGTGAGCGTCGAGCCCAACGCCGGCGGCCTGGTCGAGGGGGCCGCCATCTCCCGCTGGTCGTCGCTGGACGAGATGGCCTCCGCCATGGCCTCCCACGACGTCCAGGAGGCACTGGTGCGCGTCCGCCAGCTCCTGCGCCAGGAGCCGGTGTCGAAGGTCCTGCAAGTCCTGCAATGAGCATGCTGGGGCCGGTCGCCGTGCTGCTGCCGGTCAAGTCCTTCGCCGAGGCCAAGCTGCGGCTGGCGCCCGCCCTCGACCCCGGCCGGCGGGCCGCCCTGGCCCGAGCCATGGCCACGGTGGTGGTGGCTGCAGCCGCGCCCCTGCCGACCGCGGTGGTGTGCGACGACGCCGAGGTCGCCTCATGGGCCCGCGACCTCGGGGCCCTGGTGGTGTGGGAGCCCGAGCGGGGGCTGAACCGGGCCGTGGAGGCGGGCGTCGCCCGCCTGGCCGGCGCGGGGGCGGCGCGGGTGGTCGTCGCCCACGCCGACCTGCCCCAGGCGCCGGCCGGTCGGCTGGCCGATGTCGCCCGCTTCGCCGGCGTGACGATCGTCCCCGATCACGACGACAACGGGACGAACGTGATCTGCGTCCCCGGCGACGCCCCCTTCACCTTCTCCTACGGCCCGGGCTCGTTCCTCCGCCACGCCGCCGAGGCCCACCGCCTGGGCCTGCCGTTGCGGGTGGTGCGCGACCCTGCCTTGTCGCACGACGTGGACCTGCCGTCCGACCTGGCCGCCTACCTGAGCCGGGCGGCGTCGTGACCACGGTCGACCTGCCCACGCCGGCCCGGGCCCTGGCCGTCGCCGCCCACCCCGACGACGTGGAGTTCGGCTGCGGCGGGACGTTGGCCAAATGGGCGGCGGCCGGCTGCGAGATCGCCCACCTGGTGTGCACCGACGGGTCCAAGGGCTCCTGGGATCCCGAGGAGGACACGGCCACGTTGGTCGCCACCCGCCAGCGCGAGCAGCGGGCGGCGTCGGTGGCCCTCGGCGGGACCGGCGCGGTGGTCTTCCTCGGCTGGCGCGACGGCGAGCTGGAGGCGGGCCTGCGCCAGCGGGCCGACGTCTGCCACTGGATCCGCCGCCTCCGGCCCGACGTCGTCCTCGGTCACGATCCGTGGAAGCGCTACCGCCTGCATCCCGACCACCGCCACGCCGGCTTCCTGGCCGTCGACGGCATCGTCGCCGCCCGCGACCCACACTTCTTCCCCGAGCAGTCGGCCCCGCCCCACCGCCCGACCCAGCTGCTCTTGTGGGAGGCGGACGAGGCCGACCACGTCGAGGACATCGGGTCCAGCCTGGACCGCAAGCTGGCCGCCCTGCTCGAGCACCGCAGCCAGTACCGGACCACGATGGACATCGACGACCCCGGGTCGACGGAGCAGGCGGACCGGTTCCGGGACAAGATCCGCCGCCGTGCCGCCGACGCCGCCGCCGGGTCCGGTTTCGCCTACGGCGAGCAGTTCAAGCTGATCTCGAAGCTGTAGGCCTACCTCTTCTTGGTGGCCTTCTTGGCCGGCGCCTTGGCCGCGGTCTTGGCGGGAGCCTTGGCGGCCGCCGCGCCCGACTTCTTGGCCGGGGCCGCCTTGGCCGGCGCCTTCTTGGCCGCCGCCTTGGCGCCCTTCTTGGCCGCCTTGGCCGGGGGCGGGTTGAGGGCGGTCTTCAACGCGCTGCTGGCCGAGAACTTGACCGCGGTGGAGGCGGGAATGGCCACGGCCTCCCCCGTGCGCGGGTTGCGACCGGTACGGGCCTGGCGGGCGGTGGCCGAGAAGGAGCCGAAGCTCGGCCACGCCACCCGGTCGCCCTGGCTGACGGCCGACCGGACGGTGTCGAAGAAGGCGTCGATCACCTGCTCGACATCCTGCCTGCTCATACCGGTTTCGCCGGCCACGCCTGAAATCACATCGGACTTGTTCACGACCACCTCCTTCTTGCAGGGGACAGCTTGCGTCCACATCTGATCCGACGAGCGCGGCAACTTCAAGCATTTCCGATTTCGGCCGCCGGCGCGGCAGGATCGAGGGGTAATGCGACGCGTCTGGTCCATCCTTTTCCTCGCCGTTCTGGCCACCGGCTGCTCCCTGCACGACCCCCCGGCCAGCAACGTCCGGCCGCCGAAGCCGGGCGTCCCCGCCACCCTCACCGACGTCACCGGGATCTACCGGTCGATCCACCAAGCCGTCCTCCAGCTGCGCAGCAACGGCGAGTTCGTCCTCATCGTTCCCGAGGGACCGGGCCCGACCTCAGGGACCTTCACCCTCCAGGACGGGCGGCTGAGCGTGGTGACGGCGTCGTGCGGGACGACGACCGGGGAGTACGACGTCGTGGTGTCCGGCGAGCAGGCGGCCGGCAAGGCGGTGCTCAACATCGCCGCCGTCGACGACCAGTGCGACTCGCGCCGCCATTACCTGACCGTCGACCCCTGGGTTTATGCGGATTCCTGATCCACAAGGCTGGCCAGGTCGTCGGCCGTCACCGCCGGCGCCGGTTCGACGGGGAGGTCGTCGGGCGACGTCACCCCGGTGAACACCAGGGCGAAGCGGAACCCGAGCCGCTCGGCCATCAGCCCGTCGGTGTCGGGCCGGTCGCCCACCAGGGTGCCCTCGTCGGCGGCATCGCCGATGCGGGCCCGCACCGCATCGGCCATGGGCTGGTACGGCTTCCCCGCCACCTCGGGCTCGACGCCGGCGGCGGCGGCCACCGACGCCAGCAGCGCCCCCCCGCCGGGGATGGGGCCGTCCGGCGTGGGGTAGGTCGTGTCGTCGTTGGTGCCGATCAGCCGGGCCCCGCCCCGGATGGCCTGGTAGGCGGCGTTGAGCCGGTCGTAGTCGAACTCCTTGTGGAACCCGACGATCACCGCGTCGGCGTCGCCTTGGTCGACCATGTCCACCCCCCGGGCGGCCAATGCCTCACGCACGCCCTCGCCCGCGCACACCAGGACGGTGCTGCCCGGCTCGACCATGGCCGCCGCCGCCTGCGCCGAGCTGACGATCTCGTCCCCGTCGACGGGGATGCCCATGCCCTCGAACTTGGCCACCAGGTCGACGATGGTCCGGCTGGAGTTGTTGGTGAGGAACAGGATCCGCTCCCCCGCCTCCCGGAGCCGGGCCACGGCCTCGGGTACGCCAGGGATGACCTGGTCGGCCAGCCACACCACTCCGTCGAGGTCGAGGATCCACGTCAAGCCCGGCTTTGTACCCGGCTCGGGACCGGTTCGGGAAATCCGCTCAGGCGTCGGGGGCGTCGGGCGCGGCGTGGCGGCGGAGGGCGAGGCGCTGCAGCCGGGCGACGGCATCGTTCACGGCCCGGGCCGCGAGGTCGATGTCGGCGTCGGTGGGATTGGCCGGGCCCTGCTGCTCACCGACCTCTTGCTCGATGATCTCGTTGCACAGGGCGATGCACTGGTCGCAGATGTAGACCCCCGGGCCGGCGATCAGCTTGACGACCTGGTGCTGGTTCTTGCCGCAGAACGAGCAGGCGAGCTCCTTGGCCATGGCAGTTCCTTTCGCCGTCCGGTCAGGCGGAGAGGGTACGCGCCGTCGCCCGCCTGCCGGGCAGCTTTATCACCTCGATGGCGTTGGGGAGCTGCTCCTTGATGGCGCCGTCGTGGGTGACGACCAGCACCTGGCGGAACCGGGCCCGCAGCCGCTCGAGGGCGGCGAGCATCCGGTCCTTGCGTTCGTCGTCGAGAGGGCCGAACACCTCGTCCAGGACCAGCAGGCCGACCGCGCCCCCGGACTGGAAGCGGACGTGCTCGCTGACCGCCACCCGCAGGGCCAGGTTGGCCAGGTCGATCTCCGAGCCCGAGAACCGGCTCATCCCGTAGGTGCGGCCGGCGTCGACGACCTTGATCTCGTAGGTGTTGGCATCGACCTGGAGCTCGTCGTACTCGTGGTCGGTCAGCTCGGCGAACAGCTCGGCGGCCTGGGTGGCCAGCCGGGGCCCGACGGTGGCCACCATGGTGTTCCGGAAGTCGTTCAGGAGCTCGCCCAGCCGGGCCAGGTGGCGGGCTTCCTCGGCCAGCTCGGCCAGCTTGGCGTGCTGCTCGGTGGTCTCCGCCACCCGCCGGGCCTCGGCCGCCGCCCGCTCCCGCGCCTGGCCGGCGGCCAGCTTCGAGGCCTGGGCCTGGATCGTGGCCCGCTGGGCCGCCGCTTCGAGCCGCTGGCGCTCGGCCAGGGCGGCGGCCAGGTTCTCCGGCCGGAAGCCCAGGGCCGCCACCTTCTCGCGCAACGCCTCCAGCCGGCCCCGGCTCTCGTCGGCCGCGGCCCGCTCGACATCCAGCTCCTTGGCCACCGTCTCCCGACGCTCCAAACGGCCCCGGATGTGCTGGCACTCGTCGGTGGCCCGCCGCCGGCGGTCGACCTCGACGGCCAGCTCGGCCCGCTCCCCGTCGCGCAGCGGCCGGCCCAGCGCCGCCTCCGCCGCGGCCAGGGTGGCCTCCGCCTCCTGGCGCCGGGCCACGGCCCGCTCGTGGTCGGCCCACGCCGTCTGGGCCCGGCGCAGCTCCTTGGCCAGGGCGGAGGCCCGCTCGGTGGCCGCGTCGGCGGCCACGACGGCCTGGCGGCGGTCGAGCTCCAACTCGTTGAGCCGGCGTTCGATGTCGGCCAGCTCCTCGGCCCGGTGGGCCTGCACCGCCTCGAAGGCGTCGCCCAGGGCCTGCCCGCACAGGGGGCAGTCGCCCTCGCCGGTGAGGGTGGACGACCGGGCCACCGCCTCCCGGGCCTTGTCCCGCTCGACCTTGGCCGCCTCGAGAGTGCTGGCCACCGAGGCCAGGGCCACCCGGGCCGCTTCGGCCGCGACCCGAGCCGCGTCGCAATCGGCTTCGTCGGGCGCGCTGGCGGCGACCGGGATGGGGACACCGTCGAGGGCGGTCTTGGCCGCCACCACCGCCTCGACCACCCGCAGCCGGGCTTCGGCCTGGGCCCACCCCTCGGCGTCGGCCGCCAGGGCGTCCAGGCGGGCCGCCGCCTCCTCGAGCTCGTCTTGCTCGGCGGCCAGCTTGGCCACCCACTCCATGGCCCGGTCGTAGTGCTTGCGGACCTCCTTGCCCTCGGCCACCAGCCGGTCGTGCTCCTGGCGCAGGACGTCGAGCTCCTGGTGGCGGGCGACGGCCGACTCCACGTCCCTGCTGGCCACCAGGGCCAGCGCTTCGTCGTCGGCCAGCCGGGCTTCGGCCTCGGCCGCCTCCGCCGCGGCCGCGTCGGCCGCGCTCCGCACCACCTCCAGGTCGGGAAGGACGGCGCGCAGGCGCTCGAACTGCTCCTGCGTCATGCGGGCGTCCTTGCGGGCCAGGTCCCGGGCCCCGTCGAGCGGGGTGATCCCGAGGAGCTGAAGGACTAGGCGGCGCCGCTCGGCCGGGGTCTGCTGGCTGAAGGCGGCCAGCTGCTTCTGCTCGGCGAACACCGACGCCCGGAAGGCGCCGTCGTCCATGCCCAGGATCGAGTGGACGTAGCGGCCGGTGTCGCGCGCCCCCTCGGCCACCTGCTTCCCGTCGGCGTGGGCCTCGGCCTTGACCTGCGAGCTGGCCCCGCTGATCGTCCGCCGGACGGTGTACAGGTGACCCTCGTGCTCGAACTCCACCTCGGTGACGCACTCGGCGTTGACCCCGGCGGTGCGCACCTCGTCCAGCGACGTCCTGCTGCGCCCGTAGAGGATGAACCGGATGCTCTCGATCAGCGCCGACTTGCCCGCCCCGTTGAGCCCGTAGACCCCGACCAGCCCGGGCGGGATCTCCAGCTCGAGCTCGTCCTCGAACACCCGGTAGTTCCGCAGCAGCAGCCGGGTGACCCTCAATCGATGGCCTCCTCGACGGCGCGGGCCAGGTACTCGTCGCCGCGGTCCCGGAGCCGGACGCGGTCGAACCCGGCCAGATCCTGGCCGTCCACATAGTTGGCCCACTGGACTGGGAGCGACGACAGCTCCGGCAGCTCGACGTTGGTCTTGGTGCTGGCGAAGTCGGGTTGGATCTTGACGTGGAGGGCGTGGGCCGACGCGGCCCGCACCGCCTCCAGGTCGAGCATCCGGTACGCCTCGACGTCGACCCCCTCGAGGAACAGGCGCACGACCGCGCCCGCGGGGACGGCCGCCACCCGCTCGAGCACCCGATCCTGCACCTCGGCGGGCGACAGGCCCAGGGCGTGGATGGCCGGCAGGGTGAGCAGCGGCCGCTGGTTGGCCAGGGCCTTGTGCTCGATCACCCCGGTGTCGGTGTCGAGGACGACGATGCCCTTGGGGACCTCGGGGTCGTCGGCGTAGGAGAACGTGTCGGTCGAGCCCGCGTACCAGATGCCGGTGTCGACCTTGGTGTGGAAGTGGTAGTGGCCGAGCAGGGCCAGGTCCGAGGACGACTTGAGCAGCCCGGCGTCGACCTCGATCTCGTTGATGTCGGAGTGGTGGGGCTCGACCTGGGGGACCCGGGGATGGGTGAGCAGGAGGTTGGTGGCGTCGGCGTCCCGGCTCAGGCGGGCCTCGGCCAGGGCGTCCAGGGTGGCGTCCACGGTCAGCATCTGGGGGACGGCGTGGACGACCAGCCCGGGGAACACGAACCGCTCGTAGGCCATCCGATGGGCGAAGCGGACGTCGGGGAACAGGTCGGCCAGGGCCGAGTACGGGCTGCCGGTCCCCGGCAGGCGCGGGGTGTCGTGGTTGCCGGTGATGACGACGAGGGGCACGCCGTGCTCGCGGATGGTGACGAGGGCTCGCTGGGCGATCCGGTAGGACCGGTAGGTGGGGCGGGGATGGTCGAAGATGTCGCCCAGCCACACCACCAGGTCGGGCGACTGGGCCAGGGCCAGGTCGACGGCCCGGGTGAAGGACTCCTCGAAGTCCCGCTCCCGCTGGTTGAACCCGTCCGGAGTTGTGTACGAGTAGTACGAGCGCCCGAGGTGGGCGTCGCCCAGGGCTGCGACCTTCATTGCCGGCTAGCTCCGGCGAGTGCAGGCATCTCAGTCCACCATCGCCGACACGTTGGCCGCCACCACGGGGCGGGGCGGCGGGGGCGGCGGGCAGGCCCGGACCACGTCGGCCCACAACGAGATCTTGGCCGGCACGGCGAAGGGGGCGTCCAGGTTGGCCAGCAGGCACTCGCCGGGCATGAGGGTCTGGATCTCGGGGCCGAGGGCGGCAATGTCCTGCTTGGACGACGACCGCAGGATGGTGCGGTCCTTCTCGTCGGCCAGGCCGAGGATGAAGAAGGTGTTGAACTGGCTGAGCAGCTCCCCGTCGAGCAGCTTGGGCTGCTGGGTCACCGCGCACAGCCCGACCTTGAACTTGCGCCCCTCCCGCGCCACCCGGGGGAAGACGTTGGAGTCCCGGTCCTTGCTGGCCGCCAGCACCCGCTGCGCCTCCTCCAGGACCACGGCGACCACCGGCATGCGGTCGTGGGCCTCGGGGTCCTCCAGGTAGGCGTTCGACCACTCGTCCAGCACCCGGCGGGTCAGGAACGAGGCGACCAGCAGCTCCTCCGTGGAACCCAGCCCGCTGACGTCGACCAGGACCACCCGGCCCTCCCGCAGGTCGCGCAGCACGGCGGCCCCGACCGACACGTGGGCGTCGGCGGCGATGCACGGCAGCTCGACGATACGCCGGGCCCGGCGGTGCACGACCTGCAGGGTGTTGAGGGCCACCCGGTTGCCCAGCTCGACGTCGCGGAAACCGGGCAGATCCTCGACCTGGGAGAACTGCAGCAGCCAGGACAGGCCGTCCGGTGCCGCCTTAGACCCGGCAAACTTGCGCTCCAGCTCGTACAGCGCCTCCTCCTGGGGGCGGGTCCAGTCGTAGGCGGTGCGCAGGTCGTCGACGGTGAGCTCGGCCAGGCCCACCCGCAATGATGTCGTGTTCGCCAGGTTGCGGGCCGCGTAGGTCCGCAGCCGCTCGGCGGCCCACGGGTGGCGGGCCAGCTGGGTGCGGTACTCGCCGTGGGGGTCGACCAGCAGCAGGCCGTAGCGGCCGGCCGAGCGCAGCACGTCGCCGGCGAGGACCATCATCAGGTTCGACTTGCCCATGCCCGTGGTGGCGAAGATGCCGACGTGGCTGGCCAGGCTACGACCGGAGATGCCGACCTCGAAGTCGACCTCCACCTCCCCGCTGCGCAGGGTGCCGACGGGCAGGTCACCCATGCGGGTGCGCAGGAAGGCGAAGTCGGCCGGCTCGGGGGCGACGACCTTGGAGAACTGGGTGGGCAGGCTCTTGGGCCGGCGGAAGTCCAAGCCGTCGGGCGTCAGGTAGCCGAGGCAGCGGCAGGATGCCACCCGGTAGGTCCGCCGGGACTGCTCGTGCAGGCGGTGCAGGCCGGCCTCGCCCCGGGCGTCGTCATCGAGGAGGGTGCCGGCCACCCGCTCGGCCCAGCCAGGCTCGCGATGCTCGGTCCCGTAGGTGACGTCGACGATGCGGAACAGGTACCGCCGCCCGGTGGCGTCGTCCACCGCCACCAGCAGCTCGCCCAGGAACAGGTCCTCGTCCGGCGCGGCCCGGAACACCCCTTCCAGCACGTTCTTCCCGAACAGTCGACCAGTGCTCATCAGAACCTTTCCATCAGGTCGTGGCGGTCGGCGAAGGCTCGGTCGCGGACCTCGGCGGGGACGCCGGCGCGGTCGAGCAGATCCTCCACCTCGAACCAGGTGTCGAGCCGCAGCCAGGGCGGGCAGGCGGCCAGGCGATCGGCCACGGTCAAGGGGTAGGGGTAGCCGGGGAAGCCGGCGTCATCGCACAGGGCGGCCAGCCCGCCGAGCACGGCCTCCGGCTCGGCGCCTGGCGACAGGTCGACCCGGAACGCGTACCGGGCATCGGGGTCGAGACGGGCGGCCACCACCCGGGCGCCCGCCCGGCTGCGGGCCACGGGAGCCCACCACAAGGCGCGGGGACCGAACAACGCGGCCGCCTCCAGCTCCAGGGCGCCCAGCAGCGGGGCGCCGCCCTTGGACAATGCCGACCGCTTGGTGACCGCCGCCACCGTCACGCCGGCTGCTGCGGCCCCGCCGAGCAGCTCGGCGAACCACCAGGAGGCCACCCGCCAGTCGGGCTCCAGGTCCCCGTCGACCAGGACCACCGCGCCCGGCGACGCGTCCTCCACGCAGCGCGACACTGCCCGCCACTCCTCGACGTCGCGCAGCAGGTTCAGGTCGACGGCGGCGTCGGCGGCGATGCCGAGCCCCAGCCCGGCCGCCACCGCCCCATCCTCGTCGCCCCCCAGCAGCCAGGCCCGCAGGTCGCCCTCGTCCTCCACGTCACACGCCCCCAGCCGGTACCGGACCCGGGCGGCCCGGGCCACGACCAGTTGCAGGCAGCGGGCGTCGGCCACCACCGCCTGGCCCCCGTCGACCGCCCACACCTCGGCGGGCGGCAACAGGGCCCGGGTCAGCGGCCGCAGCGTGATCTCGGCCTCGAACTCCAGCCGGCCGCCCGCAGGGTCGGCCAGCCCCGTGCCCCCGCCGGTGAGGAGGGACGCCAACCGCTCGACCGCCACCTGCAGCGACGAGCTGCGCTCGGCGACAGGGTCGGCGAGAGGAACAGCCATCCCCACCAGCATCCCAAGCCGGTGCGACAGTTACAAGCTTGTCATTCCTGCCGTCCTGGGTAGGGGGGCTTCATGCCCCGCGGAAGTGACAAGCACTCGCCCAGGATCGACGACAGCCTGGAACACGACACCCGACCGCTGACCCAGGGTTCTCCGATGGAGGCCCGGGCCGACGAGGCCCGCCAGCAGGAGGGCGCGGCCGACGACGAACCCACGACGGACGCCCTCCTGACCGGCGACCTCCACCCCGGCCAGCCCTCGGACGCCCTCCTCGACCACGACGAGGCCGAGGCCCGCAGCCGCCTGGCCAGCTACCTCCGCCCGTCGGTCTGGCCCGCCGACCGGGAGACCCTCGTCGCCTGCGCCACGGACCTGAACGCGCCCCCGGACGTCCTCGACCGCTTACGCGGCCTTCCCGACGGCACCTTCAGCCACACCGAGGCCGTGTGGGAGGCCTCGGGCGGCCGGGTCGAGTCCCGCCCCTGACCGGGACGGGGACCTACCAGCCGGGCTCGGGGCTGGCCGTGGGCTTCTGGCTGGTGGTCGAGGGCGCCATGCCGACGGAACGGTCGGCTCGGAGCTGGGCCTCCACCTCGACCTTGCGGGCCGCCATCTCGTCGCCCAGGATCGCCGCCGTGTCCGGGATGGCCTCCAGGATCTTCGGGAACAGCTCGTGCTCCTCCTCGTCCACGTGGTGCAGGACGGAGGTCTTGAGCTTGGTCATGGTGGTCACGAACTCGTCGCTCGACGGGTCCATGGACTCGAGGGCCATGATGAGGTCCTTGGCCTCCTGGTGCTCGGCCCGGGCCTCGGCCGCGGCGTAGTTGTCGACCTTGGCCGATACGAGCCCGTAGAGCATCTCCTCCTCGACGGTGGCGTGGACGCTCAGCTCCAGGCACAGCTCCAGGGCGACCTGCGGGTCGCCGGTGTCGTCGTACTGCTTGAAGAGCTGCTCCGCCCGGCGGTGGTCCTCGGTCAGCAGGGTGACGAAATCGGGCATGGGGCGACCTCCAGGAAGTGAGAACGGCGCACCGCGAACCTTTCCGCGGGACCGGGCGGCCAAACTCGACCCGGTGACCGCCATCCGTGCTAGTTCTGCACCACCCTGGCGGGTAGCCCGACCGCCGATACGAGCCCCCAGAGGTGCCATTGCCCGACCTCCTCGAGCCCCCGCCCCGGCTCGACCTGCCCATGTTCGACTACGGCCTGGTCAAGCCCGGCCAGCCCGCGCACGACCTGCTGGCCGGGGTCGTCGCCCGGACCGAAGCGGCGACCATGGCCTCCGGCGGGTTGCGCATCCGGGACGGGCTGCCGCTGCTCGACCCCGACGGCAAGGTCGGGGTCGAGGGCAGCCTGCTGACCTTCGCCCCCGGGCAGGACAAGGCGGCGTACACGATCGTCTGCAACATCGCCCCCCGCCCCCACTACCGATGGGACATGGTCGAGATGCGGGTCGACGGCCGGCCCGGGCGGGTCAACGTCCTGCGCGGCCGCCATCCCGACCGGGGGAGCCCGGACGAGTGGTTCACGTCCTGGTCCGCCTCCGAGGACCCCGTCCTGCGCTACGCCCCGGCCTCGGTGCGGGCTTCGGCCCTGGCCGCCGCCGCCGCCCCCTTCCCGACCGTCGGCGGGGACGACCCGACCCTCTGGGACCGCTTCTTCGCCATCCAGTCGGCCTACCTGTTGCTGTGGTCGGCGGTGGAGCGGTTCACCGCCCTGGCCTACGGCCCGGCGCAGCCCGCCCTGGAGCGGACGTGGCGGCTGGGCGAGGATCTCGGCTTTCGCGACTGCGTGGTCGCCGCCGGGGTAAAACCCAGCGCCAAGACCCCCGACAGCCGTGACCCCACCCGGGCCCGGCGCATCCGCGAGGACGGCACGGGTGCCATGTTCAGCTGGGACGCCGCCCGCCACCTCGTGGGCCATCCCGGCCGCACCGCCTTCGGCGAGGGCATCCTCCTGCGCCGGTCGCTGATCGACCTGCACGACACCTTCCGCCTGTACCTCCTGGCCCGCCTGCCCGCCCTGGCCGAGACCTGGCGCCGCGCCGACCCGGTCGGCGAAGAGGTGAAGTGGCTCCTGCGGCCGGTGGTCGCCCCGGACGCGGCGGCCGGGTAGGCCGGCCGGAGCGGCCCAGTGTGGCGGGCTGAACCGGCCTACATGTGGCGGCCGCCGAGCCCGGCGACGGCCTCCTTGGCCTTCTGGGCCAGGCCGCGGTCGGTCCAGTCGTCGGGGTCCACCGCCTCCGACCTGAGCATGTCCTGGTCGAAGTCGGCGTCGAGGATCTCGACCACCGCGGGGTCGAAGACCACCAGGTTGACCTCGTCGTCGAGCAACATGGACCGGTTGGTGAAGTTGGCCGAGCCGACGGTGGCCACCTGCCCGTCGACGGTCATGACCTTGGCGTGCAGCATGCTCACCTGGTACGACCACAGCCGCACGCCGGCGCCGAGCAGGCCGGCGTACTGGGACTCGCTGGCCAGCTGCACGAACCGCTTGTCGACGTGGGGCCCGGGAAGCAGCACGTCCACGTCGACGCCCCGCCGGGCCGTCTCGGCCAGCAACCGGCACGTGGCGTCGTCGGGGACGAAGTAGGCGGTGGTGATCCGGACCCGCTCTCGCGCCAGGGCCAGCAGGGACCGGAGCAGGGTGGCCACGTCGCTCCAGCCCGTCTGGGCCGCCCCCCGCACGACCTGGACACAAGAGGGCCCGGCCTGGGGCTGGACCGGGAACCTGTCGACCCCGTCGTCGAACAGCGGGCGCCCGGTCTCGGCCCAGTTCTGCACGAAGGCGGCCCGCAACCCGTCCACCGCCGGCCCCCGCACCCGGAAGTGGGTGTCCCGCCACTCCCCCGGCAGGCGGGCGTCGCCCCGCCACTCGTCGGCGATACCGATGCCGCCGGTGAAGGCCACGTCCTCGTCGCAGATCAGGACCTTGCGGTGGCTGCGGCGGTTGGCCTCCCAGAACTTCAGCTTGTTCACCGGCCGGAACCACTCCACCTGGGCGCCGGCGGCGGCCATGCGCTCGACCAGCCCCCGGTTCATGCTCAGGGCGCCGAGGGCGTCGAGGATGACCCGCACCCGCACGCCGGCCTTCGCCCGCGCCGCCAGTAGCTCGGCCAGCTCCTCGCCGATGGAGCCCTCCCAGTACACGAAGGTCAGGAAGTCGATCGTCGAGGTGGCCGCCTCGATGGCCTCGAACAGGGCCGGGAAGATGCGGTCCCCGTTGCGCAGGACGTCGACCTGGTTGCCCTCGGTGGCCGGGATCCCGAGCAGTCCCTCGAGGGCGCGGCGGAACCCGAGCTGGTCGTCGGCGGGCGGCCGGGGCATTCCCGGCAGCGTACGCGGGCGGGCGCTACTTCAGGTACTTGTCGAACCAGTCCAGCACCGCCGAGTACGCGGCCTGGGACTGGGGCGACCCGGTGTCGCTGTAGAAGCCGTGGCCGACCCCGGGATAGGTGTTGATCTGGTGGGGCACGCCGGTCTTGTCGAGGGCGGCGCGGGCGTCGCCCTGGGTGGCGTTGACCCGGCTGTCGGTCTCGCCGTAGATGCCGAGGACGGCGGCCTTGTTCTTGTCGAAGCTGACGTTGAAGGCGACGGTGCCGTAGAACGGCGCCGCCGCCGCCAACCTCGCGTCTCCGTCGGCCACGTAGTCCCACACGACCGTGCCCCCGAAGCAGAACCCGATCAGGCCCAGCTTGGCCCCCGGGTTCCGCTTGGCCAGCTCGTCGAAGCTGGCGTGGACGTCGGCACGGAGCCGGCTCGGCCCGGCGTTGGTCAGCGAGCTGGCCACGTCGTTGGTGGCCACCTTGGCCGTCCCGCCCTCCTCTGACAGCAGGTCGACGGCCAGGGCGCTGTAGCCGTCGCCCGCCAGGCGGCTGGCCACGGCCCGGATGTTGTCGACCAGCCCGCGGTTCTCGTGGACGACCACGACCGCCCCTTTCCGGGTGGCGGCCGGCGCGTACGCGCCGAACAGAGTCCCGTTCGGCCCCGGGTAGGTCACCTCCTGGGTCGGGACAGGGGTGGTGGCCGGACGGGCGGTGGTGGTCAACGGAGCGAGGGTGGGAGCGCCGCTGGTGGTCGTGGCCAGGGGGTCTTGGGAGGACGGCCCGCTGGTCGTCGCCTCCTTCTTGTCCTTCCCGCACGCGGCCAGCACCGCCGAGGCCGCGGTCAAGGAGAGGCCCATCACCCCCATCTGGCGGATCGCCTCCCGGCGGCTGATCTGCCCCGCGGCGTGATCGAGGGCGACTTCGGCCGCCATGTACTCGCGGAAGTGGTCCATCGCGGGATGCTAGGCGCTCCTTCGTTTGCGCGGTAGGGAACGCACGTTCGCTAAACTCCCCGTCATGCCCGAGCTGCGCTGGCGCCTGGCCGACGGGAGCGACCCGCAGGGCGCCCTGTTCGAGGAGGTCGAGCGCCACGTCGGTCGGGGCGAGTTCCGGGGCATGGAGTTCCTCCACGTCCAGGCCCGCCGGGTGATCAACGAGGTCCCCAAGGCCTCCCGGATGCCCTTCCGCTGGACCATCAACGCCTACCGGGGCTGCTCGCACGCCTGCACCTACTGCCTCGATCCGTCCACGCCGGTGCTCCTGGCCGACGGCAGGACGGAGCCGATCGGCACCGTCGAAGTCGGTGACCTGGTCTACGGCACCGTTCGGCACGGCGCCGGCCGCCGGTTGGTCGTCACGCCCGTCCTCGACCGGTGGACGACGGTCAAGCCGGCCTATCGGGTCACCTTGGCCGGCGGGACCGAGCTCGTCGCCAGCGGAGACCACCGCTTCCTGACCGAGAGGGGATGGGAGCACGTGACCGGTTCAGAGTCTGGCGGGTCCCGTCGCCCCCACCTCACGCCGGGCCGCCGGCTCCTCGGCCCGGCGCCGCCCGCCGACGGTGCCGGCCTGCGCCCCGTCGTCACCGTCGAGGCGGTCGAGGCCCTCAACGTCGAACAGCCCCTGGTGGACATCACGACCGGTACCGGGGACTTCGTGGCCAACGGCGTCATCAGCCACAACTGCTTCGCCCGGCCCACCCATGAGTACCTGGGCATGAACACGGGGGAGGACTTCGAGCGGCGGATCGTCGTGAAGATCAACGCCGTCGAGCGGGTGCGCGCCGAGCTGGCGCCGGCGCGGTGGGCGGGCGAGCACATCGCCATGGGCACGAACACCGACCCGTACCAGCGCTGCGAGGGCAAGTACCGGCTGACCCAGGGGATCGTGGGCGAGCTGGCGGCGGCGGCCAACCCGTTCTCGATCCTCACCAAGTCGACGCTCATCCTGCGCGACCTGGACCTGCTGGCCGAGGCGGCCAAGCGCACCGACGTCCGGGCCAACTTCTCGATCGGCACGCTCGACGAAGAGGTCTGGCGGCTGACGGAGCCGGGCACCCCGCACCCCCTGCGGCGGGTCGAAGCGGTGGCCAAGCTCAACCAGGCCGGCATCCCGTCGGGCGTGCTGCTGGCGCCCGTGTTGCCCGGGCTGTCGGACGACCCGGAGCAGATCGAAGCGGTGGTCAAGGCGTGCGTGGACGCCGGTGCCCGCTTCATCTCGCCGCTGCTGCTCCACCTCCGCCCGGGGGTCCGCGAGCACTACCTGTCGTGGCTGGTGGAGGCCCGGCCGGACCTGGCCGAGCAGTATGCCGCCCTGTACCCGCGGGCCTACGCACCGGCCCAGGCGCAGGACCGGCTGGCGGCCATGGTCAGTGGGATGGTCGAGCGCCACGGCGGCCGGGCGGCCCGGCCAGCCGAGACCCGCACCGACGCCTCGCCACGGCGCGCCACTCGTGCCGCCACGCCGGCCCCCGCCCGCCAGCTCGAGCTGGGGATGTAGCCGCCGCCCGAACTCGGCACGCCGATGGGATGATCGACGCCGTGGCCGACCCCGTGCTGGTACTGGACGGCGAGCGCGACCCGCAGCCCCCGGCCGCGCCGGCGACGAGACCGCCGACCGCCCGGCGCATCGCCGCCCTAGCCATCGGCCTCACGGTGATCCTGGTGGCCGCCCTGATGGTCGCCCGTTCCCGGCACGACGCCGGGCCGACATCGGTCCCGGCCCTGCCCGTCCTCGGCCCGGCGCACGACGTCTACGACGGCGACCTCGGCGACCCGTTCGTCCTCGGGGTCACCGGCGCCGGCGGCAGGATCGACAGCTACGTGGCCTTCGGCACCGGCGACTGGCCCGCCCGCGTCCCCACCGCCAGCTCGACCGACCTGCAGACGTGGCGGCAGGGCGGCGACGCCCTCCCCGACCTCCCGGCCTGGGCGGGGGCCGATCCGAAGAACTCGCTGAGCTGGGCCCCGGCCGCGCTGCAGACCGACCGGGGGTTCATCCTCTACGTCACCCTGCCGGACGCAGCCAGCGGCCAGCAGTGCATCGGCGCCGCCACCTCCGCCGTGGCCCAGGGGCCGTACACCGGCGTGGGCGACGGGCCGCTGCTGTGCCAGCACGACCTGGGTGGCTCCATCGACCCCGCCCTCGTCCGGGACGGCACCGGCCAGCTGCACCTGCTGTGGAAGAACGACGGGAACTCAGTGGGGGCGGCCAGCAGCCTCTGGGAGCAGCGGCTGACCGCCGACGGCCTGGGCGTGACCGGCGTGGCCCACCGACTGCTCGGCGCGTCGCTCCCGTGGCAAGGCGGGATCGTGGAGGAGCCGGCCATGGTCCCGGCCACCGGCGGGGGCTGGTGGCTCTACTACTCGGGCAACTTCTTCGACCGCCCCGAGTACGCCACCGGCCTGGCCTACTGCCCGACCATCGAGGGCCCGTGCCGGGACGTGTCCGACCAGGCCGTGCTGGCCACCCCCGCGCTGGCCCAGGACCACCAGTTCGCCCCCGGCGGCCTGGACACCTTCCTGGACAGCCAAGGCCGCCGGTGGGCGGTGTTCGACACCTGGAACCGGCCCACCCGCAACGGCCGGTTCTACTGCTGCCGCTCGCTCCAGCTGGCCGAGGTCCTGTCGGCCTGACCGCTCGGGTTACACCGACGTTTTGGCTGCACTTACCCGCCAATTGGCGGGTGACTGCAGCCAGAACGGGCCCGGCTACCCCGGGGGGGCGATGGTCTGGTCGTCCTCGGACTCGGTGACGCCGCTGTCGGCGAACTCCTCCGCGTGCTCCTCGGCGCCTTCGCCGGCGTGCTCGTCGACCAGGATGCCCGCATCCTCGGCCCGGGAGCGGGCCTTGTCGATGCGCTCGTCGATCTGGTCCAGCCGCTCGGCGTCGGGGGTGTCGGTCATGAACCACTCCTACCCACCTGCACCGAATCTCCACAGGCCGCGCGGGACACCTGCACACGGGGTTCTTATCCTGGGCTCGTGCCGGACCGGACCGTGGTCGTGATCGAGGACGAGGCGTCGATCGCCTCGGCGGTGGCCGCCCGGCTCCGCAGCGAGGGGTTTCGGGTGGAGACGGCGGCCGACGGGCCGACCGGCGTCACCCTGTGCCACGACCTGCGGCCCGACCTGGTCATCCTCGACCTCATGCTCCCCGGCCTCGACGGGTTGGAGGTGTGCCGGAGGGTCCAGAAGGACCGGCCGGTCCCGGTGCTGATGCTCACCGCCCGTGACTCCGAGACAGACATGCTCGTGGGCCTGGCCGTGGGCGCCGACGACTACATGAGCAAGCCCTTCAGCCCCCGCGAGCTCGTGGCCCGGGTCCATGCCATCCTGCGCCGGATGGAGCGCACCCTCGTGTTCCCGGGGGCGGGAGCCGCCGGCGAGGTCTTGAAGGTGGGCGAGGTGGAGCTGGACTCAGCCAGCCGCCGGGTGCGGCGCTCCGGCGAGGAGGTCCACCTCACCCCCACCGAGTTCGACCTGCTGTCGTGGCTGGCCACCCATCCCGGGGCCGTCGCCACCCGGGAGCAGCTCCTCCACCAGGTGTGGGGGTACCGGGACGGTTCGGGCGCCCGGACGGTCGACTCCCACGTGCGGTCGCTGCGGCGCAAGCTCGGCGCCGGCATCGTCCGGACGGTCCACGGGGTGGGGTACGCCCTCGAGGCGACGTAAGGAGGTGCGGCCGCTCGACCCGCTGTCCTCCATCAAGATGAAGCTCGGCGCGGTGATCGTGGCCGCGGTCGCCGTCACCGTGCTCGTCGTCTCAGTCACCACCGGTGCCGGCGCCTCGCCCGTGGTCAGCGCCCTCGTCGCCGGCGCCCTGGCCCTCGGGCTGGTGCAGGTCCTGGCCCACGGGATGACCTCGCCGCTGCGGGAGATGGCGGCCGCCGCCGCGGCCATGGCCCGGGGCGACTACGGGCGACGGGTCACAGCCAGCTCCCACGACGAGGTGGGCGAGCTGGCCCGGGCGTTCAACGGCATGGCCACCCAGCTGGCCGAGGTCGACCGGGTGCGCCGGGAGCTGGTGGCCAACGTTTCCCACGAGCTACGCACGCCGATCACCGCCCTCCAGGCGGTGCTGGAGAACCTGGTCGACGGGGTGGAGCCGGCCGACCCGGAGATCTTGCGGACCATGCTGCGCCAGGTCGAGCGACTCGGCACCCTCGTCGCCCAGCTCCTCGACCTGTCCAGGCTGGAGTCGGGTGCCGTCCCCCTCCAGCGGCGCCCCTTCGACCTGCGGCCGCTGCTGGAGGACGCTGCCGGGGAGACGCGGCTGCACACCACCGACGTCGAGGTCGCGGTCAGCGTCGACCCGCCCGGAGCCACGGCCGACGGCGACCCGGAACGGGTCCACCAGGTGGTGGCCAACCTCCTCGACAACGCGGTGCGGTACTCGCCGCCCGGGGGCCGGGTCGAGTTGCGCGCCTCCCGGAGCCGTAGCAGCGTGACCATCGAGGTGTGCGACGAAGGGCCCGGGATCCCCGAGCAGGACTCGACCCGGGTCTTCGAGCGCTTCTACCGGGCCGACGCGGCCCGCTCGTCGACCGAAGGCGGCGCCGGCCTGGGCCTGGCCATCGCCCGGTGGATCGTCGACCTCCACGGCGGCGAGATCCGGGCCGAGGCCCGCCAGCCCCACGGCTGCCGCATGGTCGTGGTCCTCCCGACCGGGCGCGCCTGACCCGGTCCCACCCTGGGGATCGCCCGCCGGGAGGGCTCGACCTGAGCCGTCCCGGGGACGATCCGTGCCCGCCTAGGCGATGAGCGTGATCTCTTCGTCGGTCACGGCCACCTCCGGGCGGGGGTTCTTGGGCGGCCGGCCCCGAGGCCGCTTGACCGCCAGCACCTTGCCCTTGAAGAACAGCCGCCCGCCCCAGACGCCGTAGGGCTCGCGCCGGGCCAACGCAGCCTGGAAACAGGCCTCCTGCACCTCGCACGCACCGCAGAAGGCCTTGGCCCGGGCGATGTCGTCGAGCTGCTCGGAGAAGAACAGCGCAACCAGGGCTCCCGTCCCGTCGTTGCACCGTGCGTTGGCCCAGACGAATTCCGCGTCCTGGTCGGGCTCCTCGTTGTCCCGCCGCTCGGCCAGCATCTCGGTCGCTCCTCTCTCGTTCGTGTCCGATGTCTGCGTGTCGTGTGTTCTCGTCTGTTTTGGTTCGCTGCTTCTGTCCGGTTCCCGGGAAAGCACAAGGCCGCCGGGGGAATCCCGGCGGCCTTGGGGCCTTCCTCGGAGGTGACTGCTGCCTATCCGGCTGCATCGCCTCCTGAGCCCCAGGGCCGCACGTTGTACTTGTGAATGCCGAACGACCGCCCGGCCGCATGCGCTGCGACATCCATGACCGTGGACGGGCGCGCCAGGCGGCCACCACGGCTGCCCAGCTCGGTCGCGCACTGCCAAGTCACCTGACGCATGGCTACATGGTTGTCATCCGCGCCGGGCGGCGTCAACCGAATTAATCGAATAGCTGAGAAGATGGGTCCCATGCCGATGCGGACCGACTGCAAGAACTACGAGAGCCGGACCTACCCGACCGGCGAGACGGTGCGGAAGTGCAACATCGATCTCGCTCCGGAGGCCCCCTGGCGGTGCCCGGCGGACTGCGTGGGCTTCGCCCCCCGCCTGGCCGACGTCAACTGGGCCCACGGCAACCTCATCAGCCCACCCACGCCCGAGGAGCCACCCGGCCTGGACGAGGGGGCGGCCGAGCTGCTGGACGAGGCCGAAGACATCATCAACGCCGCCGGCCCCCGGATCATGGAGGAGCTGGGCGTGCAGCGCGACCGCGAGCGGGCCCCGTGGTGGAAGCGCCTGGGCAAGCGCCGCTGACCACGGGGACCAAGAACAGCCCCCTCCGCCTCGCCCCCGAACGAGCCGACCGGCTGCGTGAGGCCCTCGCTCGTTCCGTCGACGAGCGCCGGCGTGACCCGGAGTTCCGCCGCCTGCTCGACGACCACCGCACCCGGCACGCGGAGGTGCTGCAGCTCCTGGCGGACGACGATTGAGGCGCCTCGACCTCGCCGACCTGGTGGCCATCGCCGCCGAGCTGACCGAGATCGAGACGCCCAAGCTCCTGGAGACCCTGGCCACCACGCCGCTGGCCGGACTGCTCGCCGAGGCCGGCCCGCCCCTGCCCCCGCACGAGGCCGCCGCCGTCCTGCTGACCGGCATCGTGCAGCTCGATCCGCTCCCGGCGGGGACCCGGCGGCTGGCCCTGCTGACCGCCCTGCGCCTGCTGGCCGTGAACGGCCTCGTCGCCACCTTCGATCCCCGCCCCACCCGCCGGCTGCTCGGCGACATCGCCGCCGGCAACACGGACGTGGCCGCAGTCACGGCGTGGCTCGACACGCGGGTTACCGCGGCCGACCCCCTCGGCGGGGCCCTACGGGACCTACTGACGCCCGACGCGTGGGCGGCCATCGAGCTGGCCGCCGCCCGGGCCCGGCGTCACGGCCGACAGTTGATCACCGACGTCGACCTGCTGCTCGGCCTGTTCGGCCAGGGAACAGGTCCCGCGGGCCAGGCGCTCGGGGCCACCGACGGGCTGGAGGCAGTGGCTTCGTGGCCACTGCGACCACCGCTGCCGGCGTTCGAGCCGGAGGTCCGCAAGGTCCTGGAGCTGGGCATGCGGGCCGCGGTCAGGCTCGGGCACGGCGAGATCAACGGCGGCCACCTGCTCCTCGGGCTGCTCGACGGCGGCCATCGTGGCGCCCTCCCCGGCGACGTCGACCCCGGCCAGGTGCGGCGACGGGTCCTCGATCTGCTCGGACCACCGACCGCCGCCGGCGGCGAGGTCGCCCAGCGGCTCGACCGCCTGGCCGGCTGGCTGCGGGCCACGGACCCGGAGGCGGCGGCCGAGCTGGAGGACGTCGCCGACCTGCACCGCGCCGGCCTCGACCGCCTCGTCTAGATGATCCGGGCGTGGCGGGGCGAGGTCTCTTCGTCGACGCGCTGGTCAAGGACGACCTCGTCGCCCGCCTGCTCGGAAGCCGGACCGTCGCCGACCCCTAACCGGCGCGCTACCTCCCCGACATCAGCAGTACCCGCCCATGGCGCCGCCGCCTCCTGACCGCTTTCCGGGCCCAGAAGTACCCCCAGGGTACTTTCAGGCCCGGAAAACCGTCGGGTTCGCCCGGGCGTGGATCCGCGAGGCGATCGAGCGGGCCCTCCGGCGTTCGCCCAGGGGCGGGGAGCGACGACCTCATCGTTCTGGCTGCAGTTACCCGCCTATGCGCGGGTAACTGCAGCCAGAACGAGAGGGAGGGGGGGCTACACCCCCAGGTCTTCGCGGCGGACGACGCCGATCAGGCGGCCGTCGAGGGTGGTGATGAGGGTGTGCTGGAGATCGTGGTCGAGCAGGTACTGGGCCAGCTCGTCGACGGGGACGGGCGGGCGGAACGTGCTCGGGCCAGGCTTCATGACGTCGGCGGCGGTCTTGTCCCGGTCGGCGAAGGCGTCCCCCTCGATGACGCCCAGGACCACGTCGTCCTCGACGACGACGACGAGGGGCACGTCGCCCAGATCGGCCACCTTGTCGTTCAACCCGCAGGTGGGGACGTCGCGGTGGGCCACCGCCCCGACCCGCATCTCCGGTCCCCGCTCACCCTCGAAGGGCAGGAACGAGGCCATCCACGCCGCCTTGCCCGGCACGTAGTCGTACACCTCGGCGAAGCCCAGGGTCTCGAGCCGGCACGCGGCTCGGGGGCTCTGGTCTCACTGGTAGTCCCAGCAGTACACGACCACCGGCCGGGCCGGGTCGAGGAGCTGGAAGGCCCGCTCCTCCAGTCGCCGCAGCGGGATGTGGATGGCGCCGGGCAGGTGCTCCTCGTCGTACTCGGCCTTGCCCAGGACCTCGACGAACTGCGCGCCCTCGGCGTGCAGGCGGGCGGCTTCCTCCGTCCCGATGCTGTTCACCATGACCAGGATCTACCCCTGACCGGCGAGGTCGAACGCCGCGGCCAGCAGCTCGTAGGACCGTAGGCGGGCCGCCGGGTCGTGGCACACGGTGACCACGATGAGCTCGTCCACGCCGAAGGCGTCGGCCAGGGCGACCAGCTCGGCCCGGGCCCGGCCGGGCGAGCCCACCACCATGGCGGCCCGGCCCTGGGCCACCTTCTCCTTCTCCAGGGGCGACAGCACCACGGCGGCGGCGTCCTCGGGCGACAGCAGCGCGCCCCGCGCCGACCCCTCCGGGCGCAGCCGCCAGACGTCGTTGGACCGGGCCAGCCGGTCGGCCTCGGCGTCGGTCTCGGCGCAGATGACACCCACGGCCAGGGCCGCCTGCGGCACCGCGCCCGCCGCCGACGGCTGGAAGCCCCGGCGGTAGGCGGCCATGACCTGGGGGCCGAAGGTGGCGGTGATGAAGTGGGCGAACACGAACGGCAGGCCCATGTAGGCGGCTACCGCCCCACCGTGGCTGCTCGACCCCAGCAGCCAGACCTGGGGGGCGACGACGCCGTCGGGCATGGCCCGGACCGACTCGAACGGGTGGCCGGGGTCGAGGCGGTCGTGCAGGAACCCCACCAGGTCGGCCACCTTGTCGACGTACTGCTCGTCGCCGGGAACGCCCGGCAGGTACTGCAGCGCGGCCTCGGCCACCGGATCTGCGCCGGGGGTGCGGCCCACCCCCAGGTCGATGCGACCCGGGTGCAGCGCGGCCAGGGTGCGGAACGTCTCGGCCACCTTGAGCGGGCTGTAGTGCGACAGCATCACCCCGCCCGACCCCACCCGGATGCTCGATGTGGCCCCGGCAACCGCGCCCACCAGGATCTCGGGCGCGGTCGACGCCAGCGAGCGGGTGTTGTGGTGCTCGGCCACCCAGAACCGGCGGTAGCCGAGCGCCTCCGCGGCCTGGGCCAGGGCGATGGTGTGGCGCAGCGCCTCGGCGGGCGTCGACCCGGCCGGCACCGGCGACTGGTCGAGGACGCCCAAGTGCACAGCCGCATCTTTCCGCGGTTCGCGCCGTACCCTGGGCGACCGTGAACCTGACACCGGTGCAGGCCCGCATCGTCGGGTGCCTGATCGAGAAGGAGATGGCGACCCCCGACAACTACCCGCTGACCATGAACGGCCTCCTGGCGGCCTGCAACCAGACCTCGAACCGGAACCCGGTGACCCGGCTCGAAGAGCCGACGGTGAGCAACGCCCTGGAGAACCTGCGGGCGGCCAACGTCGTCAGGATCGTCTACAGCCGGTCGAACCGGGCCGACAAGTTCCGCCACGTCCTCGACGAGATGCTGGCCCTCGAGCCGGCGGACATGGCCCTGCTGTCCGTCCTCCTGCTGCGGGGGCCGCAGACGGCCAGCGAGCTGCGATCGCGCACGGAGCGGCTCCACACCTTCGAGGACGTCGACGAGGTCCTGGAGACACTGCGTCGCCTGGCCGCCCGCAACCAACCCCTCGTGGCCCGGCTGGAGCGCCAACCCGGGCACCGGGAGAACCGGTGGGCCCACCTGCTGGGCGGCGACCTCTCCGAGGCCCTCGCCGGCGACGACGACGACGCCCCCCGCGTGGCCGCGGCCGTCGCGTCCCGGGCCGACCGGCTGGCCGCCCTCGAGGATGCCGTCGCCGGCCTGCGGGCCGACCTCGAACGCCTGCAGGCCTCGCACCGGGATCTGGTCGCCCGCTTGGGCGAGGCCGATGGCTGAACGCCGGCACGCAGCCTGGGCCGGCCTCGTCGTCGGCGTCGTCGCCTTGCTCCCCCTTCTCGTCGCCCCGGCCGCGGCGGCCCAGATCGGCAGCGAGCGCATCACCTCCTACGCCGTCGACATCAAGGTGGAGACGACCGGCTCGCTGCTGATCACCGAGACGATCGACTACGACTTCGGGTTCAGCCCCCACCACGGGATCTACCGGGACGTCCCCGTCCGGCTCGACTACGACAGCCGGTACGAGCGCATCTACCCGCTCCACGTCCTGTCCGTGCTGGGGTCGCCGGGGACGCCGGACAAGTACGCCCTCGAAACGAACAACGCCTTCAAGCGGATCAAGATCGGCGACGCCAAAAAGACGATCACCGGCGCCCACACCTACACCATCGCCTACCGGGTCGGCGCCGCCCTCAACGGGTTCGACGACCACGACGAGCTGTACTGGAACGCCATCGGCAACGAGTGGTCCGTGCCGATCGAGCGAGCCACCGTCCACGTGACCACGCCCTCGGCGATCACCGAGGTGGCCTGCTTCGGCGGCGGCACCGGGTCACGCCTGGCCTGCGACACCGCCGGCCACGGCCCCGACACCGCCGACTTCAGCGAGGGGCGGCGGGGACCGGGCCAGGGCATGACCGTCGTCGTCGGCTTCGCCAAGGGCGCGGTCCCCACGCCGGTCCCGGTCCTCGACGAGCGCTGGAACTTCGCCCGGGCGTTCTCGGCCACCCCGGCGACGCTCGGCACCACGTTCGCCCTGCTCGTCGCCATCGTGGGCGGGTTCGCCCGCCTGGCCTGGCGGACGGGGCGCGACCGCCAGTTCACCGGCTCGGCCGTCGACGCCGCCTTCGCCACGGAGGGCCAGGAGGAACAGGTCCCACCGTCGTTCCGGGCCTTCGGCGGCACCGAGGTCCCCGTCGAGTTCGTGCCCCCGGACAACCTGCGCCCCGGGCAGGTCGGCACCCTCGTCGACGAGGCCGCCACCACCCTCGACGTCACCGCCACCATCGTCGACCTGGCCGTGCGGGGGTACCTCCGCATCGACGAGATCGAGAAGAAGGGCTGGTTCGGCAAGCCCGACTGGACGCTGACCAAGCTGAAGGCCGGCGACGGCCTGCTCTCCTACGAACGGACGCTGCTGGACGGACTGTTCCAGAAGGGCGACGAGGTGAAGCTCTCGGCCCTGCGCAACACCTTCGCCACCAAGCTGCACAAGGTGCAGGACGCGCTCTACGACGACGTCGTGGCCGAGGGCTGGTTCGTCGGCCGACCGGACAAGGTCCGCCTGCGCTGGCGGGTGATCGGCTGGATCACGTTCTCGCTGTCCCTCGTCGCGCTGGTGGTGGTCGCCGGCCTGACCCACGCCGGCTTGGTGGCCCTGCCCTTCGTGGTCGGCGGCCTGCTGCTTATCGTCGGGGCCAAGCGCATGCCCCGGCGCACGGCCAAGGGCACGGGCGTGCTCCGCCGGGTCCAGGGCTTCCGGAGGTTCATCGACGAGTCCGAGAAGGAACGGGCCCGCTTCGCCGAACAGCAGCATCTCTTCTCCGAGTACCTGCCCTACGCCATCGTCTTCGGCGCCACCGAACGGTGGGCCCGGGCCTTCGCCGGCCTGGACGGGGAGCTCCCCCAGCCGTCCTGGTACGGCGGGTCGGGCACGTTCACCGCCATCGGCTTCTCGCACTCGATCGACGGGTTCGCGGTGACGACCGCGGGCACGATCACCTCGACCCCGTCCGGGTCCGGGTCCAGCGGGTTCTCGGGCGGCTTCTCCGGCGGCGGTGGCGGTGGTGGCGGGGGCGGCTCGTGGTGAGAAAGGCCGAGGCCCGTAGACTGCTCCCGTGCCCCGCATCGGCTCGAACCCGTAGCCGCGGGACGGCGACCATGACCACCGGTCGGTGAGCGAGAACCCGGTCTTGGCGGTCACGCCCGACGCCGTCCTCGACGCCCTCGGGCGGGCGGTGATCGCCACCGACCCCGAAGGAACCGTCCTCTACTGGAGCCGGGGCGCCGAGGTGCTCTATGGCTGGGCGGCCGAGGACGTCCTCGGCCGCAACCTCGCCTCCGTGCTGGTACCGGATGCGGCGGCGGACCCGCACTGGTCCGGGGACCTTGCCGTGCGCCACAAGGACGGGCACGTCCTGCGGGTCGCCTCGGTCGAGCGGGCGGTGCTCGACGACGCGGGCCGGGTCGTCGCCATCGTCGCCGAGTCGGAGGACGTGTCGGCCGAGCGGCGGCTGGCCCACGAGCTGCGGACCACTCGCGACGAGCAGCGGCTGGCGCTGGCGGCCGGGCGGCTGGGCATCCTGCGCTGGGACCGGGCGACGACACGGGTCACCCTCGACGAGACGGCGGAGGCCCTCCTCGGCCTGGGCCCAGGCGAGTTCGACGGCAAGTTCTCCACCTGGGCGGCCAGCCTGCACCCCGAGGACCGGGCGCGGGTCACGTCGATGCTCGACCGTGCCGTCGAGCGCAAGGGCGCCTACGACCTCGAGTACCGGGTGGTGTGGCCGGACGGGTCGGTCCACTGGCTCCAGGGCCGGGGCCAGGTGACCCTGGACGACGAGGGGCAGGTGACCGGGCGGATCGGGTGCATGGCCGACATCACCGCCCGCCGGATCGCCGACGAGGAGCGCGCCCACCTGCTGGCCGTCGAACGGGCCACCCGGGCGGAGGCCGAGACCGTCGCCACCCGCCTGCGGGGGCTGCAGGCGGTGACCATGTCCCTGATCAGGGCGGTGGACGCCCGCTCGGTCGCCGAGGCCGTCCTGCAGGAGGGCGTCCCCGCCGTCGGCGGCGTGACCGGCTCCATCTGCCTGGTGGCCGACGACGGCAAGACCGTCGAGATCGTGCTCGAAGTCGGCTACGAGGACGACGTGAAGGAGCGCTGGGCCAGCTTCCCCCTGGACGCCAACGTTCCCGCCAGCGAGGCCATCCGGTCCGGCGAGATGGTCCTGCTGAACGGTTCCGCGGACCGCGACGACCGCTACCCCGTCTTCATCGGCACCCCGATGCGCCAGGCCGTGGCCCACGCCGTCGTCCCCCTCATCGACGAGGACGGCGTGGCCTTCGGCGCCATGGCCATCGGCTTCCCCGACCCCCGGTCGTTCAACGACGGCGAGCGCCGGGTCCTGTCCGCCCTCGGCGCCCAGGCCGCCACTGCCCTGCGCCGGGCCGCGCTGTACGAGGAGGCGGCAGAGGCGGCGGCCGCCGAACGCGAGGCCCGCATGGCCGCCGAGACCGCCCGCGAGCGCCTGTCGTTCCTCGCCGAGGCGTCCTCCGAGCTGGCGTCGTCGGTCCTCGACTTGGAGACCACGCTGGCCCGAGCCGTCGACCTCGCCGTCCCCCGCCTGGCCGAGGGCTGCGCCATCCACCTGGTCGACGAGCAGGGCGCGGCGAAGGCGCTCGCCGCCACCCACCTGGACCCGCAACACTTGGGCCCACTGCGCGGCGCCGCCGACATCCGCGACGCCACCGGGGTCGGTGCGGTGGCCAGGACCAGTGTGAGCGAGATCCGGCCGGGCCTGGTCATCCTGCCCCTGCGGTCGCAGAGCCGGACGCTCGGGACGCTCACGCTGGCCGGGGCCCCGGACTGGCGGATCGACCCCGCCGACCTCCAGCTGGCCGAGCAGCTGGCGGTGCGGGCGGCCATCGCCATCGAGAACGCCCGGCTCTTCGCCGAGCGCAGCCGGGTGGCCCGCAGCCTGCAGGCCAGCCTCCTTCCGCCGGGCCTGCCCAGCGTCCCCGGCCTCGAGCTCGGCGCCCGCTATGCCCCCGCGGGCGAGGGGGTCGAGGTCGGCGGCGACTTCTACGACGCCTTCGCCCTCGACGGTGGGCGCTGGCTCCTGGTCGTCGGCGACGTCCGAGGCAAGGGAGTCGACGCCGCCGCGGTCACCGGCCTGGCCCGCCACACCATCCGCTCCATCGCCCTGTACGAGTCCGAGCCGAAGGCCATCCTCAGCCACTTGAACCGGGTGCTCCTGGCCGCCGAGGCCGACCGGGTCACCGCCCTGGCGTCGTGCGACGACCCGCCCTGGGAGCTGACCGAGCCGCGGTTCTGCACCGTGGCCCTGGCCATCGTGACCCCGGGCGACGCGGGTGCGGACGTGGTCGTCTGTTGCGGTGGCCATCCCCTGCCGCTGGTCGGTCGGGCCGACGGGACGGTCGAGGCCGTCGGCCGCCCCGGTACCTTGCTCGGGGCGTCGGCGGAGATCGAGCTTCACGACGTCGACGTCCACCTGGCTCCCGGGGAGTCGCTGGTCTGCTTCACCGACGGGATCGTCGAACGCCATCAGGGACGCCGCTTCTTCGACGAGCGCGGGGTGGCCGCCGCCCTCGAGCACGCCGTCGCCGCCGGCCTCGACGCGGCGGCCATCGCGGCGCGGGTCGAGCAGGACGCCCGCATGCTGTTCACCGACAGCCCCCAGGACGACATGGCCGTCCTGGTCGCCCGGGTGCCGAGATGACGGGGCGCCGGGCCTGCACGTTCCAGGCCGTCCCGGCCAGCGCCGGCCAGGCCCGTCGCTTCGTCGAATCGGCCCTGGCGGACAGCGGCCTGGCCGAAATGGCCGACACGGCCATGCTCCTCGTGAGCGAGTTGGTGGCCAACGCCGTGCTCCACTCCGGCACGCCGCTCGAGGTCGTCGTGGCCGTCGACCCGGACGGGGCGCGGCTGGAGGTGCACGACGGCAGCGGGCAGCTGCCCACCCGCAGGCACTACTCGACCATGTCGGGCACCGGGCGGGGCATGATGCTGGTCGAGCGCATGGCCACCGCGTGGGGGGCGGAGGCCACGGCCGGCGGCAAGGTCGTGTGGTGCCGGATCGACCGAGACGCCCGGCCCGCAGTCGACCTCCTCGAGGTGGACGCGATCTGAAACCGGGTAGGAAGCGCTCGTCCGATGAGACGAGGAGGTTCACATGCCTGCCAAGGACGAGATGCCCGGGACGCTAAAGCGCTCCCCGGCAAAGGCCCGGCGCACCTGGGCCAAGACCCACGACTCGGCGGTCGAGAGCTACGGCGAGGGCGAGCGGGCCCACCGCACCGCCTTTTCCGCCCTGAAGCACTCCTTCGAGAAGGTGGGCGACCACTGGGAGCCCAAGAAGCACAAGGGCCCGTCCGATCCCCAGGCCGCCCGGGGCGGGGCTGCGGCTCGCAAGGGCGGCAAGACCTTCGGAGGGGTCGACGTGCTGGGCAACACCCGCCAGAAGCTCTACGAGCGGGCCAAGGCGCTCGGCGTCAAGGGTCGGTCGAAGATGACCAAGGAGCAGCTGGCCGAGGCCGTCGCCCGCAAGCAATAGCGCTGGGGAACGGGGGTTTCGGCCTCGCCGGGCGGCGGAACAACCCATGCGAGGTCGCGATCCAAAGGAGGCACGCTCCATGCCCACCGCAGGGCCCGCCGACCAGCTCCTCTTCCCCCGCTTTGGTACCGGGCCCCGTACGGCAGGGACGCCTGGCCCCGTTCCCGCTTGCCGCCGAGCGGGCCCGGCCAGGTCGTCCCACCGATGAAGGAGGCCAAGGTGCGCATCTCCCTCATGCTCTGCCTCCCCCGGGACTCGGCCACGCTCCCCGTCGTCCGGCACATCACCGTCGCCGCCCTCAACGAGCTCGGGGTGGAGACGGAGGCCGTCGAGGACGTGGCCCTGGCCCTCACCGAGGCGTCGGCCAACGTCGTCAAGCACTCCGGCGTCGACGACAAGTACGAGGTGCACCTGGTCCTGGAGAACGACCAGTGCGAGATCCGGGTGGTCGACGCCGGCCGCGGGTTCGATTCCAACTCGTTGGCCGTGGCCATGGCCGGCCCGTCCGAGGAGCAGGGCCGGGGCATGGCCCTCATGGCCGCCCTGGTCGACTCCGTCCACTTCGAATCGCGGCCGGAGACGGGGACGATCGTCCACCTGGTGAAGGATTTGCACCTGCGGCCCGACGGCCCGCTCAGCCGCCTCGTCGGCACCTGAGCCCCCGCGCCGGCGCTCACCGCCCCGGCTGCCACTCCAGGAAGACGAGGGTGGCGTCGTCGGCCAGCTCGCCCCCGCGGTGCTCGCGGAGGCGGCGCACCAACCGGCGCAGAACCTCGGCCACCGGCAGGCTGCCGCCCATGAACTCCTCGGCCGCGTCGACGAGCCGCTCGACCCCGAACTGGGCGCCCCCCTGGGGCCGGGCCTCGGTCACCCCGTCCGAGTAGAACAGGATCCGGTCGGCCGGCTGGAGGTGCTGCTCCCCCACCTCGGCGATGCGCACGCCCAGGCCGAGCGGCAGGCAGGAGTCGACCGTCATCTCCGACACCACCCTCTGGCCCCGGATGAGCAGCGGCGGCGGGTGGCCGGCGTTGACCCAGTTGAACGTGCCGGTACCGACGTCCAGCTCGCACAGGTGGCCGGTGACGAAGCACTCGCCGGCGAAGTGCTCGACCAGGGCGTCGTCGACCTGCTCGGCCACCACCGTGATGGGCAACCCGCGCCGGCGACCGTGGCGGAACCCGCCCAGGGCCAGGGTGCTGGCCAGGGTGGAGTGCACCCCGTGGCCCATGGCGTCCAGGATGGCGAAGCCGAGCGTCTCGCCGTTGAGCGAGTAGTCGAAGGCGTCGCCGGCCACGAAGTAGGCCGGCTCGAGGATGCCGGCGATCGACACCTCGGGCGACGAGAAGGCAAGCGGCGGCATGAGCATGTCCCACTGCATCTCGGCGGCCAGGTTCATCGGGCGCCGCCGCCGGCGCAGCTCGATGAGGTCGGTGTACCGGCCCGCGGTGTGGACCAGGTGCCCGGCGAGGAGGCCCAGGTCGTCGCACAGCGCCACGAGGTCGTCGTCGAGCTCGGGGAAGCCGAACTCGAGGACGCCGATCCGCTCCGCCCGCTCCCGGATGGGGGCCCAGACGCGCCAGCCGCCGTCGACCTGCGCGGTGACCACCTGCTGGACCTGGAAGGCCCGCCCGGCCAGCGTCCCCTCGACGTTCACCCCCTTGGGCTCCTCGTCGAGCAGGTCCGTAGCGATCCCGACCGGCTGCAGGGTGAGCTGCTCGTAGTCGACGACGTAAAGAACAAGGTGGTTCCCGCCCGCCTCGCCCAGGGCGGCGGCGATGTCGGCGGCCAGAAGATCCGGCGGGGTCAGCGAGGCGCGCCGGAGCAGGTCCCCGATGATCTGCCGGCTGCGCACCGGACCAGCTTACGGAGCAGCGGCCGAATGGGGTAAGGAGGGGGCGTGAACGCCGTCGAATCCTTGGTTAGAAGGGTCGACCGCTACCAGCAGGGCCATCGACGAGTGGCCATCGGGTTCGGCGTCATCAAGAAGTTCGGCGACGACCGGGCCGGGAGCCTGGCCGCCCTGATCACCTACTACGGCTTCCTGGCCCTGTTCCCCCTGCTGTTGTTCCTAACCACGGTGCTGGGCTTCATCCTCGGACGGGACAGCGGGGCGCAGCGGAACGTCCTCAACTCGGCCCTCAAGGACTTCCCGATCATCGGCAACCAGCTGGTCGACTCCATCCGGCCTCTGCGGGGCAACGCCGCCGCCCTCGCCGTGGGCCTGGGGTTCTCGATCTGGGGCGGGCTGGGGGTCACCCAAGCCGGGCAGCTGGCCATGGCCGAAGTGTGGAACGTGCCCGACGTGATCCGGCCCAACTTCGTCACCCGCCTCGTGCGTGGGCTCGGCCTGTTCGCCATCCTCGGGATCGGCGTCCTGGCCAGCACCATGCTGGCCGCCACCTCGACCTTTGGCGGGGGGTCGGGAGCGTTCAAGATCGCCGCCGCCCTGGCGTCGGTGGCCCTCAACGTCAGCCTGTACACCCTGGCGTTCCGGGTCCTGACCCCGGCCAGCATCCCGACCGCCGACCTCGTACCCGGGGCGGCTGCCGCCGGCGTGGCCTGGTCGGCCCTCCAGGCCCTGGGGGGTTACCTCGTCGGGCACCAGCTCCGCCATGCCAGCCAGGTCTACGGGTACTTCGCGTCCGTGCTCGGGCTGGTGTCGTGGCTCTACCTCGGTGCCCAGGTCACCCTCTACGCCGCCGAGTGGAACGTCGTCCGCGTCCGCCGCCTGTGGCCCCGCAGCATCCTCCAGCCCCCCCTGACCGAGGCCGATCGGCGCACCTTCGACGCCATCGCCCGCCAGGGCGAACGCCGCCCGGAACAGCAGGTCGAGTCGAGCTGGGAAGACACCCCGACGGCGCCGTCGGGGTGATGTCCCGGCCGCGGGCCGCTACAGCCGGCGGCGCCCCCGGTAGGCGTACCCACCCCCACCGAACAGCAGGAACAGGACGACGATGATGAGGATGAGGGTGAGCATGACCAGTTCGTGCCCCCCACCGTCACCCGGCAAACGCGCTCAGCGCGACCAGGCCGCGATCGAGGACGCGCCGCAGGGCCAGGGTCGGCGATGTGAACTACGAGGCGATCCCGATGGCGATGCGAGGTTGGCGGGCGGGGTCGAGCCAGCGCAGCACCGAGAGGAGCTGGTCGACGGGCAGGGAGACGCAACCGGCGGTCGGCCCGCCGGTGGACTCGTGCAGGAAGATGGCACTGCCCAGTCCCGGGGTGCGGTCGGCGTTGTAGGCGATGACGGCCCCGTACTCATAGGCCGGCGTCGTGTACATGGGCTCCGGGTCCGCGCCCACGCTCTCCGTGGCGCTGTCCCGCCAGAGGTTGTACGTGGGGCTGGCCGGGTCGTCGTCCCAGACGATCGACCGGCTGGTGATGCGGCGGTACGCGAAGTTGACACCGGGGTCGGCCAACACCCCGAAGAAGAAGTCGAACGCGTACACGCCCGAGGGGGTGCGGCCGTCACCCTCCCGCTTGGCCCCGGGCGGCGCGATGCCCCGGGTGCCGACTCGCGCCGTCCAGGGGCCGTAGACCGCCCGCCATGCCGTGCCGACCCGCTCGTAGGCGGTCAGGGTCGCGGTCGTGGCCCCGGGGGCGGCCGCGGTCACCAGCACGGCCTGGCCCGCCGACCCCACGTCGCCCAGACGGGCGTCGGGGAGGACGGCGCCGGCGGTCGTCGTGGTGGTCGGGACGGTCGTGGTGGGGACGGTGGCTCGCGTCGGCGTGACGGGCGCGGAGGTCGTGGTCGTCGAGGGCGGGACCGTGGTCGTGGACGTGGGGTCCGCCACGGAGCTCGTGGTCGACGACGCCGCCGGCGTGGCCTGGGGTGCCGCCGATCCGCAACTCACCGCCACCAGGGCCAGGAGCACGACCGTCGCACTGCGCCGGACCGATCGCACGAAACTACTCTAGAGAGTCGTGCCTGGACGTCGGAGCGGCTGGGGCCTGGTCGCCGTGGTCGGCGCGCTCATGACCGCGTGCTCGGGCTCCCCCACGGTCCGCACTGCCGCCTCCGACCCGACCACGGCCCTCCCGGTGTCAACGACCGTGGTGGTGAGCACGACCACGACAACCCTCAGGCCGGCGACCACGACCACCGTCACGCCCACGACCTCGACCTCGACCGCGGCACCGGCCGCCCCGTTCGCGGGGACGACCGCACGGGTCACCGCCGCCGACCTGCCCGCGTCCTGGCGCCCCGGCTGCCCCGTCGGCCCCGAGGACCTCCGCCTCCTGTCGATGTCGTACTGGGGGTTCGACGATCGCCCGCACACTGGCACGATGGTGGTGAGCGCGGCCGCCGCCCCTGCCGTTCTCGACGTCTTCCACCGGCTCTACGACCGGCGCTTCCCGATCCGGCGGATGGAGCCGGTCGACGTGTATGGCGGCAGTGACGACGCGTCGATCGCGGCCGACAACACCGCCGCCTTCAACTGCCGCAACGCGGTGGCCAGCGGGCCGCCGCACTGGTCGGCCCACGCTTACGGCGAGGCGATCGACGTCAACCCGGTCGAGAACCCGTACCTCGAGGGCGGGCAGGTCCTGCCGCCCGCAGGCGCCGCCTACCTCAACCGGGCCGATGTCCGTGCCGGGATGGCGGTCAAAGGCGGCGAGCTGAACAACGCCTTCGCCGCCGCCGGCTGGTACTGGGGCGGCGTCTGGGCCTCCCCCGATTACCAACACTTCTCGTCGACCGGCGGATGAGGCCCGCCCCCACCGTCGCCGGCGTGGTGCTCGTCCTGACCGCGGCCTGCGGTGGGTCGGCCCGTTCGACCGGCAGCGACCCGGTCGCCAACGCCGAGGACCCCGCCGTGGTCTTGGCCAACTCGCAGTACCCCGAGCTTCCCGTCGACGGGCTCAAGGCCCGCTGGCTGCTCGACACCGGCCAGCACCTGACCCACGTCCTGTCCTTCGTCGAGGGCCTGCGCCTGGACGAGAAAGCAGCCACCGATGCGCTGCGCCACTTTGAGGACCTGCGCCAGCAGGTCGACCTCGCCGTCGACGGTGAGGCGGCGACGCTCACCTACACGGTCCGGCCCCGCAACTACCCGCAGCGGTACGTGGTTATCGTCCCCGACGGCGCGCCGCTCCCCCGCTGGGCAGGTCGGCCCGAGGAGGGCCGGTCGTTCGCGTCCACTCGTCCGGTCAACGTCGACCACGCCGTCACCGTGATCCGCGTCGCCAACAAGCCGTTCGGCTTCGTCGCCCCCTTCGATGCCCTGCCCCCGGCCGGGCAGCTCGACCTGGCGTTCCTCGGCGGGGCGTGCGCCCGCTCGACGGCGATAACCACCGACGAGGCGGCGGCGTACAAGTACGGGGCCAACATCCACAATCAGGGCGAAGGGGTGATCTGCGACGCCGAGACCCGCCAGCTGGCCGGCCGTCAGCAGGGGCTGGCGCCCTCGGCCATGGCCGCGGTGGCCGCCGCCAACCGCGTCCCATCCCACGCTCCCACTGCCCCGGCGCTCGTCGCCCCGCCCTTCGACGAGCGCCGCTACGCCGCGCTCCCGGCCCTTGGGCCGATTTTCACCCTCGCCTGATCGCTTTCCGGGCCCAGAAGTACCCCCAGGGTACTTTCAGGCCCGGAAACCTTGATCGGAGTCGACCGCCGCTACGAGGAGGGCCTGAGGACCAGTTGTCCTCCTTGTGCTTGAAGGTGTCGTAGGCGCTCGGGGCGTCGTCGAGGGCCAGCCGTGGCGCAGGGCGTGGGGCCGCTCGGTCTCGAGGCGGACAGCCTGCTTGACCCGGTCGTAGGCGTGGATCGGGCCGCTGCCGTGATGGGCCTCCATGCCGACCGCGTCGATGCAGGCGTCCGGCCCCGCCCGCCGGTCAGGTCCTTGAGGGCCTGGTGGACGTCGACCTCCTCGTAGTTGAAAACCTCGGCGCCGCTGTTGGCCCGGGCCATCTCCAGCCGGTACGGGAGACGGTCGATGACGATCACCTTGGCCGCCCCGAGGAGGGAGGCGCTGGCGGCGGCGAACTGCCCGACCGGGCCCGCGCCCCACACGGCCACCACGTCGCCCGCCTTGATGTCGCACATCTCGGCGCCCATGTAGCCGGTGGGCAGGATGTCGGACAGGAACAGGACCTGCTCGTCGGTGAGGTCGCTCTCGATCTTCAGCGGGGCGATGTCGGCGAAGGGCACCCTGGCGTACTCGGCCTGACCGCCGGCGTACCCACCGGTGAGGTGCGAGTACCCGAAGATGCCCGCGGTGGGGAACCCGAACATGGCCTCGGCCATCGCCGCGTTGGGATTGGAGTTCTCGCACAGTGAGTACAGGCCCCGCTGGCAGCTCAGGCACGCCCCGCAGGCGATCGGGAACGGCACCACGACGCGGTTCGACCTCGCCCATGAACTCGTGGCCGAGGATGTCGCCCTTCTCCATGGACGGGATGTAGCCGTCGAGCAGATGCAGGTCCGACCCGCAGGGCGTCCTCCTGGTGCAGCGTGTTCCGCGTCCGGCTCCCGAGCGGGGCGCCGTCGGACCGGGCGATTTCGCCGGTCTCCACGATCTGCTTGAACCGGCGCAGGTCGTCGCCGATCTGCTGGTTCGGCTCCTCGCCGAACACCTTCGCCGCCGCCGCCCCCAGCGCCCCGGCCGGCGGCGCGTACTCGATCTCCACGAACACCTCGGTGCCGCGCCCGCCAGGAGCAGGTTCGAACCGGACCGACCCCGAGTTCTCGACCGACGCGCCCTCGGTCGACCGCCAGGCGCTCGAAGTCCCGCCAGCGGGCGTACAGATCTTCGGCTGGTGCGTTGATGGTGATGGCGGTCCGAGCGTCCACGCCGACTCCTGTCCGAACTTGCTGGGGTTTCCGCCGGCTCCCGCTGTCGCACGGCTGACGTCCCCAAACGCGCCGCCGGGCTCTACCCCCCGTGCCGGCCAAACCGATCGTTCAGCCGCGGGTCCCGAACGACGACGAGAGCAGGAAGCGACCGGTGGTGGCGTCCGTCACGTCGAGCTGGTCGGCCAGGAAGCACGACGCCGCCCCCGACGAGCCGCCGGCGGCCACCATGGGTACGGCGTGGGTGACCACGACCCAGACCAGCACGCCCTGGTACAGCGGGGTCGACGACACGCCGGCGCCCATCGCCGCCGGGAAATCCGCCGACATGCGGGCGAGGACGAGTTCGTACCGGACGCCGGCGCGCTTGGCCGTGAGGGCGGCCTGCCACGCCCGCTCCGGGGGCAACAGTGGGGCGTCCTCCGGCCCCGGTGGCAGGAGGGTGATGCTGGCCTTGGGGAACGATTCCGGCGCCGGGAGCCGATCGGGAACCGGCATCGCCGCCGCCGCCTGCCCGGCAGCGGCAAGGCCGGCCTCGCCGCACCCGCTTGCGTTCACCGTGCCCGGCGCGCTGGCCCCCCCTCCGGCATGGCCGGTCACACCGCACGCCGTCAACAGCAGCCCCAACGTCCCCGCCGCGACCGCCGCTGCTCGCCGTCGAGCCATTGCCGCTCCAAGTCGAGCCGGGCGACCCGCCCGGGTCTTCCCCTATGTTCCCACTGGCGTGCGAGCGGCGCGTCAGGTCCGGCGGAGTTGGGGTGGCTTTCGTCGAGCGGCGGGCGCCGGGATGTCGACGGGCAGGGCCTCGATGCCCTGGCGAACGATCGCCAGGGTGTCCAGCAAGGCGTGCAGCGCGTCGTCGTCCAGCGCAGCCATGACCACCGTGGCCACTTGCTGGATCCGTGGCAACACCGCGTCGAGCACCGGTCCCGCGGCCGGCGTCACCTCGACGAGCACCCGCCGGCGGTCGCTGGGGTCGGCCGACCGGATGATGTACCCGTTGCGTTCGAGGGTGTCGAGCACTGTCGTCATCGTCCCGCTGGTGATGTGCATGTGGCTGCTCACCTCCCCCGCGGGCAGGGGCCCGCCGCTGCCTTCGATCACGGCCAGCGCGTTCAGCGCGGCATGCGAAAGGCCATGGACGCGGGCCATCTGTGCCACCACCGATTCGACAAAGCTGCCGACCACTTCGATCTCGCGAAAGGCCCGGCTGGCCGTCCACCGTGCCCCGGGGTACTCCCGCTCGAACGCCTGGGCTTCGGGTGGGTAGGGCTGGGCGGCCGGCCTGCGGGACCGGCCACCCATCCCCGGCGACGTTTCCAGATCAGGCCTCGACCGCGAGCTCGATCCGCGGCGGCCCGGAGACGCCGGCCCGCCCCATCGCCTCACGAAGCTCGTCGCTGCCGGCGAAGCCCTGTGCCTGCTCGAGGCTCGGGAACCGGTGCAGGACGAAGACGTCCTGCTCGTCGTTCGGGTCGACCAGCACCTCGGCGCCGAAGCAGCCGTACTGCTGGCGCAGATCCTCCACGCTGTCGTAGACCGCCCGCCACGTGGCGTAGTCCCCCACCTGGTGACGCACGATCATCGTCGCTCCAGCCATCAGCCCTCCCCGTTTGTCGCGGACCCTTTGGTCCCAAGTAGCTTGATAGCAAGCTAAATCCCCGAGCTGGCTCGTGTCAAGGCGCGAACATGACAAGGTGGCCGGGACGTACGTGGCACTGCTCCGGGGGATCAACGTCGGTGGCAAGTCCCCCGTCGACATGCGGCGGCTGGCGACGACGTTCGAGCGCCTGGGGCTTACCGGCGTGCGCACCTACATCAACTCCGGCAACATCCTCTTCACGTCCAGCGACGACGTTCACGAAGCGCCGATCGAGGCGGCCATTGCCGAGGACTTCGGGCTCGAGGTCCCCGTCCTGCTCCGCAGCGCCGACGACCTGCGCCGGCTCACCGACGCGGTGCCTGCCCAGTGGGTCAACGACGGGACGATGAAATGCGACGTGTTCTTTCTGTGGCCGGACGTCGACCGCCCGTCCGTGCTTGAACAGGTGCCCCATCGGCCGGAGATCGAGGACGTGCGCTATTTCCCGGGCGCCTTCGTCCGGCGAATCGACCGCGCCTCGATCAACAGGAGCCCTCTGACCAAGATCGTCGGGTCCGAGATCTACCGCCGGTTGACCGTGCGCAACATCAACACCGTCCGCAAGCTGCGGGCGATGGCCACCGGCGGGTGACCCCCGCCGCGGCCCCGAAAGGAGACGCATGAGCCCGGACTCGACCCCCGAGGAGCAGTTGCTGGCCGCGGCCACGGCCGGTGACGGTGCCGCGGTGACCGCGGCGCTGAAGGCGGGTGCCGACGTCGACGCCGCCGACTTCAACCGCCGGACTGCGCTCATGCTCGCCGGCACGAATGGGCACCTCGACGTGGTCAAGCTGTTGCTCGCCGCCGGCGCCCACGTCGACAGCCCGGACGCCAGCGGCCGGACGCCACTGATGGAGGCGTCGATGCGCAGCGAGGTCGACATCATGCAGGCGCTGCTCGATGCGGGCGCCAACGTGAACCTCGCCGCCGCCCTCGGCGAGACGGCCCTGATCCTGGCCGCAAGCGCACGGGCCCGGGACACGGTGCCCATCCTGCTGGCCCACCATGCAGATCCCAATATCGCCGACCGCGACAAGAAGACCCCCCTGATGTGGCTCGTCGACCTCCAGTTCCACCGTGGCGGCATCCCGGTCGACGTGATCAAGCCGCTGGTGGTGGCGGGCGCGGCCCCGAACGCGCAAGACAAGTTCGGGAGGACCGCGCTGCTGTGGGCGGTCAAGGGCGACCTTTCGTCCTCCGTTCGGCCTGCGGTGTTGAAGGAGCTGGTGGACAACGGCGTGGACGTCAACCGGCACGACGACCATGGCGAGACGGCGCTGTTCGGCCTGGCCCGGTACATGGACGACACCCTCGACCTGGACGACGGGCGGGCGTGTGTCGAGGTGCTCCTCGCCGCGGGCGCCGATCCGAAGGCGAGGAACGCGGACGGCAAGACCGCCCTCGGCGTGGTGCCGGCCCGGAACAAGCTCGTGGTCGACGAGCTCAAGAAGCTGGGCCTGCAGCTGTAGTCCTGGCACCAGCAGCGTTGTGGGCCACTTCGGAGGTAGGCCCCATGCCCCTGACAGGCCACCGGCTGATCCTTGGATCGTCGCCCGGATCCGCCGGGACGGCCGATCAAGGAGCAAGCACTTGTACCCCTTCAAGAAGGCCATCGCCGGAGGCGCCCTCGTCGCCGGCCTCGGCGCCGGCGCGTTCGGCGCCACGTGGCTGACCGGGACCGCCGGCGCCCAGACCACGCCGACGGCGCCCGCCGGCCAGCCGGCCAACGTCGACCCCAGCAAAGGCGGGCACGTGGGCGCCAACGGCGTGACCGAGACCCTCCTGACCGGGGACACGGCCGCCAAGGTCAGCGCCGCCGCCCTCGCCGCCGTTCCCGGCGGGACGATCCAGCGGGTCGAGAACGACGCCGAGGGCGCCGTCTACGAGGCCCACATGCTGAAGCCCGACGGTACGCCCGTCACCGTGAAGCTGGATGCCAGCTTCGACGTGACCGGCATCGAGTCCGGCGGCCCCGGTAGCGACGGCCACGGCGGCCACGGCGGCCAGCCGCGAGGGGCAGCCCAGCCGACCTCGTAGTGCCCGTGCCTGCCTGAGCTGAAGCCGAACGGGATGGGCGCCGGTGGGCGCCCATCCCCTCGCGGGCATTTACAGACGCGGTCGCTTGACCTCTTCGGCGGTGGGCTCGTGACCGCGCCGGTCGCCGTCTATTACGAACTTCTCCGGGAGCTGACCCTGCCCGTGGAGCTGCGCCAGGGTCAGCAGGGCGGCGGGATACCCGTCCGGGGTGGTGCGAGCGCTGATGTAGGGACCATCGGCGACGGCCATGTAGGGCGTCCCGTCCTTGGACAGGAAGCCGCCCGTGGGGCCGGTGTACTGCTTGATCATCTGCTCCAGCGTGAATACGGCGGCGCCGTAGTTGGGACCGTACTGGCCCTCCGCCACCACGTCCGCGGTGAAGTCCGTGTAGTCGTCCTGCTCCGAATGACCGGTGACCAGGCGACCCCAGACGAGCGGGACATCCGTCTCCGGGTCGGTGGCCTGGATCAGCACGGAGACCCCGTAGCAGATGGCGGCGACCGGCCGCTTGAGCTCGGTCATGATCTGGATGAGCGGGCGAACCGATGTGTTCCCGCCGAGGTCCATGTACGCGCCGGCGCCGCCCACGATGAACACGGCGGCGTACTCGCCCGCCTCACGCAGGCCTGCGGCCAGCTTCTCGCGGAAAGCCTCGCGAGCCCCCTCCCCGTCGTGCGGCCGGGGCGTCGGGGGCAGCCACTCCCCGAGGCTGCGGGGCTGGTTCAGTCGCTGCCCGTCCTCGGTGGTGGGGTCGTTGTACAGCTCGCCCAGGGCCGCCTCGGCCTCGGAGACCTGCGCCGCGTTCCACGCCTGGTCCTTGAAGGTCGTGTCGACGCTCACCGGGTAGACGAACGGCCGGTTGCCTCGCGGGGTGACATAGTCCACCTGGTAGCCGGCGGCCCGAAAGACCCGGTCGGGCAGGGTGAGCTCGGAACTCCAGTACCCGTGCTCGGGAATGACGGCCAGAACCTTGCCCGGGTTGTCCGGGATGGTCACCTTGACCCCGGTGAACCGCTCGATCTCGCCGATGAGGAAGTCCTTGTCGAACGTTCCGTCGACCATCCGCTGGGCGATCTCCCCGACAGGGGCCTTGTCCTCGAACTCCATCTTGGGGAACACGACGGCCCTGGCATGGCTGTCGGCAATCCTCTCGGCCACCTCCCCCGGGGACCGCTCGACATTCTGTGCTTGTTCCATACGTCCTCCTCGAGGATTTCTGCGGCGATCGTGCGCGCCCCCCGGGCCGCGAGCCAGGGACGCACCACAGGGCTAGTGTGTCCGAGACGCGCCGCCTTCGCATCAGGATCTTACAACTGGCCTCGCTCTGGTCTGGCACGAGGAGGGGTACGTGGCCAAGGGCTATGTGATGTTCACGGAGGGCGCGATACGCGACCCCGCGTCGATGGATGCCTACGCGCAGCAGTCGTTCCCGACGATGGCCGCCGCCGGTGGCCGGTTGCTGGTGGCGGACGAACGCCCCGAGGTGCTCGAGGGCGAGTGGCGCGCCAACCGGACCGTCATCATCGAGTTCGACTCCGTGGAAGCAGCGCGCCAGTGGTACCGCTCGCCCGACTACCAAGCCGCCATTCCCCTTCGCCAGGCCGGGGCCGACACCGACGTCGTCATCCTGGCCGGCTTCGACATGCCCGGTCACTGACTGTCGCTTGGCGTCTGGCTGACCCTCGGAGGCCGCTCGCCGTCTCGGATCACGGACCGACCCCGACGGCCGGGCGTCCCGAGCTGAGCAGCACCCGGAGGCTGAGCGCATGATGACGGTCGGCCACCACCGAGCGGTTGAACACCGAATGCGCTGCTGAGGGCGTGACAAGCATCGTCCGATTCGGCCATGCGGTCGTTCGCGCTGCGATCTAACGAGACGCCCGGGACGACGAGCGGAGGGCGGTGCACCAGGCACTGGCCCAGGCAGCGGATCCCCGCTTCGATCCCGACCGCCATGGGTGGACATAACGCGTGCACCGTTGCCGCGACGGGCGTGCGCCCGGAGCCGGCCCGCGCCCACCTCGTCTACGGCGAGTGGTTGCGTCGGGCCGGCCGCCGGGTAGAAGCGCGCGAGCAGCTCCGGACCGCCCCATGACCTGTTCCTGGCGATACACGTCGAGGCGTTCGCGGATCGCGCCGGTCGAGAGCTGTCGGCGACCGGCGAGGCCGGTCGCCAGCGCGGCGCCGACACGCTCCGTGACGTCACGCCGGGAGCTGCGTGAAGTCCTGCCACGGTGATCCGTGCAACCGCCCTGCAACGGGCCGCCGTACAACGGGCCTCAGAAAGTGCGTGCTCGCGACGAGCCCGATGCCGGCGCCGTCGATCGTGAAGGAGAACCCGTGAAACTCGTCAGCCAACCTCGCGTCCGTGCAACCGTCGCCGCCGTCGTGGCCCTTGGCCTCGGGGCGGTGGCCTGCAGCGGCGGTTCGTCGTCGTCGAACCGCGACCAAGGGGCCACCGCCACCACCACGGGCGGCCCGATCTCCTTGCGCGTCGCCTACGTCCCCGCGACAACTGTGCTCCCCCTCCACATCGCCAAAGCCCAGGGCTTCTTCGCCCAGAACGGCCTGGACGTGACCCTCACCGAGGCCGCCAACATCTCGGACATCCCGGCCACGCTGGGACGCCAGTTCGACATCGCCCTGGGCACGGCCACCGACCTGATCCGGGCCGGCGCGGCCGGCGTCGACGTGGTCCAGGTGGCGGGCAACACCACCAGCACCAGCGCCAACCCGTTCGTCAAGCTGATCGTCAAGCCCGACTCGGGCATCACGGATGTCACCCAGCTGCAGGGCAAGAAGGTGGGTACACCGACCCTCAGCGGCGTCATCCACGCTGCGGTCAAGTACGCGGTGAGGCAAAAGGGCGGCGACCCGTCCAAGGTCGGTGGCGTCGAAGCCCCCACGCCCAACCTCCCGGACCAGCTCAAGGCCGGTCAGATCGACGCCGTCGAGGCCCTGGAGCCCATCGCCAGCCAGCTGATCAAGGCCGGGAACGTGTCGATTGCCGCTCCCTTCGACGCCATCGCCGACCCCCTGGCCACCAACTTCTGGCTGGCCCAGGGGTCGTGGGCATCAAAGAACCGCGCCGCCGTCGATCGCTTCGTCACCTCGCTGAAGCAGGGCCAGGCGTTCATCGACTCCAACCCGACCGAGGCCCGCACCATCCTGCAGCAGTACACCAACCTGCCCCAGGCCGTCGCGTCCACCGTCCCCCTGCCCACCTACAACTACGACATCCGCACCGCCGACCTGGACACCTGGGTCAAGGTGCTGAAGGACATCGGCGACTTCAGCGGCCCGGTCGACACCCGCAAGCTCGTCCTGGCACCCGCCAAGTGACGAGTGTCACCATGGCCCGTCCCACGATGACCAAGCCCGAGGCGGTGGCCGGCACTCCGGCGTGCGAGGTCCGGGGCACGAGCGTCGTCCTCGACTCCAGCGAGGGTCCCAAGCGGATCCTCGCCGGAGTCGACATGGAGGTCGGTGAGGGGGAGCTGGTGTCGGTCATGGGCCGCTCCGGCACCGGCAAGACCACGCTGCTGCGAGTGCTCGGCGGCCTGCTGGAGGCCACGCCGGAGTCGACCGTGCGGTTCCACGGCCAGGCTGTGGACGGGCCGCCCGAGGGGGCGGTGTTCGTGTTCCAGAACTACGCCGCCTCGCTGCTTCCCTGGCGCACGGTCGAGCGCAACGTGGCCCTCGGCCTGGAGGGCAAGGTCGCCAAGGCTGAGCTGCATCGTCGGGTGGCCGCGTCCCTCGAGCTGGTGGGGCTCGGCGACCGGGCCAAGGACTACCCGTGGCGCCTGTCGGGCGGGATGCAGCAGCGGGTGCAGCTGGCCCGGGCGCTGGCCGTCCGGCCGTCGTTGCTGCTGATGGACGAGCCCTTCGGCGCCCTGGACGCCCTCACCAAGGGCTCGCTGCAGGACGAGCTGCAGCGGGCCCAGGAGCGGACCGGCGCCACCGTGGTCTTCGTGACCCACGACATCGACGAGGCCGTGTACCTGAGCGACCGGATCGTCGTGCTCGAAGGCAGCCCCGCCTCCATCGCCCACCGGTTCGAGGTCGACCTCCCCCGGCCCCGCCACCAGCTGGCCACCAAGGAGCTCCCCGCGTTCTTGAAGCTCCGCCGAGCGGTCTACGACGCCATCGTCGACACCCGTGAATAGGGCGACGAGGTCCCTCCGCCACGTCAACGTCCTCGGCTTGGCGACCATGGTGGCCCTGCTCGGCCTCTGGGAGGTACTCGTCCGCTCCGGGGTGCTGCGGTACCAGTTCCTACCCGCTCCCTCGGCGATCGTCACCGGGGGGCGGGCCCTGCTGTCGTCCGGGACGCTGGTCCCCGACCTGCTGCACACCCTGGAGGTGACCCTCCTCGGGTGGCTGGCCGCCAGCGCGCTCGGGATCACCCTGGGCCTGGTGCTCGGCCTGTCGGATGCGGCGTGGCGCTGGTCCATGGCCAGCATCGAGGTCATGCGGGCCATCCCCCCGGTGACGCTGGTCCCCGTCGCCCTGTTGGTGTTCGGGTTCTCCATCCGGATGGAGCTGATGATCATCGTCTTCGTCGCCGCGTGGCCCGTGCTGGTCAACGCCATCGACGGCGTGCGCGGGGTCCGCCCCGAGCTGGTCGACCTGGCCCGGACGTTGCGGTGGCCCACGACGACGCGAGTTACGAAGATCCTGCTGCCGTCGGCCATGCCGTCGATCGTCGTGGGCCTGCGCCTGGCCATGTCGCTGTCGCTGGTGCTGGCCGTGGTCGCAGAGATGATCGGGAACCCGGCCGGGCTGGGCAACGGGCTCATCCGGTCGCAGCAGGCATTGCAGCCGGGGCAGACGTTCGCCTACGTCCTCACCATCGGACTGCTCGGCATCGGCCTGAACGCCGCCCTCGGCCTGGCTGCGACTCGAGTCTCGGCAGCAAGCGGGGGGCGGCGGTGACCGTCACTGTGGTCGCCACCCCCACCGATGCGCCCTTCGTCGACCCCCGGCCCGCTCGGAGCGCTCGCCGCGCCAGCGCCTTCCCCCCGTTGCGGGGGCTGCTCCCGCTGGCCGCGCTCCTGGGTGCCTGGCAGGTCGCCGGATCCGAGCGGTCGCCGTACTTCCCGCCGCCGTCGACCTGGGCCCGGGGGCTGTGGCGCCTGTGGGAGAACGGGAGCCTGCTCCCGGCGGCTCGCCAGACCCTGGTGTCTTTCGGCCTTGCCGTTGTGGTCGCCACCGTGCTCGGGGCCGTGCTCGGCATCGTCGTGGGCGCGTCCGAGAAGGTCGACCGAGCCCTCAACCCGACGTTCGAGTTCGTCCGCGCCATCCCGCCCGCGGCCATGGTGCCGATCGCCGCCCTGCTCATCGGCTACCACCAGTCGATGAAGGTCACGGTCGTCGTCTTCGCCGCCATCTGGCCCGTCCTGCTCGGGGCCCGCGTCGGCGTGCGGTCGCTGGATCCGGTCCTCCTCGAGACGGCCCGCTCCCTCCACCTCAACTGGTTCGACCGCGCCCGCAAGTGCGTGGTCCCGGCCCTCATGCCGGCGATCCTGCTGGGTGTCCGCGTCGCCGCCCCCGTGGCCCTGGTGATCACCCTGCTGGTGGAGATCCTGACCCGGATAGGTGGCCTGGGCGCGCTCATCGCCCTCAGCCAGCGCAACTACCTGTCGGCGCAGGTGTACGGGTTGATCCTCGTCTGCGGGCTGTTCAGCTTCCTCGTGAACGGCCTGGTCGCCGTGCTCGAGGCTTACCTGTTCCGCCACCGCCCGCGCTGAGCGCGACGACAAAGAGCCGGATTGATCGGCACCCTGGCCTGCCGACCTGAGCGAAATTCTGCCGACCAGCCCTCAAGTCCCCACGGTCGCCGGCCGACAACGTGGGAGACGGGGATCTCGCTCACGAAGGGGCGCTGGTGCGACGTGGACCATGCAAGCGGGGTGCCCGATGGAGCACACGTGCCGGAGTCCGTCGAGCTGGAGATCGCCCGAGCCCCTCGCCGACCACGGGTGGCCGGGGTGGTCTTGTTGGTTGCCATTGCTGCTCTGGGCCTGACGGGGGTGACCCGCCGTGCCAACATGGCCGCCGTCCCGTTGGCGGTGGACGCTGGGGCGACCACGACCACGTCGGAGATCGCTGCGGCGACCACCACCACTGCGTTGGACGCTCCGGCCACCACCATCACGTCGGTGGCCGCTCCTGCTCCCACCACGACGGCGACGACCGCTCGCGCGACCACCACGACGTCGGTGGCCTCGATGGCGAAAGTCGCGACCACGACGACTTCTCCCACGACGACCGCGGTCCCGGCCACAACCTCCACCGCGCCGCCGACCTCCACCACGGCCGCTCCGGTGACGACGACGGTGCCGATCCAGTCCTTCTGTTCCCTCGCCACCAGCTACGTGCAGGACCTGCGACAGATGGCCGTCAGCCTCACTAATCCGCCGCAGCTGCGCATCCTGGCCCCGCACGCCTCGCGTGCCATCACCCAATCCGCGCCCCTTGCTCC
>DATJHJ010000090.1:0-31565 GCA_035494015.1 Acidimicrobiales bacterium
GGCAGCGGCGGAAGGGGCGAGACTCGAACTCGCATGGGTGTGACCCCGTACCCGGTTAGCAACCGGGCTCCTGATCCGGCCGGATCCCTTCCGTGGGCTGCACCTGGAGCCGGATTGGCTCGGCCTCGCCGGCACGATTCGAACGTGCGACGCCCGCCTTCGGAGGGCGGTGCTCTCTCCACTGAGCTACGGCGAGCGAACTGATGCGATGGAGCGTCGACGGCAGGGGTCGAACCTGCACCCTCCGGCTTCGTAGGCCGGTGCCCTCTCCATTGGACTACGTCGACTGGCGCGCCACCGACTGCTCGCCCCGGAAGCACGCAGTTCGGGCCTGCGGCCCGAGCCGCTCTTCGAGCGACGCGTGTTCCGAGGCTCGAGACTCGAACCCGTGGCCTTCTGCTCGACAGGCAGTTGCTCTGACCGGCTGAGCTACGGCGGCGTGTGCTCGTGCGCGCCCTGGGCCTCGAACCCAGTCTTCTCCGGGGTAAGAGCCCGGTGCCCTACCTGTCAGGCGTGACGCGCATTGTTATCGTGGGTCGGAGAGGAATCGAACCACCTGTGTCGGAAAGACGGCTGGATTACCGCCAGCTGCGCCCCCATGGCGCGACCGACCCATGCGGGGCCATAGGGAAATGGCCCCGACGACGATGCTCTGCAGTTGTCAAGATGCTGGCGTCCGGACTGCCGACGTTTGATTGGAAGTCCGGCGCGTATGAGCAGGCTCGGAAGGTGTCGAACCCCCGGCCATCGGTGTTGGAGACCGCGGCGCCACCACTGGCTCGAGCCCAAGTGAACACGCGCAGGACGGGGTGCGCGTCAACGATGAGGATGCGGAGCGGACGAAGGAGCGTCAGCTACCAACGAACGTCGGTACTGCCGGTATTCCCGGCTTCCCGACCGGCCAGCTGTCGCTCATCGAGTGACAGACCGGGCAGGCACGGGGACGCGCCGACGCTCAACGGGGCTGTTCCCCGGAGCTTCGTTTCGACGATGTGTCTGCGTGCCATGGACATCGATAGTAGGCATTCTGGGGACGATGTCAACCGATTATCGGCGAACTTCGAGCATGCGGTACCACTTGTCACGAGGCTGGCACGCGCGCAGCGGCGTACGCTTGTCCTTCCAGCTGCCCCTGTGGGCCTGTCGATGGCCCGACGCCGCCGCCAAGAGCGTCCGCGTATGCGCATGACGAGGAGTTCCCTCTCCCGCCGGTGACGCCGGGAGACAAGACGCGCCGGACGGACCTGCGTGAGCAGCGCCGGCGACGCCAACACGGCTGCTGGGACCGGCTGATCGTCGCCCCGCTGTGGGTGGCCTACGAGGCGAACCTCGGGACACTGCTTCGCACCTGCGACGCCGTCGGCGCCTGCATGGCCGTGCCCAACACGGACCACTATCACCGGGCCCTCGACAGGGGAGACACCCTGCCTCGCCGGCCTCACGTCCACTGGGTGCGGAGGTCGAAGCTGAGCTGGATCAGGGAACAGCGCGGGACGAGTCGGATCGTCGCCGTCGAGCTCGCAGAGGACGCAACGCCGCTCACCAGGCTGGCAGCGGCTCGAACGGGCACCGTCGTCCTGCTCGGACATGAGCACCACGGCGTGCCGGCGGAGGCATGGGACCTAATCGACGAGGTCGTCGAGATCCCCATGGTCGGGCAGGGGGCGAGCCTCAACGTGGCCGTCGCCGGGTCGCTCGTGCTCTACCGGCTCGCCGGTCTGATGTAGGGGTTTAGCGGTACCGGCCTGCGCTGGCCGATCGTCGCCTGGGCGGGGGAGCTACGCGGTCAGCCGGCTCGGTGGTTCCGCTTCGAAGGCGAACGGGTCGTGGTTACCTTCCGCGTCGCCGACGAGCTCGGGCCCACGTTCGACGCGCTCGTCGCTGAAATCGTCGACTGGCGACTGGCCCGCTTCCTCTCCGGGCGGGCCAATGTCGCTCGGCTCCGGGTCGGCCAGGCGGCGGACAGACCGCTGCTATGGCTCGAACGTGAGCGCAAACCTTGGGCTCCCGACCTGGGAGACCCGCTTCACGGCCGACGGCGAGGAGTACAGCGGCCGGTTCGCGAAGATCGCCCTGAACGTCGCCCGCCGGCCCGGGTCGACGTCAAACGACCTGCACGCCCGTGCTGCAGTGGTGGTTCGGTCCGTCGGCCGGCCACCCCGGGACCGACCACTATGTGGACCTCGGCAGGGCCGGGAGAGTTGGCGTTGCCGGCGGGCCCGAGTCTCGCACTCGCGTCGGAGATCCGGACCGGTAGGGTGCTGCTGCGGCCGTAAGAAAGGCGGTGCCTTGACGGACCGAGGTGTCCCATCCGATCACATCCTTGGGTTCGCCCGCAGCCTGCTGTCGCACCGCGTCGGTGGCCGGCACTCGCCGCACGAGGTGTTCCAGACGTCGACGATCGTCTCCCTTGTCGAGGGGCTCTACGACGGCAACGTCGCTTACGGGGAGGTGATGCGCCACGGCGACTTCGGTGTCGGCACGTTCAACGCCCTCGACGGCGAGATGGTTGCGCTCGACGGGAAGTATTTCCACCTCCGAAGCGATGGGGCCGTGAGCCGGGTGTCCCCGGACGAGCTCACCCCCTTCGCGGCCGTGACCCGCTTCCGGCCGGGCATCGACCACACCGAGGGCGGACCTTTGACTCGCCCGCAGTGTGAAGAGATCGTCGGCCGGTTGGCGGGGAGCGACAACCTTTTCTATGCCTTGCGCATCGACGGGCGCTTTGGCTCCATCCGGACCCGGACCGTGTCGAAGCAGTCGAAGCCCTATCCCCGTCTCGTCGACGCCGCGGCGGCCGCGCCCCTCTTCGCGCTGGCCGACGTCGAAGGAACGGTCGTCGGATTCCATACGCCGGACTACGCCCAGGGGATCGGAGTGGCCGGCTACCACATGCATTTCCTGAGCGCGGACCATCAGTCGGGCGGACACGTCTTTGACTTCTCTGTGGACTCGCCCCGCATCCGCATCGATACCGAAGGCGAGCTTCACCTCAGCCTGCAGGCCACCAACGAGTTCCTATCGGCCCGGCTCGCTGGCGACGTGTCGGCGGAGATCGCCGGCGCCGAGACGTCGGCGCCTGGTTCCTAGTCTCGCCGGCGCCTACGGAACCGGTTCCTGGCTGGCGTCGACGACGACGGCGTAGGTCCCGCTGCCGAGCATCGTGTCGGCGGGGATCGTCCGGTCGCTGATCTGGAGCATCTCGACGACTCCGGTGGCGGGATCGAACGTGACGTCGCCGATCGTGCCGACCTTGTTGCCTCGTTCGGTGAGGGTGCGCTTGCCCAGCATGTCCAGCTTGCCGTCGGCGGCCGCCTGTTCGCGGTCTCCGGCGGCGGGGCGCAGGGCTCCTTCGTCGCTGACCATGACCGCGTCGGGGCCGAAGCCGCTCACCTGGGCCCAGTCGACCAGCCGAGCCTTCTTGCCCCGGCCGACGACGACGGACGCGATTCGGCGCTGCCCGACGTCGACCAGGAAATAGCTCACCATCCCGAGGTCGGCGGCGCTGGCCCGGCTGACCACCTTGCGCCCTGTGGCGCTGCGGAAGGAGTCGCTCACTGCATCCCCAGCCGGGCCCGGAAGTCGTCGACGGCGGCGCCGAGGCCGACCAGGTCATCACGGATGAACTCCTGGGTCACGTCGGGGACCACGAGCGCGGCGCCCGACACCGCGAGCTGGGCCGGCAGCGGGATGTACCCGTGGCCCCCCGCCGGCTTCTCGATCTGGTAGCCGACGACCTCGCCGGCGCTGCCCACCAGGAGGGCGAGGTCGCGTACGACCCCCAAGCTCGTACCGCCCTCGGTCAGCACGTCGTTGCCGATGACGTTGCGGTCGGTCGCCGGGTGACCGACGTCGTCGGGGGCGTCCGCCGGCGCCACGAGGCTCGATTCGTCGGCGATCATCACCGCGTCCCGGCCGATGGCGTGGATGGCCTCGGCCGGGAGCACCTCCCGGCTGCGGCCTGAGAAGAACCCGCGCTTGTTGAGGGTGAGGCCGACCAGGCGCCCGGCCTCAGGGTTGTAGATCACGTCGCGCACCTCGGCGACGTCATCGCCGCCGTGCACGGTCACCACCGGAAGGCCGTTGATCTGCGATGCCGTCATCAGCAGCTTCACGGCTTGCCCCTGGTGGCGAACACGCCGCCGCCACGCCGGCGTCGGCGGATGACGACGAACGCCGCCGCCGCCACCGCCAGCAGGACGAGGAAGATGATCAGCCAGTCGAGCGCACCCATGCCGGGTTCCCTTCACGCCATCTCCGGAGTCGGAGGAAGCATCTGCCCGTCCCAGGCTAGGCGCCGCGGCCGCGTAGCTCCACAAACGGACCACCTCCAGTTCCAAACGATAGGACCGTTATCACCACGAGCCTGACCGGGCAATCACCCACTGACCGGCGACCTGCGGGCATGCTGTGCACTGTGGCTCGCCGACCTACGACGACCGTTCTGGAGCCGGAGCGTGAGGCCGTCGGGGACGTCGCCCGGGCCCTGGTGGCCGCCGGGCGGGTGGTGCCGGGTCTGCGTGTCGAGCCGGATGGGCGGAGCCGCTCGTGGTGGTGGCCGTTGCCCGCGGCGTCGCATCGATCCTTGATCGCCGGCCTGGTGGTCGACCCGTCCGATGCCGGCCAGCGCCGTGCGGCGGAACTGCTGGCCGAGGCGGTCGACGCCACGGTCCGCGACCGGGTCGCCGGCGAGAGGCTCACGCTGGTCCCCAAGCGGGGTGGCCGGCCGGCGGTGGCCGACGCGTGGGCCCGGTCGCTGGTCTCCGCCGACCCGTGGCTGCCCGCGTCGCTCGACCCGGCCAAGGTGCGCGCCCTCGCCGAAGCGGTGACGGCGTGGGTCCGCAGCGGCGCCGTCATCGCCGGCCGGGTGCGGCTGTGCCTGCGGGTACGGGAACCGGAGCGGGGTGACGGATGGACCGTGGAACTGCTGGCGCAGGACCGTGACGAGCCCAGCCTCATGCTCCCTCTCGACGACGTCTGGTCCGGCCGGTCGCCGCTCGGCCCCTCGGTCGTCGAGGACGTCCTCGCCTCGCTCGGCCGGATGGTGCGCCTGGCGCCGGAGTTGGGCGCCGTCCTCGACGAGGCCGCCCCGGATCGCGTCACGCTCGACGGGGCGTCGGTCCTGCGGCTGCTGCGCGAGCGCGCCGGCGTCCTCGACGACGCGGGCATTGGCGTGCTCCTCCCGTCGTGGTGGTCCCACCGCCCTCGCCTCGGCCTGCGGGCCAGGGCCACGAAGCAGTCGTCGTCGGCGTCGGGTGCGGCGGGCGGGCTGGGCATCGACGCCATCGTCGACTTCCGCTGGGAGGCGGCGCTGGGGGAGCGGCGGCTGACCAAGGCCGACCTCGCCGCCCTGGCCCGCGCCGTCGAGGCCAAGCGTTCGTTGGTGCGGCTACGGGGCCAGTGGGTGGAGATCGACCCCGGCCGCGTGGGCGCCCTCCTGGAGTCCATCGGGACGCGCGGCACGGCGGCGGCGGGCGACCTGCTGCGCGCCGGGATGGGGCTCGACCAGCTCGGCGTCGACGAGGAGGTCGAGGTCGTCGGCGTCGACGCGTCGGCCGTGCCCTGGCTCGCCTCCCTCCTCGACGACGCCCTCCACGCCACGGTCGAACCGGTGGCCACGCCGGCCGGCTTCGACGGCGAGCTCCGGCCCTACCAGCAGCGGGGCACGGGCTGGCTGGCGTTCCTGGGCCGGCTGGGCCTCGGCGCCTGCCTGGCCGACGACATGGGCCTGGGCAAGACGGCCCAGCTCATCGCCACGCTGCTCGCCGACCCCGTCGAAGGCTCGACGCTCGTCGTGTGCCCGGTGTCGGTCCTGGGCAACTGGGAGCGGGAGCTGGCCCGGTTCGCACCCTCGCTCGGCGTCCACACCCACCACGGGGCCGGCCGTGACAAGGCGGCGCTCGACGGCCACGATGTCGTGCTCACCACGTACTCGCTGGTCACGCGTGACGTCACCGAACTGGCGGCGGTCGACTGGGGCCGGCTGGTGCTCGACGAGGCCCAGCAGATCAAGAACCCCGGGGCGGCGCAGACCAAGGCGGTGGGCCAGCTGCGAGCCCGCCGGCGGATCGCCCTTACCGGTACGCCGGTGGAGAACCGGCTCAGCGAGCTGTGGTCGATCATGCAGGTGCTCAACCCCGGGCTGCTGGGCTCGGCGCGCTCGTTCCGCGAGCGCTTTGCCCTGCCCATCGAGCGCGACAACGACGCCGAGGCCACCGAGCTGCTCCGGCGGGCCACGGGGCCGTTCGTCCTCCGCCGGCTGAAGACCGACCGCTCGATCATCACCGACCTCCCGGACAAGATCGAGACGGTCGACCGCTGCCCGTTGACCCGCGAGCAGGCCACGCTCTATCAGGCTGTGGTCGACGACCTCCTGGCCGCGGCCGACGAGGCCGAGGGCATCGATCGTCGGGGGATCGTCCTGGCCGGGCTGTTGCGGCTCAAGCAGGTGTGCAACCACCCCGCTCATTTCCAGGCCGACGGCTCGCCGCTCCACGGCCGCTCCGGCAAGCTCACCCGCGCCGAGGAGCTGCTCGAGGAGATCCTCGAAGAGGGCGACAAGGTGCTGTGCTTCACCCAGTTCCGGGCCTGGGGCGAACTGCTGGCGCCCTACCTCCAGCGCCGGTTCGGCACTGAGGCGCTGTGGTTGCACGGGGGTGTGCGGCGTCCGTCTCGCGACGAGATGGTCCGCCGGTTCGAGGATCCCGAGGGCCCGCGGTTGTTCCTTATCTCGCTCAAGGCGGGCGGGACCGGCCTGAACCTCACCGCCGCCTCCCACGTCATCCATCTCGACCGGTGGTGGAACCCGGCGGTCGAGGACCAGGCCACCGACCGCGCCTACCGGATCGGCCAACGCCGAACGGTGCAGGTCCACAAGCTGGTCACTCTCGGCACCGTGGAGGAGCGAATCGACGAGATGATCACCCGCAAGCGGGAGCTGGCTCAGCGGGTGGTCGGCACCGGCGAGGCGTGGCTGACCGAGCTCTCGACCGACGAGCTGCGCGACCTGATCGCCCTGCGCCCCGGCGAGGTCGGCTGATGGCCGGCCGGCGCTGGGACGACCCGTGGCAGCGCTTCCCGGCTTCGCTCCCGTTGCCGGCCGAGGGCGGGCTGGTGACGTCGCGCCAGCGGGGACCGATGGCGGCGACATGGTGGTCCCGGCGGTTCGTGGAGGTTCTCGAGTCCTACGGGCTCGGCACGCGGATGCAGCGCGGTCGCCGGTACGCCCGCAAGGGGCAGGTGCTGAGCCTCGACGTCCACGCGGCGACGATCGCCGCCCAGGTCCAAGGGTCGCGCCGCACGCCGTACCTGGTCACCGTTTCCTTGCCGGAGCCCACCCCGACGCAGTGGAAGGCGATCGACGCAGCCATGCGGGCCAAGGTGGGGTTCGTGGCCCGGCTTCTCGCCGGTGAGGTCCCGCCCGACTTGGAGGAGGTCTTCCAAGCCTCGGGCGTCGCCCTGTTCCCGCCGATGTGGAAGGCGCTGCGCTCCCGCTGCAGCTGTCCTGACTGGGAGAACCCCTGCAAGCACATCGCCGCCGTGCTGTACGTCTTCGCCGACCAGCTCGACACCGACCCGTGGCTGCTGCTGGCCTGGCGGGGCCGGGCCCGTGAGGAGGTCCTCGGTCACCTCCGAGGTCCGTCAGGAACCGATGTCGCCGCCGAGGAGGTCGCGCCGTGGTGGCCGTTTACCGGTTCGTCGATGCCGCAGGCGGGCGATCTTCCTCCGCCGGCAGGCGAGGTCCAACCGGCCGATCTGGCCCACGCCGACGCCGTGCTGGATGGACTCGAAGTACTGGACGTGACCGTCGCAGGTATCCCCTTCCGTGAGGCGGTCCGCTCGGCCTACGACCGGCTGATCGCCGCCGGCGCCACCGAGGTGCAGCCTCCGGGCTAGCTCGTTCGACGGTTCGTGGAGGCTCCGCGTGCGTCGTGCGGTCAGCCCTCGACCAGGGACTGCTGGGCCTGGATCAGGTGGTAGAGGAGGATGAGCTGGGTCAGGGCCAGGGGCTCGTCGCGGGTCTCCGGGTCGATCCGCCCGAGCGACTCGGGCACGGGCTCGTGGACGCCCAGCTCGTCCCAGATGGCCTGCTCGACCTTTCGCGTGTCCTCCCGGTTGGCGTAGGAGTGGATGTGGACGGAATCGACCGGCTTGCCGTCGTCGTCGCGGCGCAGCTTGAGGTGCATGCCCTGGCGGACGTCGTCGTTCAGGATCTTCGTGAGATCGGGGTGGCTGATCGTCGGCCGTAGCAAGAGGTAGGCGCTGAGCGGGTCGTTGGCCGTCTCGCCCCGCTCCTCGATGGGCGAGAACCGCACGACAATGTCGGCATTGGCCCGTTGGGGGCGGATGAACTCGCTCGACTCCGGCTCCCGCTTCTCCAACTCCTTGCGGACCTGCTCCTCGGTGTAACCCCGCTTGCTGGTGTCGCGGCGCAGCTTCCAGGCGATCCTGATCTCCTCGGGTGGATCCATGTACACCTTGATGTCGAAGGAGGCTCGGGAGCGCCGGGTATAGAGGGGGAGCAGGCCCTCGACGATCACGAACTCGGCCGGCTCGACGTACTCGGGGCGGCCGAGCTGGCCGGTGTCGTGGTCGTACACCGGCTTCAGGATGGGGTGGCCCATCGACAGGTGATGGAAGTGCTGGTCCATGATGTCCATGTAGTTGCACTTCGGGTTGAGGGGCGTGAAGGGGAGCGACTTGCGCTCCTCGCGGTCGTACCGGTGGTAGTCATCGGCGGCGACAGAGGTGATCCGCTCCCTGCCCAGCGCCTCGACCAGCCCCGCGGTCAGCGTGGTCTTGCCCGTCCCGCTGTCGCCGGCGATGGCCAGCATGATCGGGCGCCGACCGGGGGCGAGGTCACCCCCACCTTCGCGCTGGATGTTCACCTGCTTGTCGGACATGTCCTACCTCCGCATGTTGGCCGGCTGAGCGAGTGTCGGTCCGCGTCGACGTTGTGCGGGCTGGAGTACCGGATGACGGCGCACTGTATAGAACCGCAGCCATCCCTCGGCGGCTGCGCCCTCAGGCCTCCCGGCGGAGGGCGGGCGCGTCGAGCCCGAGCCGGCGGAGGAACTGGGTGCAGAGCTCGGCGCCGGCCGCGCCGCGCCGACGCTGGACTGCGGCGATCAGGTCCGGCAACGGCGGGAAGGCGCCGGTGACCCAGCGGGCGAACGCCCCGTTGTCGAGCCAGTTCGCGTCCTCGGCGGTGAGGCCGAGCTCGTCGCCGGCCACGGCCACGGTGAGTCGGCGGACGCGGTCCCAGTCGAGCCACCGGACGAGATCCTCGGTCGACTTCAGCAGCTCGAGGACTGCTGCATGTCCCCCTCCGCCGGCCAGCCGTTCCAGGGACAGCACGGCGTACACGTGGGCGGGCGGCACCTCCGGTGGCGGCGTGGGGAGGCCGAGTGCGAGCCGGAGGCAGTCGAGCGTGTACCCGGTGGCGGGCGCCTCGGTGATGACGCGTCCGTCGTGGCGCAGGCAGCCCACGACCCGCCCGTCGCGAGCGGCCAGGACCACGACGGCGGCCCGACCCAGGCTGCTCTTCGAGTCGAGCGATCGGGCGGTGCCGAGCGTGGCCACGCCGAGCACCAACCACTCGAGGGGTGCGGTGGCACCGAGCAGCAGATCGGTGGGTGCTCGATCGTCGAGCGGCAACACGCCGACGGAGGCGCCGTCGGCTTCGGCGCCGATGTGGACGAGGAGCCCCTCGCCCTTCTCGGCGACGGTGGAGCACAGGGAGTCGGCCAGGGCCTCGAGGAACGACGTGCTGATCAGGTCAGCATCGGGCATGACGGGTACCTTCGCTTTGCACGGGGGATTCACGTGGTCCGTCGTGCCCCGACGGCGAAGGGAACGCCCGCGAGGGCGTGGCGAAACTCTGCCCCCTCGGGCGCCGCCGGTCAACCCTCCTCGTCCCCGGGACCGAGCTCTACCGGTCCGGCAGACGGTCGAAGAGGGCGGCGGCGGTGCGCTGGTCGGTGACGAGGACGTGGGGCGGATACCGATCTCGTCGCCGTGGACCAGGACGTCGGCCAGCCCTTCGAGCTTGTGGGCGCCGCCGGCGGTCGAGACCCCGGCGGCGTGAAACCGCCGCGCGGCCGTGTATCTACGGTACGGTCGGCGCGCTCTTCATGGGGATCGAGGAGAGGGGGTCGAGTGGTCGGGGACGAGACCGAGCGGGCGGGCGAGGGCGACCGCGTCGACCTGTTGCTGCAGGTGGCCGGTGCCGAGGGCCTCGAGCCCGACGAACTGGCCTCGCTGACCGAGCAGCTCCGCGAGGAGCTCCTCGACCTCGACGTGGACGACGTCCGCCCGGTGAGCGGGGGCGCGGCCCCGGAGGGGAGCAAGGCCATCGAGCTCGCCGCCCTCGGCGCCCTCATCGTCCGCCTGGCCACGTCGCCCAAGGCGCTGCTCGGCGTGGTGCGGACCGTCTCGGGTTGGCTCCAGCGCAGCGGGGCCCGCAGCGTGCACGTCCAGATCGGCGACGACGTGCTCGAGGTCACCGGGATCTCCTCCGAGGACCAGCACGCCCTGATCGACGCGTGGATCGAGCGCCACACCCCGAGCTCCTCCTCCACATAAGCCATGGCCGGCACCCGAAGCGCGCTGCTCGTCGCCGCCTTCGAGTTCGAGGACGAGAAGTTCCGGCAGCTGCGGGCGCCGTCGCATGACGCCGAGGCCCTGGCCACCGTGCTCGGCGATGACGCCATCGGCGGTTTCGACGTGAAGACGCTCATCAACCAGCCCTGGGACCTGGTGAACCAGGAGATCGAGGCCTTCTGCAGCGATCGCACGCCGGACGATCTGCTGCTGCTGTATTTCTCCTGCCACGGCATCAAGGACGCCACCGGGCGCCTGTACTTCGCCATGGCCAACACCAAGTTCGACCGGCTGCGGTCGACCGGCGTGTCGGCCACCTTCGTCAGCGAGCAGATGGAGTACAGCCGTTCCCGCCGGATCGCCCTCCTGCTCGACTGCTGCTACAGCGGGGCGTTCGTCAAGGGACTGCGGGCCCGGGCCAGCGAGGACGTGCAGGTCAAGGACCACTTCGAGGGGCGGGGACGAGTGGTGATCACCGCGTCCCGGGCCACGGAGTACGCGTTCGAGGCGGACGACGTCACCGTGGGCGACGCCCAGCCGTCGCTGTTCACCGGCGCGGTCGTCACCGGCCTGGCCACCGGCCGGGCCGACCGCAACGGCGACGGCGTGGTCACCGTCGACGAGCTGTACGACTACGTGTTCGACGAGGTCCGGGGCAAGGCCGCCGGCCAGACCCCCGGCCGGTGGGTCGACCTGGAGGGCGAGCTGATCGTGGCTCGCAACCCCCATGGGCCGGCCGCCGCCGCCGTGCCGCCGCCGCCCGTCGCCGCCGCCGTCCCGTCGACAGTCGCCGCCGTTCCGGCGACACCTCTGCCGAGCGGCCCGTCCCCGTTCCCTGCCGCCACCGTCGTGGGCGCCGTGCTGGTGCTGGCCGCCATCTTCACGCCCCTCTTCAAGAACGACCGCGCCCTCATCGAGGATCTCCCGGCCGCGCTCGGCCCGGCGGTGGCGGTGGCCATCTCGTTGACCGCCGCCGCCTTGCTGCGGGGGCCGGGTGACAGCCGGCTGGCCCATGCGCTGGCCGCCGGCCTGCTTCCCGCAGTCGTCGTCCAGCCGATCGCCCTGCTGGCCTCCGCCACCGATCACTCGTACCGCCTCGCCGTCGGGGGCGTGCTGCTGTGCGCCGGTTGCGTGCTGCTCGCCATCGCCGGGCTCCGAGGGGCGGCGCGGATGGCGCGCGCCGTGTCGGCCCTCGACCGGCCGGCGTCGGCCGACGTGGTCATGGCCGTGGTCGCCGCGGGGCTCGGCATCGGTGCCGCCCTGGCCTACGGGCGGTCCACGCCGAAGGATCTGGCGTACGGCACCGGCCTGTCAACCCTGGCCTGGCGCCTCACTGCGCTGTGCGGCCTGGCCGCCGGCCTGCGGTACTGGGCGGTGGCGTCGCGCCTCGTTCCCGAGCGGGCGGTGCGGCCGGTGGCGGCGCTCCTCGGGCTCGCCTCGCTCGGCCTGTTCGCCGCCTATTACAACCCGGAGGACACCCCCGAGCGGCTGGTGCTCGCCGCCCTGGCCGTCGTGACCGTGGCCGCGGCCGTCATCCCGCTGACCGCGGTGCTGGCTGCCCCCCGGCACCTCGCCGCCGTGCTTCTCGGATCGTGGGCCGTGGCGCAGGGTGCGCTGCTGGCCAGGACGCCGGCGCGGTGGTGGCCCTATGCCGGGGCCCTGGTGTTGGCCGGGGTGCTGTGGCGGCGCTCCGCCCCCTCGACGGCTGGCACCTAGTTTGTTCTGGGCATGCCGCGATAGCGGGTAGAGTCTCTGCGCACTTTCCCCGTGCTGACGCGGGGGTATGGGGAGCGAGGGTTGCAATTGAGAAGCGCGATGAGTCGCGGCCACAGGAGCCTGGCCGCCCTCCTGGTCGGTGCCGGGCTGTTCCTCACCGCCGGCGTGGCGACGGCGACCCGGGTCGAGCTCGGGGTCTGGACCCCGCAGGCGGCGGGCGCCAGCGTGGAGCCGGTGCTGCCGCCCGCGGCGCCGGCGGTGGCGCTCGGTGCGCCCGATCCGACCAAGGACTGGTTCCGTCCCTCCGGACGCAACGCGGGGACGGAAGGCCTGGCCAACGCCCTGGCCGAGATCGCGCTGGCCAACAACGCCCCCCTCTACCGCAGCGACGGCTGGGGCCGGACCACGGGCGCGGCGACCTCGGACCACCACGTCAGCCAGGTCACGTCCTGGGCGCAGGATCTGGCCGTCCGGGGGGTGAACGTGCCCACCCCGGCGACCGAGACCGCGGCGCGGCGGGTGGCCGCCGCCCTCGGCGAGCCGGACTGGCAGGGCGGCGACCTCACCAAGACCGTCGACGGCTACCGCTTCCAGATCCTCTGGAAGGTCGCCGGCCACTTCGACCACGTCCACATCGGGGTCCGCAAGATTTAGCCGGCAATTGTGACTCGTCTCATATGTTTCTACCCTATTCTACTGTTCACGACCAGTGGACCCTCGAGTAGGAGAGTGCGACGATCAGAGAGTATGATGAGTCGATGTCACGCATGACGCTGCGGGCCAAGGGCCAGCTGACCTTGCCGGATGACATCCGGAGAGCGGCGCGGTTGGAGGAGGGAGACCTCCTCGAAGCGGAGCTCACCGCGGATGGCATCCTTCTACGCCCACAGAAGGTGATCGACGCCGCGCAAGCGTGGTTCTGGTCCCCCGACTGGCAGGCCGGCGAGCGTGACGCGGATAGGGATATGGACGCGAAGCGAGCCGAAACCTTCGTCTCCGATGAGGCATTCGTGGCCGCCCTACGTGCCCGGGCGAAGCGCCCAGATCTCCGACCTGGCCAATAGCTTTGTGCCGACCTACAGCTGGTTGGCCCGCTTCGGCGCTGACTTCGACGCACTCTCCGAGCGTCAGCAGGCTGCGTTCCTCGCAGCCATTGAGGCCTTTGTTGCCGACTTGAGCGCTGGCCGCGGGTTCCGGGCAGGCCTGCGGGTCAAGGGCGTGAAGGGTGCAGTCGGCATATTCGAGATGACCTGGGCGCCAGACGGTCGGGCCACGTTCGAGTACGGCGCCGAGACGGTCGAGGGCGAACCGCACATCATCTGGCGCCGCGTTGGGACCCACGTCATCTTCGACCGGCCGTGACTCTGTCTCGTGGCCCCGCTCGGATTCGATATAACAGGTTCCCCCGCTTGCCGGCCATCGGCTGAACTGTCCTCGTGGTCTCTGGACAGGTCGATTCGGCGCCCCGCCTGTTCCTGGAGGCGCTGGTCACCATCCTCGTGATCATGGACCCCGTGGCCAACGCCCCGGTCTTCCTGGCCCTCACCGCCGACCGGGCGGCCGCCGAGCGCCGGCGGGCCGCGCTCCAGGCCACCGTCGTGGCCGCCTCGGTGATCCTGGTCTTCGCCCTGTTCGGCCAGGGCATCCTGGCCCTCCTTGGCATCTCCCTGCCCGCCCTGCAAGTGGCCGGCGGCCTCCTGCTCGTCTTGGTCGCCCTCGAGTTGTTGCGACCCCCGCCGGCGGGAACGGCAGGGGCGCCGGCCGCCCGGCCGGGGCAGAACGTCGCCCTCGTCCCGCTCGGCACGCCGCTGCTGGCCGGGCCAGGCGCCATCGCCGCCACCATGGTCTACATGAGCGCGGCGGACACCGCCCTGCAGGTGGTCGCCGTGGTCGCCGCCCTGCTGGTGGCCCTGGCCGTCGTGTACGTCGCCCTGCGGTGGGCCGCCCGCCTGGCCGGCGTGCTGAAGCAGAACGGCATCGAGCTGCTGTCGCGGGTGGTCGGCGTGCTGCTGGCGGCCATCGCCGTGCAGCTCGTGGCCAGCGGCATCCAGGAGTGGGTTCGCCACGGCGTCTGAGAAGAAATCCCTCAAGTCCCGGCCGGGCCGTGCCGATACATGGCCAGCGGGGAACGTCGGTCCGGACGGCTGGGCGAAGCAGAGGGGGCGTCAGATAGCCAGCAACGAGCAGCCCACCCGCCGCCTCGGGCCGGCGTCGTCGTTCAGCATCAGCCGGACCGGCGGGACGGTTGTCGTCACCGTCCACGCCGAGATCGGCTCGGACGACTGGTCCCGGATCGAGGCCGTGCTCGGCGACCTCATCGATGCCCAAGGCAACCTCGACGTCCTCCTCGACCTGGGCGAGGTGGAGTCCCTGGAGGAAGCGGCTGGCCCGCTCATCGTCAACGCCGCCCACCAGGCCCACCGCCACGGTGGGCACCTCCGCCTGGCCGACCGGGCGTGCCGGGAACGGGCGCGGCGGCCGGGTACGGGGTAGCTCGTCCTCAGCCAGGGCGTCACGTTGCCATCCGGGCGGGTGTACAAGGGATACCGAGATGCGCGCGCTGGTGAAGACCGTGGCCGGGCCGGGGTTGGAGCTGCGCGACGTGCCCGAGCCGCCCGTCGGGATCAATGACGTGCTCATCCGGGTCCACCGCACGGGCATCTGCGGGACCGACCTGCACATCGAGGCCTGGGACGCCTGGGCGGCCCGGGCGGTGCGGCCCCCGCTGGTCGTGGGTCACGAGTTCGTGGGGACGATCGTCGAGGTCGGGAGCAACGTCACCGACTTCGCTCCCGGCGAGCTGGTGTCGGGCGAGGGCCACGTGGTGTGCGGGCGGTGCCGCCACTGCCTGGCCGGGCGGCGGGAGCTGTGCGCCCACACCATCGGGCTCGGCGTGGGCCGGGACGGGGCGTTCGCCGAGCTGGTCGCCCTGCCCATGACCAACGTGTGGCACCACTGGCCCGGGATCGACGAGGACGTGGCCGCCATCTTCGACCCCTTCGGGAACGCGGTCCACACCGCCCTGGCCTTCCCCGTGCTGGGCGAGGACGTGCTGGTCAGCGGGGCCGGCCCGATCGGGCTGATGGCGACCGCGGTGGCCCGCCACGCCGGGGCCCGGCACGTGGTGGTGAGCGAGCCGAACCCCTTCCGCCGGGAGCTGGCGCTCAAGATGGGGGCCAGCCTGGCCGTCGACCCCGCCTGCGGCGGCCTCGCCGACCTGTTCGCCGAGCTGGACATGGTCGAGGGCTTCGACGTGGCCATGGAGATGTCGGGCCACCCGGCGGCGCTGCGGGCGGCACTCGGCGCCATGGCCCACGGCGGGCGGGTCGCCGTGCTCGGGCTGCCGTCGGAGGAGGTCAGCCTGGACGTCGGCGAGATCGTGCTGAAGATGCTGACGCTGCGCGGCATCTACGGCCGCGAGATGTACGAGACCTGGTACAAGATGACGGTGATGCTCCGCTCCGGGCTGGACATCACCCCGGTCATCACCCACCGGTTCCCCTCGACCGACCACGAAGCGGCCTTCGCCGCCGCCCGCAGTGGCGACAGCGGGAAGGTCATCCTCGACTGGACCGCCGGTACCCGGCAGTGAACCCGCTGGCCTTCCTCGAAGGGGAGGTGGCAGCGCTGCGGGCGCAGCACCTGTACCGCGGGCTGCGGGTGCTCGGCAGCGCCCAGGGCCCGGAGGTCGAGGTCGACGGCCGGCGGGTGGTCAGCCTGTCGTCGAACGACTACCTGGGCCTCACCCAGCACCCCCGCCTGCGGGCGGCGGCGCTGGCCGCGGTGGCCGAGTTCGGGGTGGGCTCGGGGGCGGTGCGCACCATCGCCGGGACCTTGACCATGCACGAGGCCCTGGAAGCCGAGTTGGCCGAGTTCAAGGGTGTCCCCGCCGCGCTCACGTTCCAGTCCGGCTTCACCGCCAACACAGGCCTGATCCCGACCATCACGGGCGACGGCGACCTGATCGTCTCCGACAGCCTGAACCACGCCTCGATCATCGACGGGATCCGCCTGTCGAAAGCGGCCCGCAAGGTCTATCCCCACGCCGACATCGCCGCCCTGGCCGAGATCCTGCAGGAGGCGGCGGGCCGGTACCGGCTGGTCCTGGTCGTCACCGACGCGGTGTTCAGCATGGACGGCGACATCGCCCCGCTGCCGGCCATCGTCGATGCCGCCGAGGCGGCCGGGGCCGCCGTGCTCGTGGACGACGCCCATGGCTCGGGCGTGCTCGGTCGCCACGGGCGGGGGACGGTCGACCACTTCGGGCTCACCGGGCGGGTGCACATCCAGGTCGGGACCCTGTCGAAGGCGGTGGGCGCCCTGGGCGGCTACGTGGCCGGCCCCGTCGCCCTGCGGGAGATGCTGACCCAGCGGGCCCGCCCGTTCCTCTTCTCGACCTCGCACCCTCCCGCGGTGGTGGCCGCCTGCCGGGAGGCGCTGCGCGTCATGCAGGACGAGCCCGAGCTGGGGGAGCGGCTGTGGGCCAACACCCGGCGGTTCAAGGCCGAGCTGGCCGGGCTCGGGTTCGACACCGGCCGGTCGGAGACGCCGATCACGCCGGTCCTGATGGGCGACCCGGCGACGGCCATGCGCTTTTCCGACCGCCTCCTCGACCAGGGCGTCTTTGCCCAGCCGGTGGTGTTCCCCACCGTCGCCCTCGACCAGGCCCGCATCCGCACCATCGTCACCGCCGCCCACACCGACGACCAGCTCGACGCCGCCCTGGCCGCCTTCGCCGCCGTCGGCCAGGAGCTCGGCCTCACGACCTCCCGTGGCACTGCTTGAACTTCTTGCCGCTCCCGCACGGGCATGGCTCGTTGCGTCCCACCTTGCGCCCGAAGGGCACGTCCGACGACCGGAACGTGACCGGCTCGGCCGGCTCGTACTGCCGGGCGTGGGCCCGGTCGCGCGCGGCGACGAGCTCGACCACCTCGTCGGCCCGGTCGTCGTCGTCCTGGAGCAGCTCGACGAGGTGCCAGAGCAAGTCGTTCTCGAACATGCTGTCCCCGTCCCGTCTGGCCCTCGCCAGCGCGGCCCGATAGCGCCGCTCGGCCTCGTCGAGCTCGCCGCCGGCCGCGGACACCTCGCCGGCGTAGATCTCGGTCATGAGATCGGCTGAGGGGTCGGCCAGGGCGGCGGCGATCCGTTCCCGAGCCGCGTCGAGGTGGCCGGCTTCGGCCAGCTGCGCGGCCAGCTCGCCGTGGAGGTTGGCGGCGCTGTCGGGCATGACGGGCACCAGGGCATCGACGACGCGGGCGGCGAGGTCGAACTCGCCGGCGGACCCGAGCCGGTAGGCGACGTCATGGGCCTCGTCCTCGAACTCGGGGTTGTCCTGCGACCCGCCGTCCATCGGCCGCCAGCCGAGGTCCCACATCCCCGCCGCCAGCCGCTCCGGCGTCCGCGCCCAGTCGAGGAGCGCCAGCAGCGCCTCCGCCTGCTCGCCGAGGAGCTCGGGCGTATGGGCCTCGGAGGGCCCCTCCACGGAGTCGAGGTAGCGGTCGCGGATCGGGTAGGGGATGTGCGGGGCGGGCAGCAGGTCGGCGGCGGCGTGGCAGAACGCCTCCCAGCCGTCGGGGTTGGCCCGCTCGGCCTGGAGGGTGACCCGGGCCATCTCCGCCAGCGCCTCGGCCCGGTGCGGCGGGCACATCGCCGGGCGGGCGTGGCCGAGGGCGAACGGAACGGAGAAGGCGTCGCCCCGGCACGCCGGGCAGCCGGGGGCGGGCGCGTCGGGTGCCGAGAGCGGCCGGGGGGTCAAGTCCACGTCGATCGATCCCAGCTCGGCCTCGACGACCAGAAGGACGGTGGGCTCGTCGATCGGTCTCCAGCCGGCCACCAGGGCGACGGCCGGGGCGGCAGCGGTGTCGTCGAGGGCGACGGCTCCCAGCAGGGGGGCGGCGAGGTTCTCCCCGGCGAGGTCGGCGTAGTCCCCGCTGACCAGGTGGGCCTCGTTGACGGCGCCGACCTTTACGATCGACGTGGCGAGGGCGCCGAGGTCGCCGGCGACGGTGCCGGTCACCGGATGGTCGAGGGCCCAGGCGCCGACGAACAGGGTGATCGAGTAGCCGCTGCCCGAGCCTTGTACGGCGGCGGCCAGACCGGCGGCGCGCTCGCCCATCCACCCGAGCGGATCCCACGTGAGGACACGGACGCGGACCCGCTCGGCCACCCGGGCCGGGGCGCCCTCCAGGTCGGTCCACTGCAGCGCCAGCTCCAGCTGCGCCTTCTCCTCCGCCGGGGCGACCCGCAGGGCGCCGGCGACATCGTTCGGGAGACCGGCGAGGCGATCCATCCCCCGACCGTAGGCCGCCGAGGTCATTGACGGGCGGCGCAGTCCTGTGTTAGCCAACGCCCGTCTTCGAAAGAACGGGAGAGGGGCGGTTATGAGGCGTTTGCTGGCTATGGTCCCGGCGGTCGTGGTGTTCGCGGGGCTTGCCGCCCCGCCGGCATCGGCGCAGACGCCGGATGCGGTCACGGTGGCGCGGACGTTGATCGCCAACGAGAACGCCCACAACGTGAACGCGGTGGTCGACATGTTCGCCCCCGGCGCGGTGGTCAACCTGCCCACCGGCGTGTTCGCCACCCGGGCCGGGATCCTCGAGTGGCAGCAGGAGCTGGCCGCGGGCAACTTCCACGCCGAGATCTCCAACCCGGTGGCGGTGACGCCCGAGGTGGTCACGTTCTCCGGGACGGTCGCCCTGGACCTGTTCCGCGGCCTCGGGCTGGCGTCGCTCGACTCCACCTGGCAGCTCACCATCCAGCTCGGCAAGGTGACGGTGTTCAACTTCGACTTCACCCCGGCGGCCACCGCCCGGTTGAACGCGGCTATCGCCGCAGCCAGCGCGCCCACCACCACCGCCCCCCGGGCGGCCACGGCGGCCGCCGGGGGGACGACGGCCGCGGCGCCCGCCACGGCCACCAGCGCCCGCCTGGCCCTGACCGGCGTCGACATGCGCCCGGCCGAGGCCGGGGCGGCGGCCATCGCCATCGGTCTGCTCCTGGTGGCCCTGGCCCGGCGCCGGTCGGCATCCCAGAGCTGAAACGGCGCGGCCGGTAGGGTCGCCGCCCGTGAGTCGTCGAGATCCGTGGGCCGGCATCCTGTCGGGCCCCATCGACGGGCCGGCCCGGCTGCGGGCGACATACCCGGACGTGGTCGCCGGCGCCGGCCTGCGCGCCCGTCATCGGGGCAGCGGCTTCACCGGGACGGTGGCCCGGTGGGAGCCGGACGGGGTGGTGCTGCGGGGGGCGACGGGCCTGGAGCGCATCTTCCGGGTCTCACCAGGGGGGTTCGACGTGGAGGGGGTGGCCGTCACCCTGGTCAGGCCGCCGGCGACGCCGACGGCCGCGGCCAGGACCGCGTCGGGGTCGCTCGCCGTCCCCGGCCACCGGGCGCGCGTGGCCCGCGCCAGCCGGATCCTCGTCGAGGGCGTGCACGACGCCGAGCTGGTGGAACGGGTCTGGGGTGACGACCTGCGGGTGGAGGGCGTGGTCGTCGAGCGCCTGGACGGGATCGACGACCTGGCCACCGTGGTCGACGAGTTCGGCCCCGGCCCGGGCGCCCGGCTCGGCATCCTGGTGGACCACCTGGTCGCCGGCAGCAAGGAGGCCCTGTTGGCCGCCGCGGTCGCCCATCCCCACGTCCTGGTCACCGGCACGCCCTATGTCGACGTGTGGCAGGCGGTCAAGCCGGCCGTGATCGGTATCCCGGCGTGGCCCGACGTACCGAAGGGGACGGACTGGAAGGCCGGCGTCTGCCGGCGCCTCGGCGTGGACGCGGCGTCGATGTGGCCGCGCCTCCTCGCCTCGGTCAGCTCCTACGCCGACCTGGAGCCGCCCCTCGTGGGCGCAGTCGAGCGCCTCATCGACTTCGTGACCGAGCCCATCTGACCTCCGCCGTGGACGAGAACGGACCACTGCCTCCGTCCGAAGTGGTCCGTGACCGGCTCGACCGCCACCTGCGCAGCTGGCTCGGGGCGTGGCCGCCGTCGGGGGCGGTCACCGTGGTCGGCTCGCCCCGCCGCCGCCAACCCGGCTGGGACGGCGTGGTGCGGCCCTTCGCCGGCGTGGCCACACCCCAGGGCGCGGTGCTGTCGGTGGCCCCGGAGCGGGTCGAACGGGTGCAGGCAGGGGGCGCGGGCCTCGACGACGTGCTTGACGGCGTGCCGGACGCCCTGGATGCCCCGGGGGCGGTCGTGGGGCGGGGCGTGTTCCGCTACGCCGAGTCGGTACCGCCCTTTGAGCCCGTCGGCGAATGGGTGCCGGCCGAAGATCCCCGTGTGCCGGCCTGGCTGCGGCCGTTCGGCGGGCAGGTTCTGGTCGTGCTGGACGGTGACCAGTACGTCGCCGGCGTGGGCATCAAGCGCCACGACGAGCTGGGCCACGAGCTGGCCGTGGCCACCGAAGAGGCGTGGCGGGGGCGGGGGCTGGCCCGGGCGCTCGTCGCCCGGGCGTCGGGCCGGATCCTGCGGGCCGGCGGCGTCCCGATCTACCTCCACGGGCGGGGGAACGCGGCCTCAGCCCGGGTGGCGACCGCCGCCGGCTTCCCCGACCGGGGCTGGATGATCCTCGGCCTGCCCACCGCGACGTGAGGTTCTGGCCCCCAGGTCCCCAGGCCTCTATCCTCCCGTCCAAACGGTTCCCGGGGGGGTCGCGACGCAATGTGGCTAACTGAGGTCCGTGGGCAAGCCGCGCCCCTCGCCGACCCGCCCGTCCAGGAGCGAGCGGTCCCGGCGACCCTGCCCGACCGCCGGGACTGGTGGTTCCCCGTGGCCGCCTTTGCCGCCATCGCCGGCGCCATCGTCCTGGTGTCGGTGCTGGCCCACAGCCACCTTCCCCTCCTCCACCACCGGCACCGGCAGCTCCAGGGGACCCGTTGGGTCCACGCCTTCGGCTGGTGGGACGGGTGGTGGTACCTCGGCATCGCCCGCCGGGGGTACTTGTTCTTCCAGCCGGAACGGCAGTCGCCGACCGCGTTCTTTCCCCTGTACCCCCTGCTGATCCGGGAAACGGCGGGCGTGGCCGGCAGCGCGCTGGTGGCCGGCTTCCTGATCACACTGGCCTCGGGCCTGGGCGCCGCCGTCGTCTTCCACCGGTGGTGCGTGGCCCGCTTCGGCTCCCGCACCGCCCGCTACGCGGTGGCCCTGCTCCTGCTCTATCCCTTCGCCTTTTACCTGATGGGGGCGGTCTACGCCGACGCCCTGTTCCTGTTCACCGCCGCGGGGGCGTTCCTGGCCTTCGAGCTCGACCATCCCGTGCTGGCCGGGCTCCTGGCCGCGTTGGCCACCGCCACCAGGCCGGTCGGCGTGGCCCTGATCCTCGGGCTGTGGATCCTGGCCCTCGAACGGCGGGGGGTCTTCGCCCACCTGCGCCAGCACCGCCTCTACCGGTGGTACGACCTGCCGTTCCACATGCGACGGGCCGATCTCGGCCTGCTCCTCGCCCCCGGCGGGCTGGTGGCCTTCTCCGTCTTCCTCTGGATCCGCTTCTCCCAGCCGTTCGCCTTCCTCCAGACGGCCGGCGCCGCCGGCTGGGACCAGCCCTCCGGCTTCCACACCTGGTTCAAGGTGCACTGGATCAAGGCCATGTGGCACGGGCCCTGGACGAACGGCCACTTCGGCCATCTGCTGATCAACGCCCTGGCCACGTTCGTGGTCGCCGCCTTCATCCCTGCCGTCGTGCGCCGGCTCGGCTGGGGGTACGGCACGTTCGTCATCGTGGCCGTGGTCCTCACCGCCATCTCGACCAAGGACTTCGTGGGCATGGGTCGCTACACGCTGGCCGCCTTCCCGTGTTTCGCGGTGGCCGCCGACATGCTCGTCCGCCGGCCGTGGCTGGCCCGGGCCACCCTGGTCACCTTCGCCGCCGGGCTGGTCATGCTGGCCCAGCTCCACGCCCGGGGCACGATCATCAGCTGACGGGGGACAGGGCCTCCGCCACCTTCGACGGGGCGACCCCGTAGGCGGTGCCCCCGACCAGGGCCAGCACCTGGTTGCCCACCCGCTCCACGGCCAGGCCGTGGCGTGGCGTGGAAAGGGGGGCCAGCGACGACCATGCGCCGGCGGCGACGTCGAACGCCTCGACTTGCGCGAACGTCCCCGTCGGGTCCTCCCCGCCCGCGGCCACGATCCGCCCTCCGACCATCGCCGCGGCCAGGCCGCCGCGGGCGGTGGGCATGGCCGGTAGGCGCTCCCAGGCGTTGGCGGCGGGGTCGAACCGCTCGAGGGCGCCGGAGGTGGCGCCCGGCGAGAGGAACCGGCCTCCCACCGCGAACACCGAGCGGCCGTCGGACACCGCGGCCAGGTGGTCGCGCCGGGTCGGGACGGGCTCGGCGTCGTGCCAGGCGGTGCCGTCGAACACCTCGGTCGGGCCGATGAGGATGGCGGCATCCCGGCCACCGACCAGGACGAGGGCGTCGCCCACGACGGCGGCAGCCGCCGCGCCCCGGGGCCGGCGCAGGTGGGGCAGCTCGACCCACGCCCCGTTGCGGAGGGCAAAGGCCCGGTCGGTGGCCTGGGCGTAGAGCGTGCCGGCCTCGACGAACCCGCCGAGGACGACGATCTCGCCCCGGTACACGGTGGCGGCGGCGTGGTGGACGGCGAGCGGGAGGCTGGGCCCGGGCGCCCACCGGTCCGTGGCCGGGTCGTACGACTCGACGACGTTCGACGCCCCCGCCGAGGTCAGGCCGCCGATCACCCACACCTTGCCGTCCAGGCTGGCCGACGCCACCTCCTGGCGGGCGATGGGGGCCGGGGCCCGGGGGTGCCAGGTCGCGGCCCGGAGCGAGACGGTGGTCGCCGTGGTCGGGGGGGCGGTCGGAGCGACACTCGTCGACGACGGCGCCGCCCCCGTGGTCGTCGACGTCGCCGGCGTCACGGCCCGTGGTCCCGGATCCCCGCTGCAGCCCGTCAACCCGCCCACGACGAGCACCAGTGCGACGGTCAAGCCGCGCCGCGGGCCCATGGTCATCCTGCTCCAGGGTACGTTTCCGGGACCCTCGGTCCGGGGCGGTAGCCTGCCCCGTTCTATGCCGAGCCCTGACGTCGAGGTGCTTGTCGTCGATTGGGACGGGCCGCCGGGCGGCCTGGCCGGACGGCTGCGCCGCCTGCTCGATCTCGGCATCGACGTCATCCTGCTGCCCTCGGCGGGATCGGCGGAGGCGGTGGCCGCGGTACGGGATCCGCAACGGGGCCCGGGCCGGATGATCCTGTGGAGCGGGGCGGGCGATCCGGAGCCGTGGGCCCGGCTCCGGCTCCTCGGAGCCGGGGCGCCGGCCGCCGCGGTGGCCGAGGCTCGAGACGAAGCGGCCCTGGACGAGGCCCTGGCCGCCCTGGCCGGGTTCCCCCGACCGGTCGCCGACACGGGGTGGCGGCTGGAGGTCGAGGGCGCCGACCCGGCTCGTGAGCGCGAGGTGGAGTCGTGGCTGACAGTGGGCAACGGGCGCACGGGCACCCGCGGCTCGCTGGAGGAGGGTGGGAACGGCTCCGATCCCGCCCTCTACGTGGCCGGGGTCTTCGGGCAGGACCCGGCCCAGCAGGCCGGCCCGGAGCTGGTCCGGGGCCCGGCATGGACGTCGCTGCGACCCCCGGGGGACCACCCACCGGCCGATGCCGGCCGCCGCATCCTCGACCTGCGCCAGGGGGTGCTGTTCCGTGACGCCGCCACCCTCCACGCGGTCCGGTTCGCCTCCCTCGCCGACCGGCGGCTGCTCGTGCTCGAGACCCACGGCGGCGGCTGGACCGGGGGGCCGGTGCCCGTACCGGTGGCGACCGGGCCGGTGGAGGCGGTCGAGGTCGACGTGGAGGGGGACCCGGCGCGGGCCAGCCTCCAGGCTCGGGGCGGGGGGCGAGCGTCCTTTGCCGTCGTCACCGAGGAAGGGCCGGCGGGGCTGCGCCGGCTGGTCACCGTCGACCGGGACGGTGGCGGGGGCGCGGTGGCGGCGCTCGCCGAGGCCCGGGCCATCGACTCCCCGGTCCTGCTCGGCCGTCACCGGCGGGCATGGCGGGACCGGTGGCTGGACGCCGACGTGGTGGTGGACGGCGACGCCACCGCCCAGCAGGCCCTGCGCTTCGCCTTGTACCACCTGATCGCCGCCGCCGATCCCGAGAGCGACGCCGCGTCCGTCGGTGCCCGGGCGCTCACCGGCTCCGGGTACCGCGGCCACGTGTTCTGGGACACCGAGATCTTCGTCCTGCCCTTCTACGTGTGGACCCATCCCGAGACGGCCCGGGCCCTGTTGGCCTACCGCCACCGGACCCTGCCCGCGGCCCGGGCCAAGGCGGCCCGGCTCGGCTACGAGGGCGCGCTCTACGCCTGGGAGTCGACCGACACCGGCGAGGAGACCACGCCCGACTACGTCGACCTGCCCGACGGGACCCGCCTCACCATCCTCACCGGGCTCCAGGAGCACCACATCGCCGCCGACGTGGCGTGGGCGGTCATGCACTACTGGGAGGTGACGGGCGACGACGCCTTCCTGGCCGAGATGGGCGCCGAGATCGTGGTGGAGACGGCCCGGTTCTGGGCGTCGCGGGCCAGCCGGGACGAGGCCGGCCGCTACCACGTGTGCGGCGTGATCGGCCCGGACGAGTACCACGAGGGCGTCGACGACAACGCCTACACCAACGTGCTCGCCCGCTGGAACCTGCGCACGGCCGGCGACCTGTGCGACCGGCTCCCCGAGGTGGCGGCCCGGTTGGGCATCGGCGACGAGGAGCGCGGGCGATGGGCGGAGGTGGCCGGCGGCCTGGTGGACAACTTCGACCGGCAGAGCCTGCTCTACGAGCAGTTCGACGGCTTCTTCGCCCTGGAGCCCGTACGGGCCGTCGACCTGGCCCCCCGGCCGTTCACCGGCGAGATCGTGGTGGGGGTGGAGCGGCTCCGGCGCACCCAGATCGTCAAGCAGGCCGACGTCGTCATGCTCGGCGTGCTCCTGCCCGGGGAGGTCGGCCCCGACGTCCAGGCGGCCAACTTCGCCCACTACGAGCCGTTGACGTCGCACGGCAGCTCCCTCTCCCCGGCCATGCACGCCCTGGTGGCGGCGCGGGTGGGGCAGTTGGACGCCGCGGAGGGCTACTTCGAGCTGGCCGGTGGCGTCGACCTGCGCAACCGGATGGGCAACGCTCGCGACGGGGTGCACATCGCCACCATGGGCGGGCTGTGGCAGGCCGCGGTCATGGGCTTCGGCGGGGTCCGGGCCGATGGCGACGCGGTGCGGCTCGACCCCCGGCCGCCGGCCTCGTGGACCGTGCTGGCCTTCCCGTTCCGGTGGCGCGGGACCCGGGTGACGGTCGAGGTCCGCGGCGACGAGCTCGAGGTCGACCTCGACGGCGACGCCCGCGTCGCCCTCGGCACCGGCCCGGCCGAGCGGCTCGGGCGCGGGAGCCACCGCGGCCGGCGGGGAGCCGGGGGTTGGTCCTGGGTAGGGCAGCCATGATGGGATGGCAGCGATGACCCCGCCGGGCGCCACCGCCCTCCGCGACCTCGACGCGGTGATCTTCGACATGGACGGTGTCGTCACCCAGACCGCGGTCGTCCACGCGTCGTCGTGGAAGAAGCTGTTCGACGCCTTTCTGCGCCAGCGGTCCGAGGAGACGGGCGAGCCGTTCGTGCCCTTCGACGAGCACGGCGACTACGAGCGCTATGTCGACGGCAAGAACCGCTACGACGGGGTGCGCAGCTTCCTGGCCTCGCGCGGCATCGAGTTGCCCGAGGGCTCGCCCGACGACCCGCCCGGTTCGGACACGGTGCAGGCCCTGGGCAACGACAAGGACACGTACTTCCTCGAGCAGGTGCGGACCGACGGTGTGCGGCCGTACGAGTCCACCGTGCGGCTGATCCGGGAGCTGCGCGAGCGGGGCGTCGCCATCGGGCTGGTCAGCGCCAGCCGGAACGCCGAGGAGGTGCTGGCTGGTGCCGGCGTGCTCGAGCTGTTCGACGCCCGGGTCGACGGTGTGGTGTCGGCCGAGCGGGGTTTGCCGGGCAAGCCCGATCCCGCCACCTTCCTGGAAGCGGCCCGCGAGCTGAACGTCGAGCCGGCCCGGGCCGCAGTGGTCGAGGACGCCCTCTCCGGCGTCGCCGCGGGGCGGGCCGGCAACTTCGGCCTGGTGGTCGGCGTGGCCCGCGCCGGACAGACCGACGCGTTGCGCGACGCTGGTGCCGACGTTGTCGTGGCCGACCTGGCCGAGTTGGAGGACGACGTCCGCTGACGTACGAAGCGGCGCCCGTCTACGAACACAAGCCGAGAAAGAGACCGAGATGACGACCACCACATTCCTTGACGCCCAGCGCCGCGAGCTCCAGGCCCGGCGGGCGGCCTACACGGCCGAGGCCGAGCAGGCCACGGCCAGCGCCTTCGACCTGACCGACGAGGGCGCCAGCCAGGACATGGCCGACGAGGACGGGTTCGGGGAGGGCGACACCATCAACGTCGAGCGCGACCGCCTCCTGGTGGTGGCCGCCGACGCCCAGGCCCGGGTGGCCGAAATCGACGCCGCCCTCGGCCGTGTCGAGGCCGGCACGTACGGCGTCTGCGAGTCCTGCCACCAGCCCATCGCCGAAGCCCGGCTCGAGGCCGTGCCCGAGGCCACCCTCTGCGTGGCCTGCAAGACCGGCGCCAACCTCCGCCGCCGGTAGCCTCGGCGGCTCTCCCGGGTTTGGCAGATCCGGCGCGCCCCGGCGCGCTGGATCTGCCAAACCGGGCCTCCCCGGCCCCCGCCGGCCCGCGGGTGGCAGAATGGGCCATGCCTCGCAGGTCTCTGGGCGCTCCCGCCGCGCTCCTGGCCGCTCTGGCCGCTCTGGTGCCATCGGCGGCGCGAGCAGATCCGGCACCGGCGGCGCCGGTGGTGGTCATCGAGGGTCGGGGGTTCGGCCACGGCGTGGGAATGGCCCAGGACGGGGCCCTGGCCATGGCCTCCGCCGGAGCTTCGGCCGCGTCCATCCTGAACCGCTTCTATCCCGGGACGGTGGTGGCCAAGCGGTCGGCGTCCGTGCGGGTGGGGGTCTACGACGCCCCGGGTTCGGTGACCGTCGTGCTGCCGGCCGGCGGCGAGGTCCGCGACGCGCCCTCGGGCCCCCAGTCCACCGGCTTCCCGATCGTCGTGAACCCTGGCGGGGCCGTGTCCCTGGCCTTCGACGGCTCGAAGTACAAGGCCACTGCGCTGTCGGGCGCCACGGTGACCAAAGCCTCGGCGACGACGACGACCGCGTCTCCGTCGCCCGTCTCCGCGACCGGCGCGCAGGCCACCCCGCCCACCACCAGCTTCCTGGACCCCCTCCTGCAGGCCCTGCTGCCCACCACGCTGCCCCCGACCACCGTCCCGCCGACCCCGCCCTCGGCGGCGCCGGGCGGGGCGGCCGGCGCAGGCGGGGGTGCGGCGAACGTGGCCCTCACGTCTCGCGGCCTGTGGGCGGTGCCGAAGGGTGACGGGCTCGTCGCCGTGCCCGGGACCGGCCGCAGCTACCGGGGAACACTGGTGGCCGGCGCCGGCGGGCAGGGCATGCAGCTCACCGACGAGCTCGACGTCGAGCTCTACCTGCGGGGTATGGGGGAGATGCCGGCCAGCTGGCCCGCCGCCGCCCTGCAGGCCCAGGCCATCGCCGCCCGCACCTTCGCCATCCGGGCCGCCTCCGCCGGACGCACCCTGTGTGACGACCAGCAGTGCCAGGTCTACATCGGTGCCGGCAACGAGTCGGCCGCCAACAATGCCGCCGTCGCCGCCACCAAGGGCCAAGTGCTCACCTACCAGGGGGGCTTGGCCGAGACCGTCTACTCGGCCAGTGGCGGCGGTATTTCTGCCACGCCGGCCGAGGGGTTTGGTCCGGACAGCCCCGACCTTCCCTACCTGAAGCCGGTCGAATACCCGGTGGCCGACCCCCAGCTGTGGGCGACCAGCCTGCCGCTGGCCGAGCTCGGATCCCGCTTCGGCTACCGGGGCGCCCTGCGGGGGGTCGAGGTGTCACGTACCGGCCCGTCGGGCCGCCCCCTGGAGATCACCTTCGACGGCGACTCCGGGCCCATGGCCGTCGACGGCCACCGCTTCTTCTCCGTGCTGCAACTGCGGTCGACGCTGTTCACGCTCCGGGTGGAGGGCACGCCCGAGGCCGCGGTGGCAGCGCCCCTGGGCGCCCAGGCGCCGGATGTGCCCAGCGTGGACGCCGGCCGCCCCGAGCCCCTGATGGCCCGGCAGCTGGCCCCGTCGTCGCCTTTGGGCCGGGCCCCGTGGGTGGGCACCGCCGCCCTCCTGCTGGCCGTGTGGGCCACCGCCGCCCATCGTGTCACCGGCGCCGGCCGCCCCGTGGCCGCTGCGGTCGGTGCCGATGCCGAGGCGCCGGTCGGCGAGGAACAGGTGGAGGCGGAGCGGGTCGAGCCGGAGCGGGTCGAGGAGGAGCGGGTCGAGGAGGGCTCGCCCGGCTGATCAGCGTCCGGGGAAGGTCGGCCTCGTGACGTCGGGAATGGTGAACGACGGGGTCGTCGACGCTTGCGTCGTCGGCGGGGTCGTCGGGATGGTGAAGTCCGGGATGCTGGTGGTTCGCCGCGGGGTGCTCGTGTTCGGCGCCGTGGTGGCGGGGTCGGTGGCCGGCGGCTGGGTGGTGTCGGGCGGGGGCGGGGGTGCGGCCGTCGTCGCGGTGGTCGTCGCCGGGCTCGGGGAGGTGGCCGGCGGGGTGGCGGTGGCGGCACGGGTGGTGGGCGTGGTGGCGGCCGGGGCCCGCCCGCCCGCGGCCGCGATAGTCGTGGCCGTGGTCGTCGCCGTGGTGTCGCCCGGGGCGGGGTCGGTCGGCGGGGGCTGGAGGTCGATCACGGGCGCGGGGATGGTCGTCGCCGTGGTGGTCGGAACAGCGGTGGTGCTCGGAAGGCGCTGGGCGGCGATGGTGCCGCCGGGCTGGGCCGCATTCGTGGGCGAGGAGTCGGGTCGGCTGCGAACGGAGAGGACGAGGCCCACGACCACCAGGACGACGAACACGGCCAGGCCGGCCATGGCCGCGTTGGGGTGGCGAACCTGGAACCAACCACCGCGCCGGGAGCCACCCGGGCGGTCCGGCTCGGCATGAACCGTCGGGGGCGCGGGCGTGACCGTGGTGCTCACCACCCTGACCTCCTCGGGCTGGTGGGCCCAGATGGAGTCCGGGATGGGCTCGAGCTCGAAGGCGGTTTCTTCCTCCCGGGGCAGTGGCTCGACGGCGACGGTGTCGAAGGCCTCCAGCGGCAGGGGCTCGACATCGGCGAGCGGGGGCGCGGCGTCCGGGCCCCAGATCGAGTCGGGGATCAGGTCGAGGTCGACCGGCGGCTCGGGCGCGGCGGCGATGGGCACGGCGGCCATGTCGTCCACCGGGACGTCTTCCGGGCTGGCGACATCGGCCTCGGGAGCCCGTTGGTCGGTCACGTCGAGGTCGAGGTTCACGTCCGGTTCGGGTGCGGGCTCGGGCGGGCTTTCGAAATCACCGGCGCCGAGCGGCGCGGGTGGGGGCGGCCATTCCATGACCTCGGGCCACTCGACGGGCTCGTCGAAGGCCGACGCGGGCAGCGACGGGTAGTCCATCACCTCGTCGGCCGACACGTCGTCGGCCAAAGACCAGTGATTGGGGGCTACTGCGTGCTCGTCGGCCATCGGCCACTCCCTTCCGCCGAGCCTCCGCTCATGATAGTTGCTGGTACCGGCGCGACCAGGACGGTCGGCCCGGGGCAGACTGGCGCGGATGGGGGACCGCGTGCAGCTCGTCCGCTACGGCGAGGGCGTTCCGCTCTACGAGCACGGCCAGGGCCACCCCATGCGGCCCGAGCGCTTCCTGCTCACCGAGCGGCTGATCGACGCCTACGGGATGCTCGGCGGCGACCGGGTGGTCGCGGTGCCGGCGCGCGAAGCCACGGACGAGGAGCTGCTCCTCGTGCACGCCCCGCACTACGTGGCCGCCGTGCGCGGGGCGGGGTCGGGGGCTCGTGGACTGTGGGAGCTGGGCTTCGGCCCCCCCGACAACCCGGTCTTCCCGCACATGCACGCCGCCGCGGCCCGGGTCACCGGGGCCACGCTGGTGGCCGCCGAGGCGGTGCTGTCGGGGCGGGCCGACCACGCCTTCAACCCGTCGGGAGGGCTGCACCACGCCATGCCCGCCCGGGCCAGCGGGTTCTGCGTCTACGACGACGTGGCCGTGGCCATCGCCTGGTTGCTGGCCCGGGGCGTGGAGCGGGTGGCGTACGTCGACGTCGACGTCCACCACGGCGACGGCCCCCAGGCCGTCTTCTTCGCCGACCCCCGGGTGCTGACCATCTCCCTCCACCAGGACGGGCGCACGCTGTTCCCGGGCACCGGCGGGGTGGACGAGGTCGGGGAGGGCGACGCCCGGGGCACGGCGGTGAACGTCCCGTTGCCCCCGCAGACGGGCGACGACGACTGGCGGCGGGCGTTCGAGGAGGTGGTGCCCCCGCTGGTGGAGGCCTTTCGCCCGGAGGTTCTGGTCACCCAGCTCGGGTGCGACAGCCACGTGACCGACCCGCTGGCCAACCTCAACCTGACCACCGCCTCGTACCGGCGGGCGGCCACCGCGCTGCACGACCTGGCCCACCGGGTCTGTGGCGGCCGGTGGGTGGCCACTGGCGGCGGCGGCTACCAGTGGGCCCGGGTCGTCCCCCGAGCCTGGACCACCTACTTCGCCGAGATGGCCGGCGCCGACCTGCCCGACGAGCTGCCGCCGGCGTGGGTCGACCTGGCCGAGGGCGAGGCCGGGGAGGAGGTGCCCCGGCGGCTCGCCGACCCCCCGGCGAGCTGGTCGGCCGGCGACCCGGAGGCGGTACGGCGCACGGTGGCGCGGGTGAAGGATCTGGTGTTCGGCATCCACGGCCTACGCTGAGCCGACCGGGAAGGGGCGGCGTGCGGCGACGGGTGACCATCGGGCTGGTGGTGCTGGCCGTGCTGGTGGGCGCGGGCGCGGCGGTCGTCGTCCTCACCGGCAAGGACGACGGGCTTCCCCACAAGGAGGTGGCGGCCTATCTCGACGCCTGGCACCGCTTCGACAGCGCGGCGATGGCCGCCGTGGTCGCCCCGCCCGTACCCGCCGAGCTGGCCGCCGCCGTGGGGGACATGCGCGACGACCTGGCCGTGACATCGGCCACGTTTACGCCCGGCCCGCTGCAGCGGGCGAACGGCACGGTACGGGCGCCGTTCACGGCCGACCTGGACCTGGCCGGGCTGGGCCGGTGGAGCTACCCGGGCACGCTGGAGCTGGGCAAGGTGGGCGGGACGTGGAAGGTGGCGTGGTCG
>DATJHJ010000091.1:0-13228 GCA_035494015.1 Acidimicrobiales bacterium
GGCCAGCGTCTTGGCCAGGACCAGGACGAGGACCATGGTGACCACGGTGATGAACAGGCTGTTCTTCAGGGACCGCCGGAACACCGGGTCCTTGAGCACGGCCCGGAAGTTGCGCAGGCCGACGTAGTCGTACGACGGGTCCCCGACGGTCACATCGCTCACGCTGTAGGCGATGGCCAGGAAGAACGGGATGGCGACGAGGGCGACGATGTAGACCACCGACGGCAGCAGCATGAGGGGCGCCAGCACCCCCTCACGGTCGAGGAGGTAGCTCCGCCTGCGCGAGCCGGCGGCGACGGCCACGTCAGACCCGCTGCCGCTCGGTCCGCAGGCCGGTCGCCTTGTCGAAGAAACGGAGGTCGGCGCCGCGGACGACGAACTCGTGGGTCTCGTCGACGGGGACGTCGACCGACACGGTCGACGGGAGCATGGCGATCACCCGGGTGTCCTCGCCGATCCCGCTCACCGTGCCGACCAGGTGGCGCTCGGACCCCAGGTTCTCGACCCGGTGGACGGCGAACGGGACGGTGACGGCCTCGTCGTCGGGCTGGATCACGCCCTTGGGCAGCAGGCTCTCCGGCCGGAACCCGACGAGGACGTCGTCGCGGGGGACGATGTTCATGGGGGGCGAGCCCAGGAAGGTGGCCACGAACGTGTCGGCCGGGTCGTGGTACACGTCGTGCGGCGTGCCCACCTGGCGGATGCGGCCGGCCGACATGACCGCGATCCGGTCGCCCAGGCCCATGGCCTCGACCTGGTCGTGGGTGACGTAGATCGTCGTCGTCCCGACCCGGTCCTGGAACTGCTTGAGGTCGTCGCGGGCCGTGGCCCGCAGCTTGGCGTCGAGGTTGGACAGCGGCTCGTCGAGCAGGAAGACGTCGGGCTCGCGCACCAAGGCCCGGGCCAGGGCCACCCGCTGGCGCTCGCCCCCCGAGAGATGGCGGGGGCGGCGGTCGAGGAGCTTGGTGATCCCCAGCAGCTCGGCCGCCCACGCCACCTTCTTGGCCCGCTCCTCGGGTGCCATGCCCGACGCCTTGAGCGGGAACTCGATGTTCTTGCCGGCCGTCTTGTGCGGGTACAGGGCGTAGCTCTGGAACACCATGGCGATCTTGCGGGCCCGAGGGGGCAGGCCGACCATGGGCTGGCCGCCGATCAGGACCTCGCCGGACGTCGGCTGCTCCAGCCCGGCGATGAGGCGCAGCAGCGTGGTCTTGCCGCACCCGGAGGGCCCGAGCAGGACCAGGTACTCGCCCTCCGTGGTGGCCAGGTCGAGGTCGTCGACCGCGGCGCCGGCATTGCCCTCGAACTGCTTGGTGAGGTGGCGGACCTCGACGATCGCCATGCCGGCGCGGCCGCTACTTCCCGCCCACCAAGCCCCGGTCCCGCCACCGCTGGAAGACCGGCTTGATCTGGTTCTCGGCGTCGGCCACCGCGTCCTTGGCGCTCAGCTCGCCCCGCGCCGCCCGGGCCATCATCTTGGGGAGGATGAAGGTGTCGAAGACCTCGCCGATGGCGGCGTTGGCGGGGCCGGGATGGCCGATCGTCGTGCTCCACTTCTCGGCGTCCTTCAGGAACGACAGTTTGTTGGCCGGCTGTGAGCCGTAGGGGTCGTTGTCGAGCCAGCCGTTGAGCTGGGGGACGGTCTGGGGATAGGCGGGGAACGTGTACAGCTCGCTGTTGTTGGTGGCCTGGGCGTAGTTGCCCACCAGGTTGAGGATGAACTCGCGGGCCGCGTCGGGGTTCTTGGCGTGCTTGGGGATGACGTACACGGGGATGACGTGCTCGCTGGCCAGCATCACCCCGCGCGGGCCCTTCAACGGCGGGGTGAAGAAGATGTCGTTGGCCACGGCCGGGTTGTCGGTCTGGGCCGTACGGTAGGCCGAGATGGAGTTGAGGATGTACGACAGGCTGCCGGCGATGAGGCCCTGGTTGTTCGACGCCGCGTTCCAGGCGAAGACCTCGTCGGTCATGGTCGCCTTGAACAGCCGGGTCATGTAGTCGACGGCCTCGATGGTCTGGGGCGAGTTGAAGACGATGTTCTCCTTCTCGTCCTGGATCGACCCCCCGAAGGACCAGATCATCGCCCGGGCCGCCATGTTCGAGTCCAGCTCGTTCGACATGCCGATGCCGAGCTGGATCCCCTGCTCCTTCTTGATCCGGGTGCCGGCGTCGAGCAGCTCCTGGTAGGTGGTGGGGCCGTTCGGCAGGCCGACCTTCTCCCACAGGCTCTTCCGGTAATCGCCGGGATCGGGCACCCAGCCGTGGCAGAAGCCGTAGTACTTCTTCGTCGTCGGGTTGTAGGAGCTGCGGGTGCACAGGCCGATCTGCTTGCCGAAGCGGTGCTCGGCCTCCTGGTTCAGGTCGGCCAGGTCGAGCACGCTCGGCTCGAACGCCGACGGGGGGGAGAGGAACTCGATGAGGTCGTGGCCCTCGCCAGCGGCGATCTCGGCCGACGCCCGGGCCTGGATGTCGGCCAGGTTGATGTGGTCGACGCTGACGTTGACGCCGACCTGCCGTCCCCAGTCGGCGGCGAAGGGGTCGAACCACTTGTCGTGCCGGGGCACGAAATGGCTCCACTGCAGGATTCTGAGGTCACCCGAGAGCTTCTTGCTCGGTTGGACGATGGTGGACGTGACGTCGGTGGCCCCGCCGCCGACCTCCTTCGCCGACTTACCGCACGCGATCAGCACGGTGAGGCCGGCCGACGCCTGGATGAAGCGCCGCCGCGACAAACCTGGCTGGGTGATGTCCTCCACTTGGACTTGGTCCTCCCTTTGGGTGCTCGGTTCCTCCTCCGATACGCCAGCGTGGACGAAAGCTGTGAGAAAGCCGACCGTACACCTGGCGCGATTCGCCTCCGAGCGAGAGGCCGTGGCCACCGCGTTGGCGGGGCGGGGCGGCCTGGGGCATTGCCGCCGCAGCGGGGACTACAGCTTGAGCCGGACCCGACCTTCGCCCTCCACGACTTCGCCGATGTCGACGGAGTCGTGGCCGGTGTCGCGCAGCAGGTCGTGGGCCCGGTAGCGGTCCCGGGGGGCGACGACGGCGATCATGCCGATGCCGAGGTTGAACACCTTGGCCATCTCGTCGGGGCCGACGTTGCCGGCGACCTGGATCTGCTTGAAGATCTCGGGCACTTCCCACGAGCTGCGAACGACGATGGCGTCGCAGGTGTCCGGCAGCACCCGGGCCAGGTTGCCGGGGATGCCGCCGCCGGTGATGTGGGCCAGGCCCTTGACCTCGACCGAGCGGCACAGCTTGACCAGCGCGGGGGCGTAGATGACCGAGGGGCGCAGCAGCTCCTCGGCCAGGCTGTGGTGGGCCTTCGGCCACGCAGGGCCGTCGAGCGGCCGCTTGGCCACGTCGAGCAGGATCCGGCGGGCCAGGGAGTACCCGTTGCAGCGCAGGCCGGGGGAGGGCAGGCCAATCAGCCGGTCGCCGGGCGAGACCCGGGCGCCGTTGACCAGGCGATCACGCTCGACCACGCCGACGGCGAAGCCGACCAGGTCGAAGTGGCCCGGCTCGAGCATCCCGGGCACCTCGGCCATCTCGCCGCCGATGAGGGCGCAGCCCGCTTCCTGGCAGCCGGTGGCGATACCCGCGACCAGGTGTTCCATCTGCTCGGGGTCGAGGCGGCCGGCGCTGATGCAATCGAGGAAGAAGAGGGGTTCGGCTCCCTGGGCGGCGATGTCGTCGACCGACATGGCCACCAGGTCGATCCCGATGGTGTCGAACCGGCCGGCCAGCCGGGCGACGACGGCCTTGGTCCCCACGCTGTCGGTGCCCGCCACCAGGACGGGGCGGACGTACCGGCCGGAGTCGAAGGCGAACAGGCCGCCGAAGCCACCGACGTCACCGATGACCTCGGGGCGGAACGTCGACCGGACCGCAGCCTTGATGCGCTCGACCGCCGCCTCGCCGGCCTCGATGTCGACGCCGGCGGCGGCGTACGTCTCACCCACTCGGATGAACCAGATCGACGCTGGGCAGCTCGTCGTCGACCTTGGCCTGGGGGACGGAGACGGGATAGTCGCCGGTGAGGCAGGCGGTACAGAACCCCTCGCCGACCACACCGGTGGCGGCCACCAACCGGTCGAGGTCCAGGTAGGCCAGCGTGTCGCAGCCCAGGTAGTCGCGCACCTCGGGCAGGGTGAGGTTGGCGGCGATGAGCTCGCCGCGGGTCCCCGTGTCCATGCCGAAGTAGCACGGCCAGCGGTACGGCGGCGACGAGATGCGCAGGTGGATCTCGGCCGCGCCGGCCTCCCGCAGCATGGCGACCACGGCCCGGGTGCTGGTGCCCCGCACGATCGAGTCGTCGATGACCATCAGCCGCTTGCCGGCGATGTTCTCCCGGATGGGGTTGAACTTCATGCGCACGCCCATGCTGCGTTGGTCCTGCCCGGGGGCGATGAACGTGCGCCCGATGTACCGGTTGCGGACCAGGCCGTGGCCGAAGGGGATGCCGCTCCGCCGGGCGTAGCCCTCGGCGGCAGGGATGCCCGACTCGGGGACGGGCATGACCATGGCGTCGCGGGCGGGGGACACCGTGTCGGGCGGGAGCGGCGACTGCTCGGCCAGCAGCTCGCCCATGCGCTGGCGGGCGGTGTGGACGGTCTTGCCGTAGAGGCGGCTGTCCGGGCGGGCGAAGTAGACGAACTCGAACAGGCACAGCTTCGGGTCGATCCGCTCGGGGGCGAAGGGCTTAATCGAGCGCACGCCGGCGGCGTCGATGACCACGATCTCGCCCGGGTCCAGCTCGCGGACGAAGTGGGCGTCGACGATGTCGAGCCCCGGGGTTTCGGACGACAGGACCCAGCCGTTGTCCAGCCGGCCCAGGCAGAGCGGGCGGAAGCCGTTGGGGTCGCGGACACCGACCACGTGGGAGTCGTCCATCAGGACCAGGGAGAAGGCGCCCCGCAGCTTGGGCAGGACGTCGACCAGGGCCCGCTCCAGGTCACGGCCGTCGCTGCGGACGCCGGGCCCCGCGACCAGCATGGCCTGCTGGACCAGCTCGGCGACGACGTCGCTGTCGCTGCTCACCGTGCCGGGCAGGATGCCGGCCTCGGCGGTGAGCTCGGCCGTGTTGGTCAGGTTCCCGTTGTGGCCGAGGGCGAAGCCGGCGTCACCCGTCTCCCGGTAGATGGGCTGCGCGTTGCCCCAGTTGCTGGCCCCCGTGGTCGAATAACGCACGTGGCCGATGGCGACGTGCCCCTGCAGGGGGGCCAGCGTCCGGGGGTTGAACACGTGGGAGACCAGGCCCATGTCCTTGACCACGGTGATGGTGTCACCGTCGCTGACCGCCATTCCCGCCGATTCCTGGCCCCGGTGCTGCAGGGCGTAGAGCCCGAGATAGGTCAGGTGGGCGACGGGGTGACCGGGGGCGTACACCCCGAAGACGCCGCACGCCTCCTTTGGAGTGTCGTCTGTGTCCTCGCCTGACGGGGGCCCCAGCTCCACTGCTCCATCCTCCCACAGCGGCCCGCGGACGTTCGGGAGCCGCGCCTCGACGACCTCTCGGCGGCGGGAGTGGCCAGGCCGAGTTCCTACGGTTCGACGAGGTGGAGCTGGGCGGGCAGGGCGCCCTTCCAGGTGGCCACCGCGTCGGCCAGGGCGACGTCGACCAGGCCGTTGATGGCCACGCGGTCGCCGCCGGCCCGACCGAGCCGGGTCAGGGCCACGCCCGCGGCGGCCGCCCGGCGGGTGACCTCGACGAGGTGGGCGTCGGCGACGCAGGCCACGACCCGGGACGGCGCTTCGCTGAACAACCCGGCGTGGCCGTGGTGGACGTGGACGTCGAACCCGGTCCCCGACCGCACGGCCATCTCGGCCAGGGCCAGGCCGAGGCCGCCATCGCTCACATCGTGGAGGCCGTCAACCAGGGCGTCGGCGGCAAGCTCGCGCACCAGGTGGCAGACCGCCACGTGGGCGGCGACGTCGAGCGGGGGGAGCGACCCGCCCCGGTGGCCGTGGACGGTCTCGGCCCAGCGGGAGCCGTCGAGCGAGGTCGCCGGCGGGCCGAGCAGGACGAGCTCGCCACCCTCGACCAGGCCGGCGCCCGGCGGCCGCCGCACCAGCTCGTCGATCACGCCGAGCACGCCGATGACCGGCGTGGGGTCGATGTCGACCCCGTCCGAGGAGTTGTACAGGCTGACGTTGCCGCCGACGACGGGCACGCCCAGATCTCGGCACGTCCCGGCCAGGCCGTCGACCGCCTCGGACAGCTGCCACATGACCTCGGGGTGCTCCGGGTTGCCGAAGTTGAGGCAGTTCACCACGGCCAGGGGCCGGGCGCCGGCGCAGGCCACGTTGAGGACGGCCTCGGCGACGAGCAGGGAGGTGCCGGCCCGGGGGTCGAGGGCACACCAGCGGCTGTTGCTGTCCGTGGTCAGGGCCATGGCCCGCCGGGAGGGAGGCAGGCCGGGCGCCTTGAGGCGCAGGACGGCGGCGTCGCCCCCGGGCCCTTCGACGGTGTTGAGGAACAGCTGGTGGTCGTACTGGGTCCAGACCCAGGACGTGTCGGCCAACATGGCCAGCAGGTCGGGACCGCAGTCGGCCGGGCCGGGAAGGGCGGCGGCGGTGTCGGCCCGCCGGGCGTCCAGGCCGGCCGGGGGCGCCATGGGCCGGCGGTAGCGGGGGGCGTCATCGTGCAGGGTGGCGGCGGGGACGTCGGCCAGAACCTCCCCGCCTGGCCCGTCCGTGATCCGCAGGCGGCCGCCGGTGGTGACGGTGCCGACCACGGTCGCCAGGATCTCCCAGCGCCGGCACACGGCCAACACTTCGTCCAGGTCGGCGGGCTCGACGATGGCCAGCATCCGCTCCTGCGACTCGCTGGTCATGACCTCGGCCGGCACCATGCCCGCTTCCCGCAGGGGGACGGTCCGCACGTCGACGTCCATGCCCAGACCGCCGCGGGAGGCGATCTCGCTGGTGGCGCAGCACAGCCCGGCCCCGCCGAGATCCTGGATCCCGACGACCAGCCCCGCGTCGTACAGGGCTAGGCACGCCTCGATCAGCCGCTTCTCCTCGAACGGGTCGCCGACCTGCACGCTGGGCCGTTTGGCGTCGTCGCCCTCGGAGAACTCGGCCGACGCCAGCACGCTCACCCCGCCGATCCCGTCCCGGCCGGTGGACGAGCCGAGCAGCACGGCCAGGTTGCCCACCCCCTCGGCCCGGGCCAGGACCAGCCGCTCGTGGCGGAGGACGCCGACGCAGGCCACGTTGACCAGCGGGTTCCCGGTGAAGCACGGGCGGACCGACAGCTCGCCGCCGACGGTGGGCACGCCGACCGAGTTGCCATAGCCGGACACCCCGCTGACCACCCCCTCCATGACCCAGCGGTTCCGGGGACCGGCGACGACATCGTCGAGGGGGCCGAAGTGAAGGCTGTCGAGCAGGGCGACGGGTCGGGCGCCCATGGTGAAGATGTCCCGGATGATGCCGCCGACGCCCGTGGCCGCCCCCTGGTAGGGCTCGATGGCCGACGGGTGGTTGTGGCTCTCGATGCGCACGGCGACGGCGATCCCGTCGCCCACGTCGACCACACCGGCGTTCTCGCCGAAGCCCGCCAGCACCCACGGCGCCTCGAACGGGAGGCGGCCGAGATGGACGCGGGACGACTTGTAGGAGCAGTGCTCGGACCACATGACGGCGTACATGGCCAGTTCGAGGTCGTTGGCCGGGCGGCCGAGGAGGCGGGTGATGGCCTCGGCCTCGTCGTCGGTGAGCCCGAGCTCCCGGTGGAGGGCGAGCGGCATGGAGGGCAAACCTACTGGAAATCCCGACGGTGTGGCAGTGACTTGATGTTCCAGGCCGAAGCGGTCAAGATCGGGAAAATGGCAACCAACACCAAACGATCAAGGGCCCCGATGTCCGATGCCCACAAGGCGGCATTGGCAGAGGGCCGTGAGCAGGGAAGAGCGGTGCGCCGGTATCTCGAAGCGCTGGAGGCCCACAAGCCCAAGCGGGGCCGCAAACGGACGGCCGAATCCGTGCAGAAGCGCTTGGCCGGGATCGAGGAGCGCCTGGCCGATGCCGACCCGCTGACCCGCCTGCACCTGGTCCAGGAGCGAATGGATCTCGAGAACGAGCTGGCCTCCACCGGCAATGTCGTCGACATGGAGGCGCTCGAGAACGAGTTTGCCGTCGCCGCCGGGCCGTACGGCGCTCGCAAGGGCATCACCTACGCGGCGTGGCGCCAGCTCGGGGTCGACGCCTCGGTGTTGCGCAAGGCCGGGATCAGGCGGGGTGCCGGCGAAGGCTGAGTGCGGGCTCGACCGAGGCCGTGGCCACCAGCGAGCCGAGCAGGACCCGGCCGTCGTCGGAACCCAAGAGTGGGTCGCAGGCCCGTTCGGGGTGGGGCATCAACCCGACCACATTCCGCCCGGCCGAGCACACCCCGGCGATGTCGTCCACCGACCCGTTCGGGTTGGTTGCATAGCGGAGAACGATGCGGTCCTCGGCCTGCAATTCGGCCAAGACCTCGGGGGAACAGGTGTAGTTGCCCTCGAAGTGGTTGATCGGCAGGCGCAGGACGTCACCCAACTGTGCGGCGCAGGTCAGGGCCGATTCTGTGCTTTCCACCACGACGTCAACCGTCGTGCACAGGAACCGCGCCCCGGCGTTCTTCTGCAACGCGCCGGGGAGCAGGCCCGCTTCGGTGAGGACCTGGAAGCCGTTGCAGATCCCAATGACCGGGCCGCCGGCGGCGGCGAAGTCGGTGACCGCCGACATGATCGGCGAGAACCGGGCGATGGCCCCGGGGCGGAGGTAGTCGCCGTGGGCGAAGCCGCCGGGGAGGACGAGGGCGTCCACGCCCGCCAGGCCCGTGTCGCCGTGCCACAGCAGCTCGGCCTCCGCGCCCAGGCTGCCCAGCGCCTCGACCACGTCGTGCTCGCAGTTGGACCCCGGGAAGACGACGACCCCCACCCGGGCCGTCACCCGACTGTCACCGCGGTGTCTTCGATCACCGGGTTGGCCAGCAGGCGCGAGCACAGCTCGTCGACCTGGCGGCGGGCGGCCGCCTCGTCGGCGGCCTCCACGGTGAAGCGGATGGCCTTGCCGACCCGGACCTCCTGCACGCCGTCGAAGCCCAGGGCGGGCAGGGCCCGCTGGATGGTCGCGCCGGCGGGATCGGCGATGCCGGGCCGAAGGCGGACCTCGACGAGGACGGGAAAGCGCATGCCCGTCACCCTGCCACGGCTGGGGAGCGGTCGAAGGGCTTTCCAGTCAGCCGCTCGTAGGCCGACACGTACCGTTCGGATGTGGCCTCGACCACCTCGGGTGGCAGCGGCGGGGCCGGCGGCCGCTTGTCCCAGCCGGTGGCCTCCAGCCAGTCGCGGACCGGCTGCTTGTCGAACGAGGGGGGAGTGGTGCCCGGCTCCCAGGCCGACAGCTCCCAGAACCGGGACGAGTCGGGGGTGAGCACTTCGTCGCACAGCGCCAGCTTCCCGTCGATCCAGCCCAGCTCGAACTTGGTGTCGGCGATGATGATGCCGGCCGCCGCGGCCCGGGCTGCGGCTCGGCTGTAGACGGTCAGGCTGATAGCGGCCGCCTCGGCGGCGATGTCCCGGCCCACGATCTCGGCGGCCTGGTCGAACGAGATGTTCTCGTCGTGCTCGCCGACCGCCGCCTTGGTCGAGGGGGTGAAGATCGGGTCGGGCAGCTGCTCGGACTGGCGCAGCCCGGGGGGCAGCGGCATGCCGTGGACCGTGCCCTTCTCGGTGTACTCCTTCCACGCCGATCCGGACAGGTAGCCGCGGACGATGCACTCGATCGGGAGCATGTCGGCCTTGCGGACCAGCATGGAGGCCCCGTCGACCGAGATCAGATGGTTGGGGACGATGTCGTCGACCTGGCCCAGCCAGAAGGCGGTCAGGGCGGTGAGCACCCGCCCCTTGTGGGGGATGGGCTGGTCGAGGACGACGTCGAAGGCGGAGATGCGGTCCGAGGTGACCATCAACAGCCGGTCGTCGCCGGCGTCGAAGATGTCTCGCACCTTGCCGGAGTAGAGGAGGTTCACCGCCCGAACCTAGCAATCACAGGATGGGGCCTGGCATGTATGCCGCGGCCTCGGGGTGGCGGGCGGCCAGCTCCTCGGTTCGTTGTAGGAGGTCTCGGACCTGGTCGACCGCCGCCCGGGTGAAGGTCAGCGGGTGGCCGATCACCGCCTCGAGGTCGTCCCGGGACAGGTGGAGGCGGTCGTCGGCGGCCAGGCGATCGAGCAGGTCGGGCGCGGTGCCGCCCTTCTCCCGGCGGGCCAGCACCGCGGCCACCGCGTGCTGCTTGATGATCTCGTGGGCCTGCTCGCGGCCCACCCCGGTGCGCACCGCGGCGAGGAGCACCTTGGTCGTGGCCAGGAACGGCAGTTCCCGGGCCAGCTCGGCCTCGATGACGGCCGGGAACGGGGCCAGCTCGTCGAGCACGGTCAGGAACGCCTGGTAGAGACCGTCGGTGGCGAAGATGGCGCCCGGGAGGGCGACCCGGCGGACCACCGAGTCGGAGACGTCCCCCTCGTTCCACTGGTGGCCGCTGATCCCGGTGACCATGGCCAGGTGGCCGGCGAGGACGACGTTCAGCCCGACGATCCGCTCGCAGGTGCGGGCGTTCATCTTGTGGGGCATGGCGGAGGACCCGACCTGGCCGGAGGCGAACCCCTCGGTGACCAGCTCGTGGCCGGCCATGAGCCGGATGGTGGTGGCCAGCGAGGACGGGGCGGCGGCGGCCTGGACGAGGGCGGACACCACGTCGAGGTCGAGCGAGCGGGGGTATATCTGGCCGGTCGAGCCGAGCGAGCGGTCGAAACCGAGGTGGCGGGCGACCGCGTCCTGCAGGGCGGCCAGCTTGTCCGGGTCCCCGCCCAGCACGTCGAGCTGGTCCTGGGCCGTGCCCATGGGGCCGGTGATCCCCCGCAGGGGGTAGCGCGCGAGGAGGTCGTCGACCCGGGCCAGGGCGATGAGCAGCTCCTCGCCCGCGGAGGCGAACCGCTTGCCCAGGGTGGTGGCCTGGGCGGGGACGTTGTGGGAGCGGCCGACCATGACCACGGCGGCGTGCTCGGCGGCCAGCCGCCCGAGCCTGGTGGCGGCGGCGACCATCCGGTCGCGGACCAATTGGAGGGACCGGCGGATCTGGAGTTGCTCGACGTTCTCGGTCAGGTCCCGGGACGTCATCCCCTTGTGGATGTGCTCGTGGCCGGCCAGGGCGCAGAACTCCTCGATCCGCGCCTTGACGTCGTGGCGGGTGACGCGCTCCCGTGCCTGTATCGAGTCGAGGTCGACCCGGTCGACCACCGCCTCGTAGGCCTCGACCACGCCGTCGGGCACGCCGACCCCGAGGTCCCGCTGGGCCTTGAGAACGGCGATCCACAGCTGCCGTTCGAGCACGACCTTGGTGGCCGGCGACCACAGGTCGACCAGCTCAGAGGAGGCGTACCGGGACGCCAGGACGTCCGGGATCGGGGCGCTCACCCCCGGCGGTCGTCCAGCTTCTTGGCCAGTTCGGCGTCGGTGATGGCCAGCATCTGGACGACCAGGATGGCCGCGTTCATCGCCCCGTCGATCGCCACCGTGGCCACCGGGATGCCCCGCGGCATCTGCACCGTGGCGTAGAGGGCGTCCACCCCGTTCAGGGCGCTGCCCGACAGGGGGACGCCGACCACCGGCAGCGTGGTCTGGGCCGCCACCGCGCCGGCCAGGTGGGCTGCCATCCCCGCCCCGCAGATCAGGGCCGCATACCCGTTCTCCCGGGCGGTGCGGGCGAACTCGGCCACCACGGTCGGGGTGCGGTGGGCGGACATGATCCGCTCGTCGGCGTCCACGCCGAACTCCTGCAGGGTGGCGGTGGCCACCGCCATCTTGGCCTGGTCGCTGGGCGACCCCATCAGTACGGCGACTTTCATGTTCTCCTCCCGTTCGGTGCATGGAGCGTCGTGATTTCGGGCGAAATCGTCGAAATCACGACGGGGAATGCACAATCTCGGCGATGTCGGTGCGAAAGTGCATCCCCGGCCACGAGATGGCGGTCACGGCTTCGTAGGCGGTGGCCCGAGCGGCGGCCAGGTCGTCGCCCAGGGCGGTGACGTTCAGGACCCGGCCGCCGGCCGTGACCAGGCGGCCGGCGGGGTCCCGGGCGACGCCGGCCCGGAACACGGTCACGTCGGCCAGGGCGTCGGCCTTGTCCAGGCCCTCGATCACGTCGCCGGTGCGAGGGGTGCGGGGGTAGCCCTCGGCGGCCAGGACGACGGTCACCGCGGCACGGTCGTCGAAGGCGGGGGCGCTGACCAGCTCGCCGGCGGCGGCCTCGGCCAGCAATGCGGCCAGGTCGCCGGTGTAGCGGGGCAGGACGACCTGGGCCTCGGGGTCGCCGAAGCGGACGTTGTACTCGACCACCTTGGGCCCGTCGGCGGTAAGCATGAGGCCGGCGTAGAGCACGCCGCGGTAGTCGATGCCCCGACGCCGGAGGGCGGCCAGGGTGGGCTCGACGGCCCGTTCGAGTACGTCGGCCACCACCTCCGGACCGGCGGCGGGCACGGGCGAGTAGGCGCCCATTCCGCCCGTGTTCGGCCCGGCGTCGCCGTCGCCCACCCGCTTGAAGTCCTGGGCCGGAGCGAGCGGGACGGCTCGGCGCCCGTCGCAGACGCAGAGCAGTGAGAGCTCGGGCCCGTCCAGCCACTCCTCGACCACCACGCGGCGGCCGGCGTCGCCGAACGCGGTCCCGGCCAGCTTGGCCCGCACGTCGGCGACCGCCTCGTCGAACGCGTCGGTGACCAGCACCCCCTTGCCCGCGGCCAGGCCGTCGGTCTTGACCACCCAGGGCCCGGGCAGGGTGCGCAGGAAGGCGACGGCCGCGTCGACGTCGTCGAAGGCGCCGTACCCGGCGGTGGGCACGCCCGCGGCGGCCAGCAACTCCTTCATCCACGCCTTCGACCCCTCGAGGCGAGCGCCATCTGCACCGGGCCCGAACACCAGCCCGCCCGCGGCCCGCAGGCGGTCGGCCAGGCCGTCGACCAGCGGGGTCTCGGGGCCGACGACGTACAGGTCGGCGTCGATCTCCTCGGGAGGCTGCGGTACCGACCAGGGAATGCCCGGGTTGCCGGGCGTGACCACCACGTCGGCGGTGCGGGCCAGCGCGGCGGCGAGCGCGTGCTCCCGCCCCCCGGCCCCGACGACGCAGACCTTCAAGGGCTCAGATGACCAGCACGCCGGGGCCGACGATCCCGTTGTCGCCGTCCCAA
>DATJHJ010000092.1:0-24293 GCA_035494015.1 Acidimicrobiales bacterium
CCGGACGTGGCCGTCACATCGGCCTGGGCCGGGCCGCTGCTGTAGAAGAGGACCGCCGCCCCCACAGTCGATGCGGCCAGCAAGGCGACTCGTAGCTTCTGCATGCGAGTCCTCATCGGGCGTCTCCTTAGCTCATGTTGCGCAACACACCTGCATGTCCCGCCTGCGCGTGCCCCACAGGGCGAGCGGTCCCCGAGGGGACGGACCGCCGAACACTAACCGACCGGTAGGTGCGAAGCCACAACCCCGGGTCGGACGGGCACGCAGCGCGCTCAGGGCGCCTGCTCGCGCTGCTCGACCAGGAACGACCAAAGCTCACTTCCGGTGGCGAGCGGCCCACCCTGCGGCGGCCCACCCTGCGGCGGCCCACCCTGCGGCGGTCCGCCCCCGTGGGCCCCGCCCGGGCCGAAGGCCTGCGAGCTCCGCCAGGCGTCGAAGGCGGCCTCGTCGCGCCACCGGGTGTACACCAGCCAGGTCGTCCGCTCGTCGTCCGGCCGCAGGAGCTGGAACTCCTCGAACCCGTCGGCCTTGCCGACCTCACCGGCCCGGGCCGCGAACCGCTGGGCCATCATGTCGGCCCGCTCTGCCGGCACCTCGATGGCGTTGATCTTCACGATACTCATGGCCGGGAAGCTAGACGCTTCCCGGACGTACTCATGGCCGGGAAGCTACCCGGCCCGCTCCTGGAGGAGGCGGGTGACGGCCTTGCCGTCGGCCTTGCCCCTGGTGGCGGCCATGACCTTGCCGACGAAGAAGCCGGCCAGCTTGGCCTCGCCGCCCACGAAGCGCCCCCACTCCCCGGGGTGGGCGACGATGGCCTGGTCGACGGCCTCGGCCACCACGTCGCCGGCCAGGGCCTCGAAACCCTTGGCCCGGGCGATGGCCTCGGGGTCGCCGCCCGACTCGGCCAGCTCGGCGAGCACGGCCTTGGCCTGCGTGGCGGTCAGGCGGCCGCCGGACTCCATCTTGAGGACGGTGGCGAAGGCGGTCGGGTCCGGGAGCGGCCGGTTGACCAGCTCGTTCGCGGCCCGGTTGAGGGCCAGGCGGCCATCGGCCCCGGCCTCCACCGCGGCGATGACCAGCCGGTCCAGGCCCTGCTGCACCACCGTGGCCACCGACTCGCCCGCCCCCACGCCGGCGACCTCGGCCAGCCGGGCCCGGCGGGCCGCGGGCAGGGCGGGCAACGCGGCGCCCACCTCGGCCTGCCACGCCGCCGGGGGCTCGAGGGCGACGAGATCGGGCTCGGGGAAGTAGCGGTAGTCGTAGGCCTCTTCCTTGGACCGCATGGAGGACGTGCGGCCCTCCTCCTCGTTCCAGTGCCGGGTCTCCTGGACCACCGCCTCGCCCGCCTCCAGCAGGCCGATCTGGCGGCGCGCCTCGTACTCCAAGGCCCGGCCCAGGGAGCGGACCGAGTTCAGGTTCTTGATCTCAGTGCGCGTCCCGAGGGCATCCGTGCCCGCCCGGCGCATGGAGATGTTGGCGTCGATGCGCAGCGACCCCTCCTCCATCCGGGCGTCCGAGGCCCCCACGGCGACCAGGATGGACCGGAGCTCGTTCACGTAGGCCTTGGCCTGATCGGCCGAGTGGATGTCGGGCTCGCTGACGATCTCGACCAGGGGGACGCCGGCGCGGTTGTAGTCGACCAAGGAGTGGTCGGCCCCGTGGATCCGCCCCCCGCCCCCGCCCACGTGGGTGGTCTTGCCGGTGTCCTCCTCCATGTGGGCCCGGGTGATGCCCACCCGGCTGCCGTCGGGCAGTTCCAGGGCCCCGCCCACGTTGATGGGCTGGTCGTACTGGCTGACCTGGTAGTCCTTGGGCATGTCCGGATAGAAGTAGTTCTTCCGGTGGAAGATCGACGGCTCCACCCGGCTCTGCAGCGCCAGTCCCACCCGCATGGCCAGCTCGACCGCGTGACGGTTCAGCACCGGCAGCGACCCGGGCAGGCCGAGGCAGACCGGGCAGATGTTGGTGTTGGGCTCGTCGCCGAAGGCGTTGCGACAGGAGCAGAACAGCTTGGTGGCCGTCGCCAGCTCGGTGTGGACCTCCAAACCGATGACCATCTCCCACGCCGCAGTCACGACCCCGCTGCCTCCAGCACGGCGGCAGCCCGCAGCATGGTCGCCTCGCCCAGGGCCGGCGCCAGCAGCTGGACGCCCACCGGCAGCCCGTCGTCGCCGGTGCCGTAGGGGACGGAGACCGCGGGGTGGCCGGCCAGGTTCGACGGGATGGTGCACACGTCGGACAGGTACATGGCCAGGGGGTTGTCGGTCTTGGCCCCCAGGAGAAAGGCGGTGGAGGGCGTCGTGGGCGTCAGGAGCAGGTCGTAGGAGGCGTAGGCGGCCTCGAAGTCCCGGATGACCAGGGTGCGCACCCGCTGGGCCTGCCCGTAGTAGGCGTCGTAGTAGCCGGCGGACAGGGCGTAGGTGCCGAGCATGATCCGGCGCTTGACCTCGGCCCCGAAGCCGGCGGCCCGGGTGGCGCCGTACATGGCGGTGATGTCCTCCCCGTCCACCCGCAGGCCGTAGCGGACCCCGTCGTAGCGGGCCAGGTTGCTCGACGCCTCGGCGGTGGCGATGAGGTAGTAGGCCGACAGACCGAGGCCGAGCGCCGGTACGGACGCCTCGTCGACCTTGGCCCCCGCCGCCTCCAGGGCCGCGGCCGCGGCGGCGACCCGGGCGGCCACGTCGGCGTCGATCCCGCCCATGAGCTCGCGCACGATCCCGATGCGCAGCCCGTCCACGCCGTCGCTCAGGACGCCGGCGAGCGCCGGCGGGGGCTGGGGGATCGAGGTGGAGTCGGCGGGATCGTGCCCGGCGATCACCTCCAGGGCGAGCGCGGCGTCGGCCACCGTGGCCCCGAGCGGCCCGATCTGGTCGAGCGACGAGGCGAAGGCCACCAGCCCGTACCGCGACACCAGGCCGTAGGTCGGCTTGAGCCCGACGACCCCGCACAGCGCCGCGGGCTGGCGGATCGACCCGCCGGTGTCCGAGCCGAGGGCGACTGCGGCAAACCCGGCGGCGACCGCCGCTGCGCTCCCCCCGCTCGACCCGCCCGGCACCCGGCTCGGGTCGCGGGGGTTGCGGGTCGGGCCGAACGCCGAGTTCTCGGTCGACGAACCCATGGCGAACTCGTCCATGTTCGTCTTGCCGACCAGCACGGCGCCGGCTTCGCGCAGCCGGGTGACCACGGTGGCGTCGTACGGGGGCCGCCAGCCGTCGAGGATCCGCGACGAGCAGGTCGTCGGCACGCCCCGGGTGCAGAGGTTGTCCTTGACGGCGACGGGCACGCCGGCCAGCGGGCCGGGGTCCTCCCCGGCCGCCACCCGCCGGTCGACCTCGTCGGCCCGGGCCCGGGCCTCGTCGGCCAGCACCAGGTTGAAGGCGTGCAGCTCGCCCTCCCGGAAGGCGATGGCGGCCAGGTGCTCTTCCACCACCTCCCGGGCCGACCGGGCCCCGCCCCGCACGTCCCGGGCGATCTCCAGCGCGGTCACAGAATGCGGGGGACCCGGAACTGGCCGTCCTCGACGGCCGGGGCCATCGACAGGACCTCGTCCCGGTCCAGGCTCGGCCCCGGCACGTCCTCGCGCAGCACGTTGACGAGCGGCAGCGGGTGGGCCGTCGGCGGGACGCCCGTCGTGTCGAGGGCGGCGACATCGGCGGCGTGCTCGAGCACCGCCGCCAGCTGCTCGGTGAACCGGTCGACCTCGTCATCGGTCACGTCGAGCCGGGCCAGCCGGGCCACGTGTACGACGTCCTCGCGGGAGATGCCGGCCATGGACGCATGCTATGGCGTCCACGGCCGGCACCAGCCGGCCCGGCCAACACGGCCGGCGTCTGCCGGCCGGGAGCGGTCCCCTACGGCGTCAGGGGGTGGATCGGCCCGCAGGCCACCGGCAGCTCGGCCTCCAGGGGCACCGTGGCGCCCACGAGGTCGCTCAGCGAGGACCGGACGCCGTCGTAGACCCCGTTGCCGTTCAGGTCGGAGCCGTGGATGACGATGTGGAGCTGGCCCAGGCGCTCGGCCACGCTCATCGGGATGCTGAACGTCCGGCTGTAGACGATGTAGCCGGCCCGGTTGGCCACCGGGAAGCGGCTGAGATCGAGCCCGTCGGGCAGCAGGTTGCCGCCGGTGCCGCCGGTGGTGGTGAACGAGACCAGGATGGGGCCGTAGTCGACGATGCCTTCGAGGGTGTCGACCAGCCCGTCGCCGTTGGCGTCCCGGCTCACGCCCGGGCACTCGGCCGCGGCCTGGGCCAGGCCGTGGATGTGCATGGCGTGGGGCAGGTTCGGGCTCAGGCCCTGGGCGTAGATGACGCCGGTCAGCCGGTCCCCGACCCGCACCAGGTAGGCGCTCCCGCTGGCGGTCGAACCGCCGGGCCCGCTCGGGTTGTGGGCCACCGGCGCCAGGTTGGCCCGGAAGGCCTGGACGCTCCCGGAACTGGTCTGGGCCTGACCCGCCCCGATCGGCCCGGCCAACAGCAGCCCCGCCACCGGTACCAACAGCAATGCCCGCTTGTGGACTCGCACTCGCTCTCCTTCGCCTTCGCCTCGTCCCGCACGGTGCGGCCGACTCAGGTAGTTCGGAGCGGCGCGGGCCGGGGGATGTCAGGAAGCGGTCACCCGGCGGGCGAAGGCCACGGCTTGCCGCTCCAGCTGGTCCCGCTCGACGTCGAGGGTGGCCACGTGGGCGCTGCGATCCAGCCACACCCGCTCGACCGGGCCGGCGACCGACGCAGCCAGGACGTCGCTCGACGCCACGGGGACGACGTGGTCGTGGCGGCTGGTGAAGAGCAGGACCGGGCAGCCGATGCCGGCCAGCGCCGGGCGCAGGGCGTCGAGCCCCTGGCACATCGACAGCAACGCGGCGACGGGCAGGCGGTCGTACGCCCCCTCGTCCACGTCGGGCGCTGTCGTGTCGTCCCCGATCCCGGGGAGGAACGGCTCACCGGCCGCCAGCAGGTCGCCCAGCAGGGCCTGGAACGACGCCACCGGAGGGTCGACGAAGGGGTTGACCGCGATCAGCCCGGCCACCCTCTCCGGGTGGCGGGCGGCCACCCCGGCGGCCAGGGCGCCGCCCATGGACAGCCCGGCGACGACCACCGGCGCCGGCAGCCGGGCGTACGCCTCCTCGACCGCGCCCTCCCACTCGGCCCAGCCACAGCCGGCCAGATCCTCGGGCGACGTCCCGTGCCCGGGCAGCAGGGGCACGCCCACGACGAACCCGGCCCCCGCCAGCGCCGCCCCGAGCCCGGCGACCGATTGTGGCGACCCGGTCAGGCCGTGGACGACCAGCGCCCCCGGCCCGCTCAAGCCTCGAACGAGCTGGTGCGGCGGGACATGGCCTGGAAGCGCAGCATGTCCGCCGACATGCCGGCGACCGCCTCGTCGAGGGTGGTGGTGTGGACGGGGACCCGGTACGGCTCCAGGCCGGCGACGAGCGCCTCCGGCGGGGTGTCGTCGATCAGGCTGTCGACCACCAGCGACAGCCGGGCCGGGTAGGCGAACTCGGCCCGGTAGCTCGGCTCGTCGACCACGACCTTGCCCCACAGGGCGACCTGGCCGATCACGATCACGTCGGGCGCCAGGCACAGCCCGTGCTCGCGCAACGCCTCCAGGTCCGGGTTGGCGTACAGGCCGCAGTTGCAGTGCTCGGCGGGGGCGGGATGGCCGATCTCCACGCACACGGCCTTGAGCACCCGGCCGGGTGGCCACTCGAAGCCCCGCTGCGTGACCGACCGCAGCAGCCGGCGGGGCGACAGCTGCCAGTACCGCCAGCCGAAGAGGGGATCCGCCTGTTCGCGTAGCTCGACGGTCATGCCGGGGCGGTCAGCCCTGGCCCTGGCGCGCTTCCTCCGGGGTGACCCACTGGCCGGTCTCCGGGAACAGGGGGTCCACGGTGCAGTACGAGTCCGGGTCGGGCTCCCACATGTAGGCGGCCTGCTCGTAGCAGGCCTTGTGGAAGGTCATTGCCGTCGGGCACATGGCTCCCGCCACCGTCAGCTCGGCCTTGACCGCGTCGTCGGCCGGAACGTCCAGGCCGCAGACATCGCACTGCTCGCCAACCGCTGCCATGCCGACATTCTACGACGGGGACAGCCGGTAGCGTCGCAGTCGTGCCCACCTACCCCTTCCTGTCCGACGAATGGATCACCGAGGCCCGCAAGATCCGGGCCGAGGTCCCGGCCTCGCCCGCGGACGACGAGCCGGCGGCCAACGCCGTCCGCATGAACCAGGTCATCACCGACGTCCCCTTCGGCTCGGGCAACCTCGACGCCCACCTGGACACCTCGTCGGGGACGCTGGAGATGGAGACCGGGCACTTGGAGCATCCCGACGTGACCGTGACCCTGGACTACGAGACGGCCAAGGCCATCTTCGTCGACGGCACGCTGGAGGCGGGCATGAAGGCGTTCATGGACGGCAAGGTGCGGGTCCAGGGGGACATGGCCAAGCTCATCGCCGCCCTCCAGCAGCTGTCCCCGCCCGACCCCGCCGCCGTCGACCAGGCCCAGCGCCGCATCCGGGAGATCACGGCGTAAGCAGCCCCCCCAGCGCGGCGGCCAGGTCGTCGACCGACCACCGTCCGTCCCTTTCGACCGCGCCCGCCAGCGACCAGGGCCGGAACAGCTGGACCTTGCCCCCGTGGGCGAGGAACACCTGCCCGACGGCCGGGCAGTCGGCGGCGGCCAGCCAGGCGACGAGGGGGGAGACGTTGCCCGGGTGCCAGGCGTCGAAGGCGGCCGGGTCGGCGGGGGCGGCGACTACGTCGGCCAGGCCGGGCGTCGATTCGGTCAGCCGGGTGCGGGCCAGGGGGGCGATGGTGTTGACCCGGACCCCGTAGCGGGCCAGCTCGACGGCGGCGATCCCGGCGAAGCCGGCGATCCCCGCCTTGGCCGCCCCGTAGTTGGACTGGCCCGGGTTGCCCAGCAGGCCGGACGTGGACGACGTGCACACCACCGACGCGGCCACGGGGCGGCCCGTGGCCTTGGCCTGCTCCCGCCACCACGCCGCCGCCCACCGGGTGGGCACGAAGTGGCCCTTGAGGTGGACGCGGACGACGTCGTCCCACTCCTGCTCGCTCATGTTGACGAGGAACCGGTCGGCCACGTTGCCGGCGTTGTTGACCAGCACGTCCAGGCCCCCGAAGGCGGCGACCGCGCCGGCGACCAGCGCCTCCCCGGTGGCCCAGACGGCGACGTCGCCGGGAACGGCGACCGCCCGCCCGCCGGCCCCCACGATCTCCTCGACCACGTCCTGCGCCGGCCCCTCGTCCCGGTCGTTGACCACCACCGAGGCCCCCTTGGCCGCCAGCAGCAGGGCGTGCTCTCGCCCCAGTCCTCGTGCGGCCCCCGTAACGACGGCGACGCGGCCGCTTAGGGTCACCGGGTCACAAAATGAATATGTCGACCGAGCTGCCGGGCTTGACCTTGGTCCCCGCGCTGGGGGTGGCCAGGAACACCTTGCCGCCGCCCGGGCCGTAGGTGCCGCCCAGGGTGAGGCCGACGGCGGCCAGCTTGGCCTTGGCGTCGTCCACGCTGAGCCCGTTGAGCGACGGCACCTCAGGCCGGCCCTTGGAGACCGACAGGGTGACGGTGTCGCCCCGCTTGGCCGTCGACCCCTGGCTGGGCGAAGCGGCGACCACTTTGCCGGCGGTGCTGTCGTCGTCGTTGTACTGGTCGGGCGCCCGGCTGGCCTTGAGCCCCTTGGCGTCGAGGGCGGCCACCGCCTGGTCGTAGGTCAGCCCGGCCAGGTTGGGCACGATCCGGGGGGCGGGACCGGCAGAGACGGTCAGGTCGATCGTCGCCCCCTTGGGCGGCGACTCCCCCTTGTGCGTCCAGGCCATGACCTGGCCGGCGGGCACGTCCTCGTCGTACGGGCGGTCGATGGCGCCGGGGACGTGGCCGACGATCTTGATGGCGGCCACGGCCTGGGCCTCGGTCATCGAGCCGAGGTCGGGCACGGGCGTAGGGGGCGGCCCCTTGGAGACCACGAGGTTGACCTGCTTGCCCTCCTTCAGCTCCAGCGCCTTGCCGTCGGTGCCGGTGCCGGCCTTGGGCGTCTGCTCGGCGACCAGCCCGGCGGCGGGGGCGTCGAGGTACCGCTCGTCCACGGCGACGCCGAAGCGCAACGCCCTCAGCGTCCCTTCCGCGGTGGCCCGGTCCTTGCCCACCACGTCGGGCAGGGGATGGCTGGGGACGGGTTCGCCGGCCAGCAGGACGGCGGCCGCGCTCCCCCCGCCCAGCAGGGCGATGACCAGCAGGACCACCCACGGCCACCGTCGCCGGCGGCGGCCCTTCCGGGATACGAGCACGGCGGTGACCTCGGCCTGCTCGGCCCGCCGCTCCTTGCGCGCCTTGGGCACCGGCGCGGGCTCGGGGACGGCGATGACCGCGGTGGGCGCGGGGTCGGCCACGAGCGGGGGCGCGGAGGTGACCCGGGTGGCCTCCGGCTCGACGGCGGGAACGGCCTGGGTCGGCGTGCCGAGATCGGTGGGGTCGCCCTCCAGCCCGGCCAGGTGGTTCTCGTCGAAGGCGGCGGGGCCGGCGAGGGCCAGCTTCTCCGGTGCCGGCAGCTCGGGGGCGACGGCCTGCAGGGCGGCGGCGAAGGAGACAGCGTCGAGCCGCTCGGTGGGGTCGGGACGGCCGGCGCGAGCCACGACGGGGGCCAGCGGGCCCAGCTCGGGCGGAGCCTCCAGGGGCCGCTCCAGCCGCTGGACGAGGGTGGCGACGGTGGTCTCGGTGGCGAAGGGCACCCGGCCGGTGACCGCCTCCACCAGCACGACGGCCAGCGAGTACACGTCGGCCTTCCCGTCGACGGGGACGCCCCGCACCTGCTCCGGCGACGCGTAGCGGGCCGTGCCGAGGATGGCCCCCACCGGCTCGGTCCACGCCGCCTCGGCCAGGGCCCGGGCCAGGCCGAAGTCGGCGATGCGCAGCCGGCCGTCCTCGTCGAAGAGCAGGTTGGCCGGCTTGATGTCCCGGTGGACGAGGCCCCGCCCGTGGGCGTAGGCCAGGGCCTTGGCCGCCTCCAGCCCGACCATGAGGGCCTGCGACTGGCTCAGCCGCCGCCCGCGGTCGAGCACGGCCCGCAGGCTGCCGCCGCCCAGGTACTCCGAGACCAGGTAGGGGCCGTCCGCTTCCTCGCCCCAGTCGAACACGGCCATGACGTGGGGGTGGTTGAGCGCCGCCGCGGCCCGGGCCTCGGCCCGGAAGCGACGGAGAAAGGCCTCGTCGTCGGCCAGCGCGGGGTGCAGGATCTTGACCGCCACCCGGCGGCGCAGGCGGACGTCCTCGGCCAGGAAGACGTGGGCGGACGCGCCGGTGCCGATGGGGGCCAGGAGGCGGTACCGACCCCCCAGGACGCGACCGAGATGGTCCGCGATCCGGGTCGAAGCCACGGGGCAAGGGTACCGTGCGCGGCTGCGCCACCACTGGCAATGCGCGAGCGGGGAGAATGGGGACCTTGAAGCGCCGCATCATCATGACCCTCATCGCCGCCGCCGCCGTCGGCGGGTTCGTCTTCGCCTTCTCGGCACCGAAACAGGAGGCCATCCCCAACAAGCCCGCCGCCATCGAGTCGGTCTTCCCGCTCAGCGGCAACCTGGAGCTGCGCCAGGTGGCCATCGTGGCCGACCTGGCGCCGGGGTACACCGGCTACCTGGCCATCGACGGGAACGAGGTCCCCGAGGACCAGACCCAGTTCGTCGACGCCCTGAACACCGTCACCCTGCGGCCGACGCCCGGGAGCGACTTCGCCCAGTTCACCCCCGGCCCCCACTGCGCCACCGTCTACTACCGCCTCATCGGCGAGCCCCGGGAGGACTCCGCCTCCTACCGCTGGTGCTTCAGCCTCCACTAGCGGCCGCGGGCTGCCTCTTCTGCGCCGTCGTGGCCGGCGACGTCGGCGCCGAGATCGTCTTTTCCGACGGCCACACGCTGGCGTTCCTCGACCACCGGCCGGTCTTCCCCGGGCACGTGCTCCTCGTCCCCCGGGCCCACTACGAGACAATGGCCGACCTGCCGGCCGAGCAGATCGAACCGCTGTTCTCCGCCGCCCAGCGGCTGAGCGTCGCCGTCCAGGCCGCCATGGACGCCCACGGCACGTTCGTGGCCATGAACAACACGGTGAGCCAGAGCGTGCCCCACCTGCACGTCCACGTCGTCCCTCGCCGCCGCAAGGACGGGCTGCGAGGCTTCTTCTGGCCCCGGCAGCGGTACGCGGACGACGGCGAGATGGCCGCCGTGGCCCGGCGCATCCGCGACGCCGCTGGTGTCTAGTCCGGCAGCCGGCCAGGCCTTACCCGGGGAGGCGGGCCGCCAGGTGCCGCTTCCACTCCATGGCCAGCGGCTCGACGGCGAGCAGGGCCTCGACCACCTCGTCCGGCACCTCGCCCGGGCGGGCGGCGTCGTGGACGAGCCGCACGGTGGCGCCCACGGGGTGGCGCTCCACCGTGATGGGCCCGGCGACCGGCACCCGCCCCGGCTCCAGCACCCGGAGGTACCAGCCGGAGCGACCGGACGACTGGAACCGCCGCGTCATGTCGCCGTGGCCCCGGTACATGGCCAGCTTGTAGCAGGGCGACCGGGGCTGGCAGACCTCGAGGACGGCGTCGCCCCACGACCAGCGGTCGCCGATGCAGACGTCGTCTTCCGTCCAGCCCGCGGTGGTGAGGTTCTCGCCGAACGCGGCCGGGCCGAGCTCGTCGCCCAGCTCCTCGGTCCACGCCGGCAGGTGCTCGGACGCGTAGGCGTAGACCGCCTTGTCGGGCCCGCCGTGGACCCGCAGGTCGGCCTGGCCGTCGCCCTCCAGGTTCAGCCGGTCGAGCCACAGCGACTCCACGCCGACCGGCTGCTTGGCGATCCCGCTGGTCACCGGGTGGCCGCGGTGGTCCCCGAGGTACTTGGGCCGCGACACGTTGACCGACACCAGCTGGACGCGTTCGGTCACTCGCCGTCACCCTGGTCGCCGTGGGCCTCCGCTTCACGTCGGTCCTCGCTCTCGCCTGTCTCCAGCAGCCGCAGGAACGCCTCCTCGTCGATCACCGGCACGCCGCACTCCTCGGCCTTGGCCACCTTGGCCGCCCCCGGTTCGGCCCCGGCCACCAGGTAGCCCGTCTTCTTCGACACGCTGCCCGGCGACGTCCCGCCGCGGGCCTTCACCGCCTCCACCGCCTTGTCCCGGGACATCGACGCCAGCGTCCCCGTGACCACCACGGCCTTGCCGGCCAGCGTCGGCGGGAGCTCGGACCGGGCCACGCCCTCGAAGTTCACGCCCGCGGCCCGCAGCTTGTCGACCACGGCCCGGTTGCGGTCCAGGGCGAAAAACTCGTGCACGCTCTTGGCGATGACCGGGCCGACCCCCGGCGTGACGGCCATCTCCTCCTCCGACGCCTCCAGGATCCTGTCCAGCGAGCCGAACGACTCGGCCAGCACCTCCGCCCCCCGGCCACCGAGGTGGCGGATGCTCAGGCCGACCAGGAGGTTGGGCAGGGGTCGGGTCTTCGAGGCGGCGATGGCGTCGAGCAGGTTGCGGGCCGAGATGTCGGCGAAGCCCTCCAGCCCCATGAGGTCGTCGTAGGTCAGGGAGTAGATGTCCCCGGCGTCGGACAGCAGCCCGGCGTCGGTGAGCTGCATGACCCGCTTCTCGCCCAGCCCCTCGATGTCCATCGCCCCCCGGGACGCGAAGTGGCCGATGCGCCCGGCCCGCTGGGCCGGGCAGTCGACGTTGGTGCAAAAGGTGTCGCTCTCGCCCTCGATGCGCACCAAGGGCGAGTGGCACACCGGGCACACGGTCGGGAACCGCCACTCCGGCAGCCCCTCCGGGCGCTTGGACAGGACCGGGGCCACGACCTCGGGGATGACGTCGCCCGCCTTGCGGACGGTGACCGTGTCGCCCGGGCGCACGTCCTTGATGCGCACCTGGTCCTCGTTGTGCAGGGTGGCCAGCTGGACGGTGGACCCGCTGACCCGGACCGGCTCCAGCTGGGCGAACGGCGTGGCCTTCCCGGTCCGGCCGATCGACACCATGATGTCCTTGAGGACGGTGGTGGCCTCCTCGGGCGGGAACTTGTAGGCGATGGCCCACCGGGGCGACTTCGACGTCGACCCCAGCTCCTCGCGCTGGCCCAGGTCGTCGACCTTGACCACCACGCCGTCGATCTCGTAGTCCAGGTCGTGGCGGTGCTCGAGCCAGCCGTTGCAGTACGCGAACACCTCGTCCAGCGTGCCGACCTTGCGCACCTCGGGGTTGACGGGCAGCCCGGCCGCTTCGAGGAACGCCAGGGTCTCGGAGTGGCGGCGGAACCGGGGGCCGCCCTCGACCTCGCCCAGCTGGTAGGCCCAGAACCGCAGCTCCCGGCTGGCCGTCACCTTGGGATCCTTCTGGCGCAGCGACCCGGCCCCGGAGTTGCGGGGGTTGGCGAACAGGCGGCCGCCGGCCTCGCCCTGGCGCTCGTTCAGCTCCCGGAACGCGGAGACGGGCATGTACACCTCGCCGCGGACCTCCAGGACGGCGGGCACGTCGTCGCCGGCCAGCCGCTCGGGGATGACGGTGATGGTGCGGACGTTCTCGGTCACGTCCTCCCCCACAACCCCGTTGCCCCGGGTCGCGCCCCGCACGTAGCGGCCGTCCTCGTACAGCAGCGAGCAGGCGATCCCGTCGATCTTGAGCTCGCACACGTAGTCGACGTCGCCCGATATGTAGCGTTCCATCCGCTTGCCCCACGCCACCAGCTCCTCGAAGCTGAAGGCGTTGTCGAGCGACATCATCGGCAGCCGGTGGCGGACCTCGGCGAAGGCGCTCGACGCCCGCCCCCCCACCCGCTGGGTGGGCGAATCCTCGGTGCGCAGCTCGGGGTGGGCCTCCTCCAGGCTGCGCAGCTCGCGGACGAGGGCATCGAACTCGGCGTCGGAGATCTCGGGGTCGTCGAGCACGTAGTACCGCTCGGTGTGGTGCTCGATGAGGGCGCGCAGCTCCTCGACCCGGCTCGCTGCATCCATCACGGCGACGGTAGCGTGAGGCGCAGAATGAGCGAGGCCTCGACCCCGCCGGCGACCCGCGACCTCTCCCGGTTCCTCCCCTGGCTGCTGCGGGCCCTGTGGGCCGCCCTCCCCTTCACCGCCGGCCCGGCCCTGGCCGCCGCCCTCGACGGGGCCAGCCGGCCGGTCCAGCTCGTGGGCTCGACCGGGCTGTGGCTGGGGTGGGCGGTGGCCATGGTCGCCACCTTCGCTCCCCACCCCGTGGCCCTCACCGCCCTGCGGGTCGTCGCCCCCGCCGCGGTGCTGGCCGTCGTGCTCGCCGCCCTCGGCGGCCACGGCTCGCCGCTGGCCCTGGCGTGGGCCACGGTGGCCTGCGCGTGGGCCTTCGCCCCCGCGGTGGGGTCGACGTGCGTGAACGGGCCCGCCTACCCGAACGAGCGCCGCTACCTCCTGCGCCCGCCCGGCCCCCTGCTGAAGGGCCCGCTGCCGCTGGCCTGGGCGGTGACGATCGCCGCCATCGCCGCCGGCCCCCTCCTGCTGGCCGCCCGCCAGTGGATCCTGGGCGGGTTGGCCCTGGTCGTGGGCTGGCCCGTGGCCGTGCTCCTGCTGAAGTCCGTGCACAACCTCTCGCGGCGGTGGGCCGTCTTCGTGCCCGCGGGCGTGGTCCTGCACGACCCCCTGGTCCTGTTCGACCCGCTCCTGTTCCGCCGCCAGGACATCGCCACCCTGCGCCCGGCCCGCGCCCGGCCGTCGACCTACCTGGACCTGTCGCAGCGGGCGCCCGGCGTCGGGGTGGAGATGGACCTGGTCGACGTGACGACCGTGACCATGCTGCGACCGGGCAAGCGGGAGGGCGACCCGGTGGAGGCGTCCCGGCTGTGGTTCACGCCAACCCGGCCGGGGGCGGTGGTCGACGAGGCGGCCCGCCGCCGGATCGCCGCGGCTCGGCCAACGTCCTGAACGTGACCGAGTAGCGCAAGGCCGGCGTGGCCGCGATCGAGTGCTGCCAGGTCCACCGGGCTGCGCCGGCCAGGACGTACGCCGACCGGGGGGCCAGCTCGAGGGCGAAGGTGTGGCGGACGGTCTCGGTGCGGCGCTGGAAGCGCATGGTGCACCCCGAGAGGAACGAGACACCGACGACCTTGGAGCCGAACGCCGGGGCGTCGCGGTGCCACCCGATCCCCGCGCCCGGCGGGTACCGGGTGACCAGGGTCTCCACGAACAGGTCGGGGTCGACCTCGGCCAGGGCCCCGGCCCGCTCCCGCAGCCAGTCCAGCTCGGTGGGCGACGGCTCCGCCGGCGTGATGGCCCAGGACTCGTAGCCGTAGCGGTAGCCGAGGTGCGCCACCGTCCGCTTGGCCGCCTGGCCGCGCATCCGTACCTCGTCGAACGCCAGCGCCTCCAGCACGGCGACGCACGCCTGCTCCTCGTCCTCGGTCACGAACCCGTCCCGGTACACCAGCCCGTCCGGCCGCTCGACGACCGCGGGCGGGCGCAGGGCCACAGATGTCAGCCGCGGGGGATCGAGTCGTCCCGCTCGGCCAGCGCGGGCACGGCCCCGATCGACTGGAACAGGTGCATCGTGTCGGCCGCCGCCCACCGTTCGACGATCCGCCCGCCGGCGATGCGGACCACGTCGGTGTGGGTCCAGGTGACCGGCTCGCCCTTCGGCGCGGCCCCGAACAGGTCGACCCCGGAGTGGGTGCCGGTGACGAGCGAGTGGGCCGCGGCCTGGTCGCCCTCGGAGAGGACCAGCTCGGTCTCCACCTCGAAGCGCACATCGGGCATGGCGGCCCGCAGGAGGGCGTACGAGTCCACCATGCCCGCCAGGTCGGTGGTACCCCACACCGGGTTGTGGTCCACGAACCCGGGGTCGACCATCTCGTCGAGGGCGTCGCCATCGCCGCGGCTGAGGGCCGAGACGAAGTCCACGACCATGGCCTTCTGCTCGGCCGCGGGGAGGCCGGGCCCCGGCTCGGCCCGGCTGGGCCCCCACTCCGACCCTCTGCCGGTCGCCACCGCGCCCGGGCCCAGCAGGGCGAGGGCGCCGATGGACTGCATCATCCCCACCATGTCGAGCTCGCCCCACCCCTCGGTCACCCGGCCGTCGACGACCCGGTCGATCCCGATGCAGGTGACCGCCACCCGCCTGCCGCTGGGCGGCACGCCGTAGAAGTCGCCCTCGTGGGTGCCGATCCAGGTGTTGCGGATCATGCCGAGCTCACCGTCGACCATGAGGTCGTCGATGGTCATGCGCCCGTCGGGGAACCCGGTCCGCCACGCCTTGAGCAGGCCGATGAAGCCCTCGGGGCCCATCCCCACCTGCTGGCCGCCGGCCCCGTGGACCGTGGTGGTCGGGGCGATGAGCTCGTAGGCCACGTCGAAGTTCCCGCCCGTCCAGCCCTCGTCGTTCCAGCGCCGTATGACCTCACGCCCGTCGTCGCCCGCCACGCCTCCGCCTTCCCTCTCGCCCCTCGGGCCGCGCACGGCGGCCGTCAGAACACCGGTCAGTTCTCGACGACCGTACTTCGCCTGATCTCGTAGCCGCTGGCCAGGCAGTCGCCCTCGGACCGCAGGGTGTTGGCCTCGTAGTCCCGCGGCACGATCACGTAGTTGAACTGCCACAGCGGGCTGTACTTCTCCATGCCGGGCACGGAGTCGTAGATGTTGTACTGGCCGTCGACACGGTCGGGCTCGGCCGCCAGCTTGCCCTTGTCGTCCAGCTGGACGGAGTACACCAGCTGGTACTCCTGGGCCACCTTGACCGTGTCCAGGTCCAGGTCCAGCTCGCCGCACTCGACCGCGTAGACCACCCGCCCGTCGAACCACACCCGCTCGATGTCCTGGCGGAACGGGTTGCTGTAGTCGAGGTCGACGCTGCCGTCGTCCCGCCACGGATGGCCCTCGCCGATCTCGACCGGGCGACCGCCCTCGACCCGCCAGTACCCCTCCTCCTCGTCGGGCGTCACCTGCTCCGTGCTGTCCGGCATCCCGATTGCCCTTTCGCTCGTCCCGCTGAGAGAAGCTGTCTACCCCAGACGGCGGGCGGTACGCGCGTGTGCTGAAGTCTGTCCATGGGCAGCGTCTTCCGAGAGGTCGTCATCGATTGCCTGGTCCCGGAAACGGTGGGCCGGTTCTGGGCCGATGTCCTGGACTGGCCGCTCACCGTGGAGGAGAGCGGCGAGTGCTGGCTGTCGGCCACCGGCACGCCCATGGACCCGCCCCTGCTGGTGTTCGTCCGGGTCCCCGAGCCGAAGACGGTGAAGAACCGCATCCACCTCGACGTCAACCCGTCGGGCTGCGACCAGGCCGAGGAGCTGGACCGGCTCCTGGCCCTCGGTGCCCGTCAGGTGGACGTGGGCCAGGGCGAGGTCCCCTGGATCGTGCTGGCCGACCCCGAGGACAACGAGTTCTGCCTCCTGGGTCGCCGCGTCGATCCCTGAGCCGAACTTCGCACGGGTTTCATGTCGTGGGCATGAAAACTGTGCCAAGTTCGGGCGCTACCGCGGGCCGGCGCGCAAAGCCACCCCGCCGCCGAGCACCTCGTCGCCCCGGTAGAGGACGACGCTCTGGCCCGGCGCGACCCGCGGCCGGGGCTCGGCGAAGCGGACCACGCCGTCGGCGTACTCGGCGTCCACCGGCGTGCCGTGGGCGCTGGTCTGGGCCTCCACCGGGCCGGCAACGGGGCCGTGGACCCAGCACAGGCGGTCCAGCGACACCTCGGCGGCGAGCAGGTCGGCGGCATCGCCGACCACCACGGTCGACGTTGCGGGGTCGACATCGAGGGCGTACCGGCGGGTGCCGCCGCCTCCTCCCAGCCCCCGGCGCTGGCCGACGGTCACCAGCTCCACGGCGTCGACCCGGCCCACCTCGGCGCCCGCCCGGTCCAGCACCCGACCGGGGTGCAGGGGGATGCGGGAGCCGAGCAATGCGTGGCGGCCCCCGCTGGTGGTGACAAAGCACACGTCCTGGCTGTCGGGCTTGTCGGCGGTGGCCAGACCGAGGGCGGCGGCCTTGGCCCGCACGTCGGCCTTGGTCATCGACCCGACCGGGAACCGGCAGCGGGCCAGCTCGTCCTGCCCGAGGACGTAGAGCACGTACGACTGGTCCTTGGCCGCATCGGCCCCCCGCAGTAAGCGGTGCCGGCCGTCGACGTCGGTCACCGTCCGGGCGTGGTGGCCGGTGGCCACGGCGTCGAAGCCCAGGGTCACCGCCCGGCGCAGGAGGCGGCCGAACTTGAGGTGCCGGTTGCACTCGATGCACGGGTTCGGGGTGAGGCCCTGGGCATGGGCGGCCACGTAGGGCGCCACGACCTGGGCGTCGAAATCGTCGACGAACGTCCAGACCAGGTGGTCGATGCCGAGGGCGGTGGCGACACTGCGGGCGTCGTCGATCTCGGCGACGGAGCAGCACCCCGAGTCGCCGGTGTTCTCCCACAGCCGCAGGGTGACGCCCACCACGTCGTGACCCTCCTCGACGAGCAGGGCGGCGGCCACCGACGAGTCGACGCCGCCCGACATGGCGGCGAGGACCCTCATCCAGCGCGAGCCCGGGCCACGGCGGCGGGGATGGCCTCCAGGGCCAGGTCGACGTCGGCCTCGGTCGTGCCCGTCCCCAGCGACAGCCGCAGCGACCCCCCGGCCCGGGCCCGGGACAGGCCCATGGCCGACAGGACGTGCGACGGGTCGACGGCCCCGCTGGCACAGGCCGAGCCGGCGGACGCGTAGACGCCGGCCGCGTCGAGCAGGACGAGCAGCGACTCGGCCTCCACGCCGTCGAACGACACGTGGCAGTTGCCGGCGACCTTGACCGCACGGTCGCCGGTCTCGACGCAGCCCGCGACCGTCGCCACCAGCCCCTCGACCAGCCGGTCCCGCAGCCGGGCCACCCGCGCCACCGTCGCCTCCCGGCCTTCCACCGTGGCCCGCATGGCCGCGGCCATGGCCACGATCCCGGCCACGTTGTGGGTGCCGCTGCGCCGGTCCCGCTCCTGCCCCCCGCCGTGCAGGATGGGCCGCACCTTGACGCCCTGGCGGACCACGAGGGCGCCGACCCCCTTGGGCCCGCCGAACTTGTGGGCGCTCACCGCCACCAGGTCGGCCGACCGGGCCAGCACGGCCACGTCCAGCCAGGGGAAGGCCTGGACCGCGTCGGTGTGGACCACGGCCTGCGGGGCCCGCTCGCGGACCAGGGCGACGACGTCGGCCAGCGGCTCGATCGTGCCTACCTCGTTGTTGGCCAGCATCACCGAGACGACCGACACCGAGGGGTCGAGCAGCTCGGCCAGCCGGTCCAGGTCGACCACCCCGTCGGGGCCCACCGGGGCCAGCCGGTTGTCGCCCAGCGCCTCGCAGGCGTGGAGGACGGCGTGGTGCTCGACCGCCGAGCAGACGGTGGGGCCGGGACGGACGGCGACCGCGCCGGCGATGGCCAGGTTGTCGGCCTCCGTCCCGCTGCCGGTGAACACGACCTCGCCCGGCCGGGCCCCGAGGCAGTCGGCCACGACGTCGCGGGCCTCGTCGAGGGCCTTGCGGGCCTCCCGGGACACGGCGTGGGCGCCGGACGGGTTCCCGAAACGCTCGGTGAGGAACGGCAGCATGGCCTCGACCGCCTCCGGCCGCATGGGCGTGGTGGCGGCCCAGTCGAAGTAGGCGGGCATGCCTCTTAGGGTAGGCGGCGACGTGCGCTACGACGACCGGCGAGCCGACGAGTACGACGACCGCTACGCCGGCCGCCTGGCCGAGGCGGAGGCCACCGCCGACTTCCTGGCCGCCGTCGACCGACCGCCCGGCCCCGTCCTCGAGCTGGGTGTCGGCACCGGCCGCCTGGCCCTGCCGCTGGCCGCCAGGGGCCTGGAGGTGCACGGGATTGACGCCTCCCCGGCCATGGTCGCCCGCCTGCGGGCCAAGCCGGGCGGCGACCGCATCCCCGTCACCATCGGGGACTTCGCCGACGTCGCGGGCCTCGTCCCCGGCCCGTACGCCCTGGTCTACCTGGCCTTCAACACCCTGTTCGAGCTCGACGACCAGGAGGCCCAGATCCGCTGCATCGCCGGCGTGGCCGCCCGCCTGGCGCCGGGCGGCGCCTTCGTCCTCGAAGCCTTCCCGCCCGACCTCGGCAAGGCCGAGGACGCCGTCACCCTGGTCGACGTGGACGAGGCCGGCGCCCGGCTGCAGGCCGTCCGCCACGACCCCGTCGCCCAGGTCGTGACCGGCCAGACGATCACCGTGACCGAGGCCGGGATCGGGCTGTGGCCCTTCCGGCTCCGTTACGCCACAGTGCCCGAGCTGGACCTCATGGCCCGCCTCGCCGGCCTGCACCTGCGCAGCCGCTGGGGCGGCTGGCGGGGCGAGCCGTTCACCGCGGCCAGCGCCCGCCACGTGTCGGTCTACGAACGTTCTGGCTGCAGTTACCCGCCATCTGGTGGGTGACTGCAGCCAGAACGGAAAGGGCGGGTCAGCGGTTGGCGAGCCAGACCACGCTGAGCGAGGGGAGGTCGAGGGTGAGGCTGTGGTCGAAGCCGTGCCAGCAGGTGGGCTCGGTGTAGCGCTCGCCGCCGTTGGCCAAGGTGGTGTCGAGCACCGCCTCCCACGCTCCCTGGCGGGGCAGGCCGATGCGGTAGCCGTGGCGGTCGACGCCCGACAGGTTGGCGATGCACGCCAGCATGCGGCTGCGGTCCCGCGAGTAGCGGACGAAGGACAGCACGTTCTGGTCGGCGTCGTTGGCGTCGATCCACTCGAAGCCGGCGCCCTCGAAGTCGACCTCCCACAGCGCGGGCTCGTCCCGGTAGATCCGGTTGAGGGCCCGGACCAGATCCTGCACGCTGCGGTGGCCCGGATCGCCGAGCAGGTCCCAGTCCAGGCTGCGGTCGTGCGACCACTCCCGCTCCTGGGCCAGTTCGCCGCCCATGAACAGCAGCTGCTTGCCGGGGTGGGCCCACATCCAGGCCAGCAGGGCCCGGAGGTTGGCCAGCTTGGCCCCCTTGTCGCCGGGCATCTTGTTGATCAGCGACCCCTTCCCGTACACGACCTCGTCGTGGGACAGGGGCAGGATGAAGTTCTCCGAGAAGGCGTACAGCAGGCCGAACGTCAGCTGCTGGTGATGGTGGCGGCGGTGCACCGGCTCCTTGGAGAAGTAGGTGAGGGTGTCGTGCATCCACCCCATGTTCCACTTGAACCCGAACCCCAGGCCGCCCAGGTAGACGGGTCGGGACACGCCGGGCCAGGCCGTGGACTCCTCGGCGATGGTGATGGCGCCCTCGCACTCGCCGAACACCAGGGTGTTCAGCTGGCGCAGGAACTCGACCGCCTCCAGGTTCTCCCGCCCGCCGAACTTGTTGGGGACCCACTCCCCTTCCTTGCGGGAGTAGTCGAGGTAGAGCATGGAGGCCACGGCGTCGACCCGGAGGCCGTCGACGTGCAGCTCCTCGATCCAGTACAGGGCGTTCGACAGGAGGAAGTTGCTGACCTCGTTGCGGCCGAAGTTGAACACCAGCGTGCCCCAGTCGGGGTGCTCGCCCTGGCGGGGGTCGGCGTGCTCGTAGAGGGCCGTGCCGTCGAAGCGGGCCAGGGCGAAGGCGTCCTTGGGGAAATGCGCCGGGACCCAGTCGACGATGACCCCGATGCCGGCCTGGTGCAGCGCGTCGACGAGGTACCGGAAGTCGTCGGGCGTGCCGAACCGGGCCGTGGGGGCGAAGTAGGACGTGACCTGGTAGCCCCACGAGCCACCGAAGGGGTGCTCCGAGATGGGCAGGAACTCGACGTGGGTGAAGCCCATGTCGCTCAGGTAGGCGGGCAGCTGCTCGGCCAGCTCCCGGTAGGTGAGGGGGCGGTCGCCCTCTTCCGGGACATGGCGCCATGAGGCCAGGTGGCACTCGTAGACCGACATGGGGCTGGTCCACGGGTTGGTCGCCTTGCGGCGGGCCAGCCACTCCTCGTCGCCCCATCCGTAGGACGACTTGAACACCACGCTGGCCGTGTTGGGCGGCGCCTCGGTGGCGGTGGCCAGGGGGTCGGCCTTCATGGTCAGGTGGCCGGCGCCGGTCAGGATCTCGTACTTGTAGCGGGAGCCGTGGCCCACGCCGGGGATGAAGAGCTCCCACACCCCCGACGAGCCGATGCGCCGCATCGGGTGCATCCGGCCGTCCCAGCTGTTGCAGTCGCCCACCACGCGGACGCTGCGGGCCCCCGGCGCCCACACCGCGAAGGCGGTGCCTTCGGCGCCCTGGTGCACCATCGGGTGGCTGCCCAGGCGGTTCCACAGCCGCTCGTGGCGACCCTCGCCCAGGAGGTAGAGGTCGACGTCGCCGAGGGTGGGCCAGAAGCGGTACGGGTCGTCGACCAGCCACGTGCTGCCGTCGGGATAGGAGACGTCCAGCCGGTAGTCGCTGACGTCGCCGGTCTTGGCCAGGAACACGCCGGCCGGGTGCTCCTGCTCCATGGGGATGCGCTCGCCGTCGGGCAGCACCACGGTGACCGCGGAGGCGTTCGGCCGCCAGGCCCGGACGAACCCGTCGTGGGGGCCGAGGATCCGGTGGGGGTCGACCTCGGTCCCCTCGACCAGGGCGTGCAGGTCGGCGGTGGTGGCAACGCTCATGAGTCTCCCCTCGTCCGCCGCAGGCGGCGAAGTCATGTAGTCAATCGGCGGAGGGCGGTCAGGGGGATGCCCTCCCAGTCGGGGCGGTAGGCCCGCTCGTAGCGCAGCTCGTACACCGCCTTCTCCAGCTCGAACGCAGTCAGGACGACCGCCACGCAGTCCGGGTCGGGGGGCAGGATCCGCCCCGGGCCGGCGGCCCGCATGTAGCCCTTCAGGAACGACTTCCGGTTCCGGTCCTCCCAGGCCGCGGCCAGGTCCTCGAGGGCCGGGTCGTCGCGCTCGGTGCGGGCCACTGCGGACGCATAGTGGAACGACCGCAGCATCCCGGCCACGTCCTTGAGCGGCGACGTGGGCCGGCGCCGCTCCTCGATGGGCCGGGCCGGCTCGCCCTCGAAGTCGAGGACGTACCACCCGGCGTCGGTGCGCAGGACCTGCCCGAGGTGGTAGTCGCCGTGGACGCGGATGGCCGCGCCGGCGTCCAGGTCGACCAGCCGGTCGAGGATGGCCTGGGCCCCGGCGAGGTCGACGTCGCCCGGCTCCAGCTCGGCGATCTGCTTGCCGATGGCGTCCACCCAGCCGTGGAAGTCGGCGTGGTGGCGCCCGAAGGCGTCGGCCAGGGCCACGTGCATCTCGCCGGTCACCGCACCGAGCCGGGCCGCCTCGCCCGAGAAGTCGCCCCCGGCCTGGCCGGGGTCGGGGGGCGGCGGGGGGGCGTCGAGGTTGATGACGGGCATGGACGACGTGTCGTGCAGCCCGAACAGGTCGCGCAGCGAGGTGAGGGCGAGGGCCCAGCCCTCGACCGCCCCGGCCAGGAACGGCTGGAGGATGGCCAGGTCGAGCTCCCCGGACCGCAGCACGGCCAGGGGCTCGGCCACGTGGTTGAAGCCCTCGGCGGCCAGGGCCCCGGTGATCTCGACTTCGGGGTTGCGGCCCCGCTGGATGCGGCGGAAGACCTTGAGGATGAGCCGCTCGTCGTACACGATCGAGCTGTTGGACTGCTCGGCCCCCATCAGCCGGGCCCGCTCCGCCTTCTCGTGCGGGGCGACGGCGTCGAGGAGCACGAGGGCCAGCTCGGGGTCGAGCACCGCGTCGTAGGCCACTGCGTCGCCCTGGTGGCTGCCGACGTCGGCGATGAAGGCGGCGTCGTGGCCGCGCAGGAACTCGGGGTGCTGGTCCCGGCTGCGCACGCCGACCAGCACCTGGTACAACGACCCGTCGGCCTCCAGCAGCAGCCGGACCAGGACGGGGAACCGGTCGCCCCGGATCTCCTGGTCGACCACCTTGAGCGACGACGGTTCCACCTGCCCCGAGTACCACCGCTGCCGCGGCAGCCAGGCCGCCAGCTGCGGGACGAGAGAAGGGACGTCGATCACTGCGCCGTCGCTGACGGGGCGTCGACCAGCTCGAACCAGTAGAAGCCGTGGCCGCCAAGGGTGAGCAGGTAGGGCAGCTCGCCGACGAGGGGGAACGGGACCCGGCCGAACAGCTCGATCGGCATCTTGCCGGAGAGGCGGGCAAGCTGGAGCTCCACCGGCTGGGCGAAACGGCTGAGGTTGTTGACGCAGAGCACGATGCGGTCTCCGTGCTGTCGGAGGAATGCGAACACCGAGGGGTTCTCGGCCGAAAGGACCTCCAGGCTTCCCAGGCCGAAGACGTCGCCGTTCTGGCGGCGGACCTGGAGGACCCGCTGCATCCAGTGTAGGAACGAGCCGGGGTCGCGCTGGCCGGCCTCCACGTTGACGGCCTGGTAGCCGTACACCGGGTCCATCAGCGGGGGCAGGTAGAGCTGGGCGAAGTCGGCCTTGCTGAAGCCGGCGTTGCGGTCGGGCGTCCACTGCATCGGCGTGCGCACGCCGTCGCGGTCGCCCAGGTAGATGTTGTCGCCCATGCCGATCTCGTCGCCGTAGTACAGGACCGGGCTGCCCGGCAGGCTGAACAGTAGGGCGTGGAGGAGCTGGGAGACGGACAGGTTGTTGTCGACGAGGGGGGCGAGGCGCCGGCCGATCCCGATGTTGCGCTTCATGCGCGGGTCCTTGGCGTACTCGTTGTACATGTAGTCGCGCTCGTCGTCGGTGACCATCTCGAGGGTCAGCTCGTCGTGGTTGCGCAGGAAGATCCCCCACTGGCACCCGTCGGGGATCGGCGGGGTCTGGGCCAGGATCTCGGTGATCGGGTACCGCTGCTCCCGGCGCACGGCCATGAACATGCGGGGCATGAGCGGGAAATGGAAGGCCATGTGGCACTCGTCGCCGTCGCCGAAGTAGTCGACCACGTCGGCCGGCCACTGGTTGGCCTCGGCCAGCAGCACCCGACCAGGGTGGGTGGCGTCGACCTCGGTGCGCAACCGCCTGAGGTACGCGTGGGTCTCGGGGAGGTTTTCGCCGTTGGTGCCGTCCCGCTCGAACAGGTAGGGCACCGCGTCGAGGCGGAACCCGTCGAGGCCGAGGTCGAGCCAGAACCGGACCACGTCGAGCATGGCGTTCTGGACCTCGGGGTTGTCATAGTTGAGGTCGGGCTGGTGGCTGAAGAAGCGGTGCCAGAAGTACTGCTGGCGGACGGGATCCCACGACCAGTTCGACCGCTCGGTGTCGACGAAGATGATCCGGGCGTCGGGGTACCGCTGGTCGTCGTCGTTCCACACGTACCAGTCGGCCTTGGGGTTGGTGCGGTCCTGGCGGGACTCCTGGAACCACGGGTGCTGGTCACTGGTGTGGTTGACGAT
>DATJHJ010000093.1:0-19805 GCA_035494015.1 Acidimicrobiales bacterium
ACGACCTGCGCGCTCTGCGCGATCTCGTGCCGCTCGGCGTCGAGGGCGCGATCGTGGGCAAGGCGCTGTACGCGCAGGCCTTCACCCTCGGCGCGGCGCTCGACGTCGCCGGACGCCCCGAGGTGTAAGGGCTGGTCCGGCGTGCAGTCGCAGTAGTAGGCGACCCCGGCCGCCAACAGCTGGCGCGCCGCGTCTTGGTAGAGGTCCATCCGCGCCGACTGGCGCACCGGCCCCTCGTCCCAGTCGAGGCCCAGCCAGTGCAGCGCCCGCTCGATGCCCTGGATCAGGTCGTCGCGCGACCGGGCCGGGTCGGTGTCCTCGATGCGCAACAACAGGGTGCCGCCCGTGTGGCGAGCGAACAGCCAGTTGAACAGGGCGGCCCGGGCGCTGCCGACATGGAGGAACCCGGTGGGCGACGGCGCGAAGCGCACCCGCGGGGCGGTCATCGGCCCCACGCTAGGCCCTCCCTTGCCCACGCGGCGTTCTTTGTCGACCGTCTACTGTCGCCGTCATGGCCAAGAGCGTCCTCACCGCCCAAGCCGACGACTACCCCCAGTGGTACCAAGACGTCGTCGCCAAGGCCGAGCTGGCCGAGAACGGCCCGGTGCGCGGCACCATGGTCATCCGACCCTACGGCTACGCCATCTGGGAACGGATGCAGCGCGAGCTCGACGACCGCATCAAGGCAGCCGGGGCCCAGAACGCCTACTTCCCGCTCCTGATCCCCGAGTCGTACCTGCGCAAGGAGGCGGCCCACGTCGAGGGGTTCAGCCCCGAGCTGGCCGTGGTCACCCATGGTGGCGGCAAGGAGCTCGACGAGCCCGTCGTGGTTCGGCCCACCAGCGAGACCATCATCAACGTGTTCTTCGCCAAATGGGTGCAGAGCTACCGCGACCTGCCCCTGCTCATCAACCAGTGGGCCAACGTGGTGCGGTGGGAGCTGCGGCCCCGCATCCTGCTGCGCACGACCGAGTTCCTCTGGCAGGAGGGCCACACCGCCCACGCCACCCAGGCCGATGCCAACGCCTACGCCCTGCGCATCCTCCACGAGGTGTACGAGGACTTCGCCCGCAACGTCATGGCCCTGCCCGTGCTGGTCGGGCGCAAGACGGAGCGGGAGCGCTTCGCCGGCGCCGACGCCACGTACACGATCGAGGGGATGATGGGCGACGGCAAGGCCCTGCAGATGGGGACCAGCCACGAGCTGGGCCAGAACTTCGCCAAGGCGTTCGACATCACCTTCCAGTCGACGTCGGGGTCCAGCGAGTACGCGTGGCAGACGTCGTGGGGGGTGTCGACCCGGTTGGTGGGGGCGCTGATCATGGCCCACGGCGACGACTCGGGCCTGCGCCTGCCCCCCGCCCTGGCCCCGGTCCAGGCCGTGGTCGTGCTCGTCAGGGACGAGGAGGGCGCGGGCGAGCGGGCCGCCGCCCTGGCCGCCGAGCTGGGCGACGCCGGCATCCGGGTCGAGCTCGACGACCGGGTCGACACCGGCTTCGGCCGGCGGGCGGTCGAGTGGGAGCTCAAGGGCGTCCCCGTACGGCTGGAGGTTGGTCCCCGGGATCTCGCGGCCGGGACGGCCACGCTGGTCCGGCGCGACGTCGCCGGGGGCAAGGAGACCGTGCCCCTGGAGGGCATGGGCCGGCGGGTGACCGACCTGCTGGCCGACATCCAGTCGTCCCTGCACCGCCAGGCCCTGGAACGGCAGGAGGCCCGCACGGTGGAGGCGGCGGGGGTCGACGAGGCCCGCGCCGGGGCGCAGGCCGGGTTCGCCCGGGTGCCCTGGGACGAGATCCGCGAGGCCGAGACCGACCTGGCCGCCGACGCCCTGACCGTTCGCTGCCTGCAGCGGGACGACGGGTCCATCCCCGGCTCGTCGGCGGAGAACGGCCTGGTGGCCACGGTCGGGAAGGCCTACTGACCGCCCAGGTGCTCGAGGAGGAGCCGGTTGAGCACGTCCGGCACCTGCTCCGCGATCCAGTGGCTGACGCCATCCAGGACCTCGAAGCGGTAGGGGCCGTCGACGTACGCGGCCGCGGCCTCCGCGGCCTGGCGGCCGAGGGCGACGTCCTCCGTGCTCCAGACGTAGAGGGTGGGGACGGTGATCTTGCCCACGGCGGCCAGGCCGGCGTCCATGGCCCGGTACCAGTTGAGGGCGGCGGTCAGCGCTCCCGGCTCGGACATGGCCGCCACCCGCTCGCCCACGTCGAGCGGGTACCCCGAGGCGCGGAGCATGCCGTCCAGCCCCCCGGCCAGCAGCAGGTCCTCGGCCGTGCCGTCCTCCCGGAAGAACGAGATGTAGGCCGACCGGTTGCGCTGGTCGTCGTCCGACGGTGAGGCCAGGGCCACGGCGAAGGCGATCGGGTGGGGGACGGACAGGGCGGTGAGGGTCCGGACCCGCTCGGGATGGCGGCCGGCCACGTGCCAGGCCACCACCGCCCCCCAGTCGTGGCCCACGAGATGGAACGGCCGGGTGCCGGCCACGGCGAGGACGTCGCCGACCAGGTGGCGGATCCGGTAGTCAGCGGTGGCGGCCGGCCGGGCCCCCGGCGAGTAGCCCCGCTGGTCGAAGGCGACGGCCCGGTACCCGTTGGCGGCCAGCGCCTCGAGCTGCGGCGTCCACATGGCGGCCGACTGGGGGAACCCGTGCAGCAACACGACCAGCTCGCCGTCGGGGGGCCCGGCCACCAGGGCGTCGAAGGCCAGCCCGCCGTCGCCCGCGAGGACGGTTTGGTGAATTGGGGGTGGGGTCAGGTCGACAGCAGGGTGCGCCACTCCGCCAACCGGCGGCGGACGTCGGCCGGGGCGAGGCGCAGGGTCGATTCGGGGACCTGGTCGACGATCTGGCGCTGGTCCCAGTAGTGGTGCGAGGCGCCGGCGAACAGGGGCTTGCGGAAGGCGACCAGGTCGGCGGGCGGGGTGTCCAGGTAGCCCCACAGGCCGAAGGCCAGCTCCATGTCGTAGATCACCGGGGCCCGGCCGAACAGCGAGGCCCGGGCCAGGCCCACCCCCAGGCAGCCGGCGACCACGTCGTGGCTGTCCTCCCCGTCGGCCAGGAGCAGCCGGTCGTGGAAGCGCTCGGCCAGGGTCAGGCCGTAGCCCTGGTCGGGGCCCTGGTTGCCGAAGTAGGGGCCGGACGGCTGGCGGCCGGTGAGGTCGGCGGGGCGGGTGGCCGTCCAGCCGCCGTGGGCCGGGGTGTCGAGGGGTTCGCGGGGGCGGTCGCCCTGGGCGACGGGGACGTAGTCCGGAGCCGCCATCAGCGCACGTGCTCCAGCCAGTCCTTGTACTGGTCGACCTCGCCCCGCACGGTGGCGAAGTACACGTCCTGGATGGCCTTGGTCATGGGCCCGGGCTCGCCGATGACCCGGTCGTCGACCGAGCGGATGGGGACGACCTCGGCCGCGGTACCGGTGAGGAACGCCTCCTCGGCCAGGTACAGGTCGGTGCGCAGCAGGTTGCACTCGGCCACCTCGTAGCCGAGGTCGCGGGCGATGGTCATGACGGAATGCTGGGTGATGCCCTCCAGAGCGCCCGCCGACACCGGCGGGGTGAGCAGCCGCCCGTGCTTGACCACGAACAGGTTCTCGCCCGTGCATTCGCTGACGTAGCCCTGGGGCGACAGCAGGATGGCCTCGTCGTACCCGGCCTTCAGCGCCTCGACCTTGGCCATCGACGAGTTCACGTACATGCCGACGCCCTTGGCCGCCACCGGGACGGCGTTGGGGTCGTGGCGCTGCCAGGTGGAGATCTTCAGGCGGACGCCGTGCTTGATCCCCTCGTCACCCAGGTACGAGCCCCACGGCCACACCGCGATCGACACGTTGACCGGGCAGGGCAGGGGGTTGAGCCCCATCTCGCCGTAACCGAGGTAGACCAGCGGGCGGATGTAGCAGGACTCCAGCTCGTTGACCCGGACCGTCTCCTTGACCGCCTCGACCAGGTCGTCGGGCGTGTACGGGATGTCGATCAGGTAGACCTTGGCGCTGTTGAACAGCCGGTTGACGTGGTCGGTCAGCCGGAAGACGGCCGGCCCCTGGCTGGTGGCGTAGGCCCGGATGCCCTCGAACACCCCGCTGCCGTAGTGGAGGGTGTGGGTCAGGATGTGCACGGTGGCGTCGTCCCAGTTGACGAGGTTCCCGTCCATCCAGATCTTGTCGACCTTCTGCAGCGGCATTGTGCGTCAGACCCTTTCTGCGACGGCGTCGCCCAGCGCAACAGTTGTACCGGCCCGGCCGGCGGTGGCCGCGCAGGCGTCGGTTACCCGGGCGGCGGCCTCGGCCTCGCCCAGGAACTCCAGCATCATGGCGGCCGACCGGATGGCGGCCAGCGGGTTGGCCCGGCCCGTGCCGGCGATGTCCGGGGCCGAGCCGTGGACCGGCTCGAACAGCGACGGGCCGGTCCGCGACGGGTTCAGGTTGGCCGAGGCGGCCAGGCCGATCCCGCCGGAGACGGCCCCGGCCAGGTCGGTGAGGATGTCGCCGAAGAGGTTGTCGGTGACGATGACGTCGAAGCGGGCCTTGTCCTCCACCAGGTAGATGCAGGCCGCGTCGACGTGGCAGTAATCCGTCGACACCTCGGGGTGCTCGGCGCCGACCTCGGCGAACACCCGCTGCCACAGGTCGCCGGCGAAGGTGAGGACGTTGGTCTTGTGCACCATGGTCAGCTTGCGCCGGGGGCGGGAGCGGGCCAGGTCGAAGGCGAAGCGGACGCAGCGCTCGACGCCCATCCGGGTGTTGACCGATCCCTGGGTGGCCACCTCCGCCGGGGTGCCCTTGCGCAGGAACCCGCCCTCGCCGGCGTAGGACCCCTCGGTGTTCTCCCGGACGACGGAGAAACCGTCGAACGGCCGGAGGTTGACGTACAGGTCGAGCTCGAAGCGCAGGCGCAGGAGCAGGCCGCGCTCGATGATGCCGGGCGGGACCCGGGGGTCGCCCACCGCGCCGAGCAGGATGGCATCGAGGCTGCGCAGCTCGTCGAGGGTGGCGTCCGGGAGGATCTCCCCGTCCCGCACCCACCGGCCGCCGCCCAGGTCGTACTCGACGGTGTCCAGGTCGACCCCCACGGCGCGGACGACCTTGAGCGCCTCGGCCACCACCTCGGGCCCGATGCCGTCACCCCCGATCACGCCGATCTTGTAACCCACGGATTCCCCTGATCTAGGAGGGCGGCCAGAAATACAAAGACCGCCCGGATGGGCGGTCGAGAGCACACGCCGGTGGGCGCGTGCTCAGGGAATTACGGCGACGGTCGACGGGCGCATGGCTCCCCACAGTGTGCCGCGCCGCCCCGGTTCGTGCAATTAGTCGCCCGCGAGGGCGGCCTGGGCGAGGGGTAGCCTCGCGACATGTCCGAGACGCACCTTTCCCGCGACGCCTACGACCGGCTGCAGGCCGAGCTGGAGGATCTGACCACGCGGGGCCGGGTGGATATCGCCCGCACCATCGAGACGGCCCGCGAGCTTGGCGACCTCAAGGAGAACGCCGACTACCACGCGGCCCGGGACGACCAGGGCCGCATGGAGGCCCGCATCCGCCAACTCCAGTCGCTCATCGAGAACGCGGTCATCGTCGACGGGAAAGAGCCGTCGGACGTGGTGGGCACCGGCAGCGTGGTCGCCCTGCGCTACGAGGGCGACGAGGAGGCCGACCGCTACCTGGTCGGCTCCATCGAGGAGCGGCGGGCCGACGTCTCCGTGGTCTCGCCCAACTCCCCCCTCGGCCAGGCCCTGCTCGGACATCGCAAGGGCGACGCGGTCGAGTACCAGGCACCGGGCGGGAACCTCAAGGTGGAGATCGTCGACATCGAGGTGTAGCACTACGAAGAAGCATGAGATATACTGACAGCATGCGAAGACGAGGCATCGCTGCCGGAATGCTCCTCGTGGTACTGGCCGCCTGTTCGGGCGCCAGGAAGCCGGCGGCGGCTCCCGCCACCACCGCCCCGGTCGACAACCAGACCGCGGCCGCCATCGCCGACGTCAACCAGGTCCTGGCCGGGCTCGACGGCGTCATGGGGGACCTGCAGCGCATCCTGGTCCGTGAGCGCAAGATCACCACGGACGTCACGGACCGGCTGCGGGCCATCTACACCGGCCCCGAGCTGCTCAACCAGATCGACGCCTTCCGGGCCGACGTCGACAGCGGGCTGGTCGGGTACAAGGCCAACCCCGGCAATCGGGTCACCACCGTCTCGCGGCTGATCACGGCCAGCCCCATCTGCATGTTCGCCGAGGTCAAGCGGGATTACTCCCCTGTGGCCGTCGGCCTGTCGTCCAAGCCCTCCACCCTGTACGTCGTCCTGGTCAACAAGACCGACGCCGACGACCCCAAGCACCTGAACCCCACCCCCTGGACGATGATCTACGACGGGGTCCAGGACGACGGGACCCAGCCGGACGACATCTGCCGCTGAAGGGCCGCGGTCACCTCCCCGGCGGCGTCGACCACGGCGGCGGCGTAGCGGCGGCCGGGTGCCCGGGTGGTCCGCTCGATGGGGCCCGAGACCGACACTGCCGCCACCAGGTCGCCGGCCGCGTCGTGGACGGGCGCGCTGACCGAGGCCACGCCCCGCTCCCGCTCCTCCACGCTCTCGGCCCAGCCGTCGCCCCGGGCTGCGCCCCGGAGAACCTTGCCGGCCGAGCCCACGTCGAGGGGCAGCGACATGCCGACGGGCACGATCGTGCGCAGGCCGTGGGGGGACTCCAGGGAGGCCACGCACAGCCGCCGGTCACCCCGGCGCACGTAGAGCTGCGTGCTCTCGCCGGTCCGGTCCCGGAGCCGTTCGAGGGCGGGGCGGGCCAGGGCGGGCAGGTCGAGGCCGGTCAGGCGGGGGCCGAGGGCGAAGCGCCCGGCCGGGTCCCGCCGGAGCAGGCCGTGGACCTCGAGGGCCACGGCCAGGCGATGGGCGGTCGCCCGGCTCAGCCCGGTGGCCTCGACCAGCCCGGCCAGGGTGCGGGGGCCGGACTCCACCGCGTCGAGCAGGCAAACCGCCTTGTCGAGCACGCCGATCCCGCTTACAGTGTCCACATGGAGAGACTAGCATCTCACATAGTGGGATCACCCAAGACCTTGGCCGACAAGGTGTGGGACAGCCACGTCGTCCACCGGGCCGAGGGCGAGCCGGACCTGCTGTACATCGACCTCCACCTGATCCACGAGGTGACGACGCCCCAGGCGTTCGACGGCCTGCGCCTGGCCGGGCGAGGCGTCCGCCGGCCCGACCTCACGCTGGCCACCATGGACCACAACACCCCCACCGTCGGCCTCGACCTGCCCTTGGAGGACCCGATCTCGGCCCGCCAGATCGAGGTCCTGGCCGCCAACTGCGCCGAGTTCGGGATCACCCTCTACCCGATGGGCCACGCCAACCAGGGCATCGTCCACGTGATCGGGCCCGAGCAGGGCCTGACCCAGCCGGGCATGACCATCGTGTGCGGGGACAGCCACACGTCCACCCATGGCGCGTTCGGGGCCCTGGCCTTCGGCATCGGGACGAGCGAGGTCGAGCACGTCCTGGCCACCCAGACCCTCCCCCAGCGCCGGCCCCTGAACATGGCGGTGACCGTGGAGGGCGAGCTGCGGGCCGGGGTGACGGCCAAGGATCTGATCCTGGCCGTGATCGGCCGGATCGGCACCGGGGGCGGCATGGGCCACGTCATCGAGTACCGGGGCTCGGCCATCCGGGGGCTGTCGATGGAGGGCCGGATGACGGTGTGCAACATGTCGATCGAGGCCGGGGCCCGGGCCGGGATGGTGGCCCCGGACGAGACCACGTTCGCCTGGCTCCAGGGTCGACCGCACGCACCGCGTGGCGACGACTGGGACCGGGCCGTCGAATACTGGCGCACGCTCGCCACCGACGAGGGCGCCACCTTCGACAAGGAGGTGGTGATCGACGCCGCCGCCCTGTCACCGCACGTGTCGTGGGGCACCAACCCCGGCCAGGTCGTCCCCATCGACGGCGCGGTGCCGTCGCCCGACAGCTTCGCCGACGTGGCCGAGGCCGAGGCCGCCCGCCGGGCCCTGGCCTACATGGGCCTGGAGGCGGGCACCCCGATGCGGGCCGTGCCGGTCGACGCCGTGTTCATCGGCTCGTGCACCAACTCCCGGATCGAGGATCTGCGGGCCGCGGCGGTGGTGGTCGACGGGCGCCACGTGCCGGTCGGCCTGCGGGCCATGGTCGTGCCCGGTTCCATGAAGGTGAAGGCCGACGCCGAGGCCGAGGGCCTGGACCGGGTGTTCATGGCCGCCGGCTTCGAGTGGCGGGCCGCCGGGTGCTCGATGTGCCTGGGCATGAACCCGGACAAGCTGTCGCCCGGGGAGCGGTGCGCGTCCACGTCCAACCGGAACTTCGAAGGCCGCCAGGGCCGTGGCGGCCGGACCCACCTGGTCTCCCCCGCCGTCGCCGCCGCCACCGCCATCGCCGGCCACTTCGCCACGCCCGAGGAGCTGTAGCCCAATGGAACCCGTTCGAGTCATTTCCGGCACCGCCGTCCCCCTGCGGCGGTCCGACGTCGACACCGACCAGATCATCCCGTCCGACTGGCTGAAGCGGGTCGAGCGCACCGGCTTCGGCGTCGGCCTGTTCTCCGAGTGGCGGGCGGATCCCGACTTCGTCCTCAACCAGCCCCGCTACGCCGGCGCGTCGGTGCTGGTGGCGGGGACCAACTTCGGCACGGGGTCGTCTCGGGAGCACGCGGTCTGGGCCCTGCTGGACTACGGCTTCCAGGCCGTCGTCTCCCCCCGCTTCGGCGACATCTTCCGCACCAACTGCACCAAGGCCGGGCTCCTGCCCGTCGAGGTCGACGCCGCCGCCGGCGAGGCCCTGCTGGCCGCCGTCGAGGCCGATCCCGCGGTGGTGGTCACCATCGACGTGGCCACCCGCACCCTGCTGGCGGCCGCCGCCGGTGTGTCGACCACCTTCCCCCTCGACGACTTCACCCAGATGCGGTTCCTGGAGGGGCTCGACGACGTGGGCCTCACCCTGCGCAACGCCGACGCCATCGCCGCCTACGAGGCCCGTCGACCGGCGTGGCTGCCGACCACCACGGCGTCCTGATCCGCGCCGTCGCCCCCGATGAGGTCCGGCCGCTGCGCCTGCGGGTGCTGCGACCGAACCAGACCTGGGCCGAGACCGTCTATCCGGGCGACGACCTGCCCGAGACCGTCCACCTGGCCGCCTTCGACGGGGACCGGCTGGTGGGCATCGGATCCCTGTACCGGGAGGACCGCGACGGCGGGCCGGACGGCGGCTGGAGGCTCCGGGGCATGGCCACCGAACCCGACGTGCGCGGCGGGGGCTTCGGCGCCGCCGTCCTGGCCGCCTGCGTCGATCACGCCGGCACTGCCGGTGGGGTCGAGGTGTGGTGCAACGCCCGGGAGGCGGCCATCGGCTTCTACCGGCGGGCCGGTTTCGTGGTGGTCAGCGAGCCGTTCGACGTCCCCGGCATCGGCAGCCACGTGGTCATGGCCCGCCCGGTCTAAGCGTCGAGGTCGAGGTCCAGGGCGACGGGCAGGGCGCTGCGGCCCCAGCCCGACAGGTCGTCGGTGCCGGGATCGGCGTACTTGGCCACCAGGAGGCGCCGGGCCCGGGCGTCTTCGTCGGTGCCCGCCTCCACGAGCCGGGCGGTCGCCGCCCACTCCTGGTGGCCCACCCGGACCTGCACCCGCGGCTCGGCCACGAGGTTGCGCACCCAGTCCGACCGGTCGCCGCCGCCCGACAGGAGGTACAGGGCCCGGCCGTCCTCGGTGGCAAACCAGATCTCGATCTCGTGGGGCCGGCCGGTCTTGCGCCCGGTGGTGGTGAGGTAGCAGAAGGCCTCGTCGATGCCCGCACGGTACCGGGCGGCAGTACGCTCGGGGGATGGAGGACAGTGAGGTAATTACCGCGTTCGTCCACGAGGGAGCCCGCACCGCCTTCGGCCCCAGCCTCCACCTCGAGGGCGACTGCTTGTTCTTCGACGGCTGGTGGCAGGCGTGCTTTCGCATCTCGCCGACCACGTTCGCCATCCGGGCCGAAGATCCGCCCCGGGAGACCGACGTGCTGTCGCAGCTGGCCATGGAGCTTTCGGCCACCGGGATGCAGCCGGTCGACACCAATCCGTCGCTCCTGTACGCCATCACCTACACCGAGATCGCCCTGGGCCTGGTCCAGTGGGCGGTGTGGTCGGCCGACGCGGCCACGGCCAACGCCGCCATCGCCGAACGCGCGGGCGCGGACGCCTTCCTCGGCGACTACACCGACGAGTTCAAGGAAGCCGACTACTCGGCCGAGATCGGCGGGGCCCGGCGCACCGCCGGCCTGCCCCCGTCGATCATCCTCACCGTCGGCGTCGACCAGGAGCAGACCCGGGCCCTGCAGGCCCACCTGAGCGACTGCCGGTTCGAGACCCGCAGCTTCGACAGCATCCAACCGGAAATGTGCGGGGCCCTCATCCCCACCGTGGTGCTGATCGACGCCAGCGGGCAGGCGGGCAAGGAGTTCGTGATGGAGCTGCGAGCGGCGGCCTGCGGCCGCTTCCTCCCCGTGGCCGCGGTGACGACCGACACCCAGGTCCCGCTGGGGGCGGACATCGCCCTCGTGCCCGGCGATCCCACCGCCTGGGTCGACCCCATCCGCCGCCTCCTTCCATAACTCGAGCTGCGGCGCCGCGGCGCCGCCCGGTGGCATAGCTTTGGCGCCTATGCGCCTCGGCATCTCCGGCAAGGGCGGGGTGGGCAAGACCACCATCTCCGCCGTCCTGTCCCGCACCCTGGCCCGGCGGGGCCACCGAGTCATCGCCATCGACTGCGACTCCGACCCCAACCTGGGCGCCAACATCGGCCTGGGCGAGGCCGGCGCCGCCCGCCTCCGTCCGTTCCTGGACCAGTCCGGCCCCCGCCGGCGGGTCCCCACCGGCCTGACCCCCGCCCAGCTCCTGGAGCAGTACGGCACCCCGGGGCCCGACGGCACCACGCTGTTGCTGGGGGCGATGGCCGAAAAGGCGGGCTCCGGCTGAACGGGCACCGCCCATGTCACCGTGCGTGACTTCATCGAACGGATCGAGAACGAGCTCCCCGGCACCGTGGTCGTCGCCGACATGGAGGCCGGCCTGGAGCACCTGTCGTGGGCCGGCGGGACGCTGCGCTACGTCGACCTGCTGCTCGTCGTGGTCCAGCCCACGGCCAAGGTCATGATGACGGCCGACCGGACCCACAAGCTGGCCCTGGAGCTGGGCATCCCCCGCATCGCCTTCATCGGCAACCGGGCCCTGAACCCGGCCGACGTGGAGCGCATGGAGGCCTTCGCCGCCGAGCGTGACTGTGAGCTGCTCGTCGCCATCCCCGAGGACGGCGCCGTGCCCGCCGCCGACCGGGCCGCCTCCTGCGTCCTCGACACCGCCCCCGACTCCGAGGCGGTCCGCGCCATCGGCCGCCTAGCCGATCGGCTGGAGGAGCAGTTCATGGTGGGAGCCAGCTGACCACCTGAACGTCCGGTCACCGGTTCGAGAGGGGCGAGGAGCGGGGCGTGGTCGCCGGCGCCCGCCAGCCGGAGCGGGCCAGGGCCGGGGTGGGGCCGGCGGCCCGGTCGGCGAAGCCTTCCAGCAGGTCGCGCAGGGCGTCGCCCGACGTGCGGGTGGGTGCCCAGCCGAGCTCGACCCGGGCCCGGGTGACGTCCATGACCGGCGCGCCCACCGCCAGGTCGACCCAGCCGGGCTCGGTGGGCTGCAGGTGGGCCCGCCACGACAGTTCGGCGAAGGCCCGCAGCAGCGGCGCAGGGACCGGCACCGGCCGGGCGCCGAGGGCCCGGCCCAGCGCGTTGGGATCGAGGACGGGCTCGGCGGCGATATTGAACGCCCCCCGCGCCGAGCCGACCACGGCCAGGCGGTAGGCCTCGGCCACGTCCTCGGTGTGGACGGCCTGGAACACCAGGCCATCGGCGCGGGGCACCACCGGGATCCGCGACGGCTTGAGCAGCTGCGGCGGCAGCAGGTGGCCGAGGAACAGCCGGCGGATGCCCGACGCCGCCTCCCGCTTGAAAATGAGCCCGGGCCGCAGCCGAACCACCCGGGCGGCCGGGTGGTCGGCCTCGAAGGCGTCGAGCAGGCGCTCGGTAGCCGCCTTGTGGCGGGAGTAGAAGCTCGACCCGATCCCCTCCGTGGGCCAGCGCTCGTCCACCCGGGTGTGCTTGGGCCCGCCCGAGTAGGCGCCGACGGAGGAGGCGTAGACCAGCGCCCCCGCTCCTGCCGCCGCGGCGGCGTCGAACACCCGCTTGCTGCCGGCCACATTCGTCGCCTCCAGGACGTCGAGCCGGTGCGACGGCTGGATCAGCCAGGCCAGATGGACGACCACGTCCGCCCCGGCGAACGCGGGGCCCAGGTCGTCCCGGCTGATGTCGGCCGCCACCCACTCGACCTTGGGCAGGTCCAGGTCCGGGGCCCGCCGGGCCAGCCCGACGATCGACGTCACCGCCGGCTCGGTCGACAACCTCCGCACCAGGCTGGTCCCCACGTTGCCGGTCGCACCGGTGACCACGACGCGCATGGCCGGGACCCTTCCCCGATCACCCGCCGCTCAGACTCGGCCTCCCTAGAGCAGGTTGAGCGCGGTCACCGGCCAGATGCGGACGAAGGCCCGGCCGACGATGAGCGATTTCGGGATGGGACCGAAGAACCGGCTGTCCCGGGAGTTCGGGCGATTGTCGCCCATGACCCAGTAGTGGCCTGGTGGGATGGTGATCTTCTCCAACGGGCCGGTGACCACGTCGGGGCCGAGGTACGGCTCCTTCAGGACCTGACCGTTGATCAGGATGTGGCCGTCCCTGCTCTCCACGGTCTCGCCCGGCAGGCCGATGACCCGCTTGATGAGGTCCTTGGTGTTGGCCCCCTCGTTCGGTGGGCTGAGGAAGACGACCACGTCGCCCCGGTGGATGGGGTGCAGGTCGTAGCTGAGCTTGTTGACCAGGACCCGGTCGTTGATCTTGAGGGTGGGGGCCATGGACAGCGACGGGATGTAGAAGGCCTGCAGCAGGAACGTCTTGATGACGAAGGCCACCAGCAGGGCGCCGCCGGCGATGACGACCCACTCGACGGCATTGCGAAGGGTCGAGGGCTTGGGCTTGTGCTCGACCTCGGGCAGATCCTCGTCGGACGCGGGACGGCCGGCTTCGGCCAGAACGGGATCTTCATCGACGGACATTCGATGCGAGGCTACCCCTGGTACCGGGCCAGCACTCGGCGGGCCGCCCCGCAGGCCAGCCCGTCGTCGCCCCCGACCACGGTGACCGCCGGGCCGAGGCGCAGCAGGAGGCGCTCCAGCCACGCCGGCTGGCTAGCGGCCAGGGTGACCCGCACCCGCCCGCCGTCGAGCTCCTCGACCTGTTCGACCGGGTACTGCTCGACCACCCACCGGGCCGACGGCGCCAGCTCGAGGGTCACGCGGCGGTCGCCCGGGTCGGGCCGGTAGGCGGCCAGCTCGGGGGGCGATGCCGGGGGGTCGAAGGCGGTGTCAAGGAGGGTGGCGGTCGAGATCCGGTCGACGCGAAACAGCCGCTCGTCGTCGACCCGGTGGCACCAGCCCGCCACGTACCACTGCCCGCCGGCCGAGAACACCGCGTAGGGGTCGATCACCCGCCGGGCCCGCTGGTCGCGCCCGAAGGAGTAATAGTCGATCTCCACCTGGCGGTGGCCGGCCGCCGCCGCCCGCAGGGTGCCCAGCAGGTCCTCGGCCACCGGACCGAGCTCGATCTCGACCGTCTCGGTGGCGTCCACGCCCATCGCCGCGGCGAGCTTGTCCAGCCCCCGGGCCAGCGGGCCGTCGTCGTCGCCCCCGGAGGCGGCCAGGACCGTGCGCCCGGCCGCCAGCAGGGCCAGCCCCTCGGCCGGCGTCAGCCGCAGGGGTCGGGAGAAGTAGTCGGCGTAGCGGATCCACACCCGGCCGTCGGCGATGTCCACGTCGATCAGGACGTCGGGCGTGTACGGGTGCAGGCCGCACAGGAACAGCAGCTCCAGGTCGTCGACCAGCTCGGCCTCCTTGTAGCCGAACCGGGCGCCCACCTCGTCGAGGCGGGGCCCGTCCCGGCCCGCCACCCACGGGATGACGGCGAGCAGGCGCCCCAACCGGTCGTCGGCGCTCACCCTGGGCACAGGGCCTCCAGCCACTCGATCAGCTCGGACCGAAGCTCTGCGGGCCCGAGAACCTCGGCGTGGTCGAGGAACCCGAGGACGAAGGAACGGAACGCGTCGCGGTTGGTGACCCGGACGGCCAGCACCACCGACCCGTCGGGGCGCCGCTCCTCCACCGCGTCCGGCCCGACGTGGCTGGCGGCCCAGCCGGCCTGGCCGGGGTCGACCAGCAGCCGGGCGGCCAGGGGCTCCTCACTCCCCAGCTCCCAGGGCGGGGGCAGCAGGGGGTCGCCGGGCGGTGGGCGGTCGAAGGTGGCGTCGGCCCCGGCGGCGGCCACGTCCGACTCGATCCGGTCGAGGCGGTAGACCCGCTCCTCCCCGGCGTCGTGGTCGTGCCCGGCCAGGTACCAGTGGCCGTTCCGGAACGACAACCGCCACGGGTCGACCCGCCGGGGCCGGCCTCGGTACCCGAAGGTGACGGGGTGGCGGGCGGAGATGGCAGCGAAGAGGGGGGCCAGGTGGGCCGTCCCGGGCAGGGCGGCCACGGCCGGCGCCGGGCCCTCCTCGGCCACCTCGCCACCCAGCTTCCACAGGGCCTCGACCCCGCTGGCGCCCTCCAGGCGGACGGCCGACGCCGCCAGGTGCAGGGCAGCCAGCTCGTCCGGGGCCAGACCGGGGTCCTGCAGGTAGTACGACTCCTTGGGGATGCGGTAGCCCATGACCCCGGGGTCGCGGGCCTCGTCGACCGGCTCCATCACCACCGGGATGCCCAGGTCCCGCAACGCCTCCTTGTCCCGCTCGAACGCCCGCCGGAAGGCCGCCTTGTCCTCGGCGTAGCCGGGCAGCCGGGCCCGCAGCTCCTCGGCGGTCAGGGGCCGGTCGGCGTGCAGCAGGGCGGCGACCAGGTTGATCAACCGCTCGAGCCGGTGCACGCCTCGATGGTACGGGCGGCGGGCGGGAGCCGGTGCGTCCAGGCTCTTGTAACGTTGGGCCTGGTGGGCTCCCGGCACCAGCTCCTGCTCCTGCTCCGTAAGCACCCGGGAGCCACCGTTGCCGAGTTGGCCCACGACCTGGCCCTGTCCGGCATGGGCGTCCGCCGCCACCTGGCCGCCCTGGACGCCGAGGGGCTGGTCGAGCAGTCGACCTGCGCCAGCAGCGGCCCGGGTCGCCCGCCCGCCGGCTGGCGGCTGAGCGCCGCGGGCATGGAGATGTTCCCCCGCCACTACGACACCCTGGCCCTGGACCTGCTGGAGGACGTCGCCCCCGACGAGGTGGCCGCCGCCCTGCTCCGGCGCAACGACAAGCAGGTGGCCCAGTACCAGGCCGCCCTGTCCGGCTGCGCCAGCCTCGCGGAGCGGGTCGCCGGTCTGGCCGAGCTGCGCGACGAAGCCGGCTACCTGGCCGAGTGGTCCGAGGGCGACGACGGCTTCGTGCTGACCGAGAACAACTGCGCCGTGCACCGGGTGGCCGAGCACCACCCCGCGGTGTGCTCCATGGAGCTGGACCTCATGCGCCGGGTCCTCGGCCCCGGTGTCGAGGTGCGCCGCACCTCCCACGCCATGGCCGGGGACGCGGTGTGCTCCTACTGCATCGGTCCGAAGGCCCGCGCTGACTGACAACGTCCACGACGTCCTCTCCCCGCAGGGAGGCGAGGCCCGTGCCAATCCGGATCTGGTGGCCGCGGCCCGGCGGGTGGCGGCCGATCTGCTGGCGCCGGCGGCGGAGGCCACGGACCGGGCGGGGAGGGTGCCGCCCGCCCACCTCGACGCCCTGGCCGGGGCCGGCCTGTTCCGGTTGTCGTGCCCGCCTGCGGCATCGCAGTCGGATACCCGGCTGATCTTCGAGGCCCTGGCCGGCGCCTGCGGGGTGACCTTCTTCGTCTGGGTCCAGCACCACGCGCCGGTCCGCATGCTGGCCGCCACGGCGAACGCCGCCCTGCGGGAACGGTGGCTGCCGGGATTGTGCTCGGGCCGGGCCCTGGCCGGCGTGGCCTTCGGCTACCTGCGCCGTCCCGGTCCCCCGGCGGTCGTGGCCACCAGGGTCGACGGGGGCTACCGGATCGACGGGGAGGCGCCGTGGGTCACGTCGTGGGGCATGGCCGGGCTGTACGTCGTCGGCACCCGGCTGGGCGATTCCGTGCTGTTCTTCGCCCTCCCGGGAGAGGCCGGCCCCGGCGTGCGCCCCTCGCCGCCGCTGGCCCTCGCGGCCATGAACGCCTCCTGCACCGTGCGCCTGGCCTTCGACGGCCTCGTCGTGCCCAACGACGCCGTGATCGCCACGGTCGCCTACCAGCGGTGGCTGGCCCGGGACCGGGTCATCACCGCCCAGCCCAACCCCGCCGCCTTCGGGATCGCCGCCACCTGCGTCCGGCTGCTGGCCGATGGCGCGCCGGACGCGGCCGAGGATCTCGGTCGGGAGCTGGCCACCTGCCGGGCCCGCGCCTACGCGCTGGCCGACGAGGCCCGCACGGACGACGCCCACCTGCGCCGGATGGTCGAGTCCCGGGCGTGGAGCCTGGAGCTGGCCGTCCGGGCCGCCACCGCCCTGGTCGTTGCCGCCGGCGGCCGGGCGCTGGCCCTGGACCATCCCGCCCAGCGCCTCCTGCGGGAGGCGGCGTTCTTCACCATCCAGGCCCAGACGCCGGCGCTGCGGGACGCCACCCTGGCCCAGCTCACCCTTCGGAGCTGAGGAGCTCGGCGGCGACCACGCCCGCCCACGCCGCGTAGCGGAAGAACGCCGGGTCCTCGGCCGGCGAGCGCCCCATCGTCGTCACCGGGACCGGCACCTCGACCCCCGGCCAGTCGCCGGGCGGGACGGGGGCGGCGGCCGGGTGGGCGGCCAGGGCCAGGACGGTGTCGGTGTGGTGGCTGCGGCCGTGCTGGCGGTCTCGCGGATCGGCGTCGGAATAGCGCACGGCCACGACCGGGCGCCCGCCCAGGACGGCGGCGGCGTCGATCACCCCGGCCATCTCCAACCCGCTGAAGCCCAGCCGGGTGCCCGTGCCGACCACCCCGGGGCCCGGGGCGACCACGACCACGTCGCCCGCGGCCAGCAGCAGGGCGGAGGGCACGTTGACCGCCTCCACGTCGCCCCCGAAGGCCTGGCCGCAGCTGATCGTCTCGGCCAGCAGGCCGGCGGCCCGCAGGTCGGCCACCAGGTCGGAGAGGGCCAGCGGCAGGGCGGCCGAGTCGGTCATGACGTAGGTCAGCCGGCATCCGGGAGCGGTGGAGGCCACGCCGGCGGCCACCGGGGCGAGCTGGCTGTGCAGGTCGCAGACCACCACCGGCTTGCCCCCCAGATGCTCGGGCAGGGCAAGCTGGGCGTCCTCGGCCACACCCGTGTCGACCTGGAGGCTGGTGTAGCGCAGCTTCATCACGGTGCCGCCGCCCGGCGCGGCCCACTCGTCGCGCGACAGGTTCCAGTGCACGACGTCCCAGCCGCCGGAGCCCAGGCCCAGGTCGACGGCGGTGGTGTTGACGATCACGCGGTCGCCCGCGGCCACCGGCCCCACCAGCTGGGTCAGCACGTAGGCCCGCCGCCCGCCCTCCAGGTCGACCCGCTGCAGCCCGGCCCGCTCCGCGGCTATCCGGGCCACGACCGCAGTCGTGAGCCTCACAGCCTCACAGGCTCGCGATCAGCTTCTCCACCCGCTCGTCGCGGGACTTGAAGGGGTCCTTGCACAGGACGGTGCGCTGGGCCTGGTCGTTCAGCTTCAGGTGGACCCAGTCGACGGTGTAGTCCCGCTTGCGCTCCTTGGCCTTGCGGATGAACTCGCCCCGCAGCCGGGCCCGGGTGGTCTGGGGCGGGACGTTGACCGCCTTGTCGATGGCCTCGTCGGTGACGATCCGCTCGACCATGCCCTTGTCCTGGAGCAGGTAGTACAGGCCCCGCTTGCGGTTGACGTCGTGGTACTGCAGGTCGAGGAGGGCGACCTTCGGGCTGGTCAGGGTCAGGCCGTGGCGCTCCCGGTAGGCCTCGATCATCTTGTACTTGATCACCCAGTCGCACTCCCGGTCGAGGGTCAGGGGGTCGACCTGGATCTTGGTCAGGCAGTGCTCCCACATCTTGAGCGCCTGCTCCTCCAGCGGGCTCAGCCCCCGGCTCTCGGCGTAGCGCAGGGCCCGGCTGAGGTACTCGCCCTGGATCTCCAGCGCCGAGAGCTCCCGACCGTTCTCCAGCCGTACCCGCCGCTTGCAGGTGATGTCGTGGCTGATCTCCCGGATGGCCCGGATGGGGTTGTCCAGGGTCATGTCCCGCAGGACCACGCCCGGGTCCTCCAGCATCCGCAGCAGGATGCTCGTGGTCCCCATCTTGATGAACGTGGCGTACTCGCTCATGTTCGAGTCGCCCACGATGACGTGCAGGCGCCGGAAGCGCTCGGCGTCGGCGTGCGGCTCGTCCCGGGTGTTGATGATCGGCCGGCTGCGGGTGGTGGCCGACGACACGCCCTCCCAGATGTGCTCGGCCCGCTGGCTGATGCAGTACGTCGCCCCCCTGGCCGTGTTCAGCACCTTGCCGGCCCCGGCGAAGATCTGGCGGCTGACGAAGAACGGGATCAGCACCTCGGCGTAGTGGCCGAAGTCGTCCCGGCGGCTGGTCAGGTAGTTCTCGTGGCAGCCGTAGGAGTTGCCGGCCGAGTCGGTGTTGTTCTTGAACAGGTAGACGATCCCCCGGATCCCCTCCTCCCGCAGCCGCTGCTCGGCGCTGGACAGCAGGCTCTCCAGGATCCGCTCGCCGGCCTTGTCGTGGGCGACCAGATCCTCGATCGAGTCGCACTCCGGCGTGGCGTACTCGGGGTGGCTGCCCACGTCCAGGTAGAGGCGGGCGCCGTTCTCCAGGAACACGTTGCTGCTGCGGCCCCAGGACACGACCCGGCGGAACAGGTAACGGGCGACCTCGTCCGGGCTGAGCCGCCGCTGGCCGCGGAGCGTGCACGTGACGCCGTACTCGTTCTCGAGCCCGAAGATACGTCGCTCCATACGATGCCAAGCTACCGTTGGAGTCGATGCAACAGACGCGCATGGTGCGTTTGGCCACGGTGAACAGCTCGTTCCATGCCCGCGTCATCGCCGCCCGGCTCGGCTCCGAAGGCATCGTCACCGACCTGCGGGGCAACGTCGACGGCCTCTACCCCGTCGGCAACGTCCACGTCTACGTCGACCAGGAGGATCTGGCCGAGGCCCAGGAGCTGCTCATGGTCGACGAGGTGGAGTCGGCCTTCGACGACCCCGACGAGGTGTTCGTCGACTCCGGCCGGGCCCGTGAGCTTTGGATCATCGTGGGCGCCATCCTCGCCCTGGCCGCCGTGGTCTTCTTCCGGACGATCTGACCGGGCGTCGCCCGGCGGTCGGCGATCTCGCCGCGCTGCTGGCCGGCAGCGTTTGGCAGATCCGGCGCGCCATGACGCGCCGGATCTGCCAAACGGCCGCGGCTGGCCGTTCAGCCGGCCGCAGTGAGCAGCGGGGTGAGCTGGGGTTCGACGATGCGGCGGAAGGCCCGGCGGGCGCTGGTGCGGACGAGCACCGCCACCTCCAGGTTGCCGGCCTCCAGCACCCGTTCCGGCCCGGCGAGGGCGCTCACCGCGGCCCGCAGGGCGCCGCCCATGTCCAGGTCGTCGCGCAGGTTGGCCTTCAACCGCTCGCTGACGGCGTCGGCGTCGCCGCCCAGGACCGTCGAGCCGTCCTCGTCGACGATGGTCCCCTCG
>DATJHJ010000094.1:0-14168 GCA_035494015.1 Acidimicrobiales bacterium
ACGCCGCCGTGCTCATCGAGGGGACCAGGCGCTGATCAGTAGCCGTCGACCGGCTCCTCGTCCTCGCCGCGCGCGAGAACGGCGACCTGCGGTCGGGCCAGGAACCGCTCCGGCCACGGCTCGGCCAGAGGGCCCCACACCTGCTGCCACACCGAGAGGACCGCCCGCCGGTTCACGTCCCGCCCTTGTCTCGCACCGGACCTTCATGGCCGGCGCGGGTCCGTCCCGCGCCACCTCGGCCAGGGTAGGCTGAACTCCCGTGGCGAAACACATCTTCGTGACGGGCGGGGTGGCAAGTTCCATCGGCAAGGGCCTGACGGCTGCGTCGCTGGGGCGCCTTCTCAAGAGCCGGGGCCTGCGGGTCACCCTGCAGAAGCTCGACCCCTACATCAACGTGGACCCGGGGACGATGAACCCGAGCCAGCACGGCGAGGTCTTCGTCACCGAGGACGGGGGCGAGACCGACCTGGACCTGGGCCACTACGAGCGGTTCATCGACGAGAACCTGCATCGTGACTCCAGCGTCACCACCGGCTCGATCTATTCCACGGTCCTGGCCAAGGAGCGCCGGGGCGACTACCTGGGCGACACCGTCCAGGTCATCCCCCACATCACCAACGAGATCAAGGAGCGGGTCCGGCGCCTGGCCACCGACGACGTCGACGTGGTCATCACCGAGGTGGGCGGCACGGTCGGCGACATCGAGATCCTCCCGTTCCTCGACGCCATCCGCCAGTTCCGCAACGACGTCGGCCGGGACAACGTGGCCTACGTCCACGTCACCCTGGTCCCGTACCTCGGCCCGTCCGGCGAGCAGAAGACCAAGCCCACCCAGCACTCGGTCACCGAGCTGCGGGCCCGCGGCATCCAGCCCGACGCCATCGTGTGCCGCAGCGACCGGCCCATATCGCTCGGCCTGAAGCGCAAGATCAGCCTGCTGTGCGACGTCCCGGAGAAGGCCGTGGTCAGCGCGGTGGACGCCCGCAACCTGTACGAGATCCCCCTCGTCCTCCACGAGGAGGGGCTGGACGGTTACATCTGCCAGCTCCTGCACCTCGATGGGTCGGCCCACGCCGCTGACCTCAGCGGGTGGGAGCGCCTCGTCGCCCGGGTCGACGCCGCCGAGCGCCCGCTGCGCATCGGCCTGGTCGGCAAGTACTCGCTGCCCGACGCCTACCTGTCGGTCGTGGAGGCCCTGCGCCACGGCGGGTTCGCCAACGGGGCCCGCATCGAGGTCGACTTCGTCAACGCCGGCGAGGTCGAGGGCCTGCTGGTGGAGAGCCGCCTGCGCGACCTCGACGGCATCGTCATCCCGGGCGGGTTCGGCCCCCGGGCCATCGAGGGCAAGATCGCCGCCGCCGGCTACGCCCGGGAGCACGAGATCCCGTGCCTCGGCCTGTGCCTGGGCATGCAGACCATGGTCATCGAGTTCGCCCGCAACGCCTGCGGCCTGGCCGGCGCCAACTCGTCCGAGTTCGACCCCGAGTCGCCCCATCCCGTGATCGACCTCATGGACGAGCAGCGCGAGGTGGTCGACTACGGGGGCACCATGCGGCTCGGGCTGTACGCCGCCCGCCTGGACCCGCGGTCCAAGGTCGGCCAGGCCTACGGCGAGCCCCTGGTCTACGAGCGCCACCGCCACCGGTACGAGTTCAACTCCCGCTACCGGCGGCGGCTGGAGGAGTGCGGGCTGCGCCCCGTCGGCGCCTCGCCCGACGACCGGCTGGTCGAGTTCGTGGAGCTGGACGGGCACCCGTTCTGGGTCGGGACCCAGGCGCATCCCGAGTTCAAGAGCCGCCCGGACCGCCCCCACCCGCTGTTCACCGCCTTCGTGGCCGCCGCCCTGTCCCGGGCCGAGGGCCGGGCGCCCCGGCTGCTGCAGCTCGACGACTCCACTGTCTGAGTTCCGCAAGCGCGACGAGCGCATGGTGTGGCGGGGCACGCTCGTCTCGGCCGGGACCGGCACGTTCGTCGACCCGGACGGCAACGAGTTCGAGCGCGACGTCGTCCACCACCCTGGCGCGGTGGTCGTCGTCCCCGTCACCCCCGAGGGGGACGTCATCCTCGTCCGCCAGTACCGGGCCGCCATCGACGCCGAGCTGCTCGAGGTGCCGGCCGGCAAGCGGGACGTGACCGACGAGCCGGTCGAGGTGACCGCCCACCGCGAGCTGGAGGAGGAGGTCGGCATGCGGGCCGCCTCGATGGTCCAGATGGCCGAGTTCTACAACTCGCCCGGGTTCTGCGACGAGCACTCGTTCCTCTTCCTGGCCACCGACCTCACACCCTGCGCCACGGCCTTCCAGGGCCACGAGGAGCAGCACATGACCATCGAGCGGGTGCCCCTCGACCGCATCCCGGCCCTGATCGCGTCCGGCGACCTGGTGGACGCCAAGTCCATCGTCGGCCTCCTCCTGGCCCGCGAGCACCTGCGGGGCTGAGCGCCCGGCGCCCCGGCCCTTGTAACGCGAACGCAGGCGGGCTGGACTTCACCACGTGTCGACCAAGCCTGTCCCCGCGGTCGTCAAGGACGACCGCGTCCTGCTGCCCACCCGGATCGTGGCCGCCGCCATCGTGCCCGTCCTGTTCGCCGCCTTCGTGATCCTGTTCCTGTTCCCGGGCCAGACCCACGCCCTGTGGGGGTGGACGATCAAGTCCCGGATGAGCGCCATGTTCATGGGCGGCGGGTACCTGGCCGGGGCGCTGTTCTACTTCCGGGCCTGGCGGGCCACGGAGTGGCACCGGCTGGGCGTCGGGATCATCGCCACGACCGTGTTCGCCACCACCCTCGGGGTGACCACGTTCGTGAACTGGGACCAGTTCAACCACCGCCACGTGTCGTTCTGGGCCTGGACGCTGCTCTACGTCGCCACCCCGCTCCTCCTGCCCTGGCTGTACGTGCGCAACCGGGTCCACGACCCCGGGACCCTGCCGCCGGGCGACGTCCGGGTGCCCCGGGCCCTGGCCCTCCCCATCGCCGCCGTCGGGGCGGCCCAGCTGCTCTTCGCCGCCCTGCTCTGGGCCCGCCCGTCGCTGTTCCAGCCCCACTGGCCCTGGCCCCTGGCCCACCTGTCGGCCCGCGGGCTGGCCGGGTTCGCGTCCTTCCCGGCCGTGACCTACCTGGCGTTCGCCTTCGAGACCCGCTGGAGCGCGCTGCGGTGGGCGTTCGAAACGGCCATCGTCGGCGTCGCCCTCATCGCCGTCGGCGCGGCCCGGTCCTCGGGGGAGTTCCGGGGCGGGGCGGTGGCCGTCCTGTGGCGGGTCGGCCTGGTCGGCGCCCTCGCCGGCCTGGTGGCCGTGTGGCTGTATATGCGCCGCCTGGTCGAGCGGGCGACGTGAACTTGGCACCGTTTTCATGCCCTGGGCATGAAAACGGTGCACGGTTCCACCCTGGCGTACCGTCGTCGCCATGATCGTCGGGGTGCCCCGGGAGACCAAGGAGGGCGAGCACCGGGTCGCCCTCACCCCGGACGGGGTCCGCGAGCTGGTCGCCCACGGGCACGAGGTGGTGGTCGAGGCCGGGGCGGGGGAGGACTCGTCGTTCCCCGACGCCGACTACGCGGCGGCCGGGGCCAAGACCGTGGGGGTCGACGACGCCTGGGCCGCCGAGCTGGTGGTGAAGGTCAAGGAGCCGCAGGTCACCGAGCTGGGCTACCTCCGCCCCGACCTGGTCCTGTTCACCTACCTCCACCTGGCCGCTGAGCCGGAGGTGGCCCAGGCCCTGCTCACCCGAGGGACGACGGCGCTGGCCTACGAGACCGTCCAAACGGCGGACGGGGGCCTGCCCCTGCTGGCCCCCATGAGCGAGGTGGCCGGGCGCATGGCCACCCAGATCGGGGCCCACTTCCTGGAGCGCGACGGGGGCGGGCGGGGCGTCCTGCTCGGGGGGGCGCCCGGGGTCCGCCCGGCGCGGGTGGTGGTTATCGGTGCCGGGAACGTCGGCTGGAACTCGGCCTGGATCGCCCAGGGCATGGAGGCCGAGGTGCTGCTGCTCGACCGGAACCTGGACCGGCTGCGCTTCGTCGACCAGATCCACAAGGGCCGGATCATGACCCTGGCATCCAACCGGGGGGCCATCGAGCGGGCGGTGGCCGACGCCGACCTGGTCATCGGCGCCGTCCTGGTCCCCGGCGGCCGGGCCCCGACCATCGTCACCGAGGACATGGTGCGGACCATGAAGCCGGGCTCGGTCATCGTCGACATCGCCGTCGACCAGGGTGGCTCGGTCGAGACGATCCACGAGACGACCCACGCCGCCCCGGTCTACGAGGTGCACGGCGTGCTGCACTACGGGGTGGGCAACGTCCCCGCCGCCGTACCCCATACCTCGACCTACGCCCTGACCAACGCCACCCTGCCCTACATCGCCGCGGTGGCCGGCGGCGGGCCGTTGGTCGCCGCCACCCGTGACCCGGCCCTGCGCCTGGGGGTCAGCACCGTCGCCGGGCAGGTGACGAACCAGGCCGTGGCCGAGGCCCTGGCCGTGCCGGCGGTGGACCCCCTGGCCGCCCTGGGCGGTTGAGCCCGCCGCTGGCCGTCGAGATCGAGGAGTTGCTCTCGTGGCTGGCGGTGGAGAAGGGCCGGTCGCCGAACACGCTGGCCGCCTACCGGCGTGACCTGGCCGCCTACCAGGAGTTCCTGCGCGGCCGGGCGCTCACCCCGGCCGACGTGACCGAGCCCGTAGTCGAGGACTACCTGGCCTTCCTCCGGGCCGCCGGCCGGGCCCCGGCGTCGGTGGCCCGGGCGCTGGTCTCGGTCCGGTCGCTGCACCGGTTCATGGAGGACGAGGGCCAGGTGGCCACCAACCCGGCGGGCGACGTCCAGCGGCCGAAGGTGCCGGCCGGGCTGCCCAAGGCCCTCTCCGAGGCCGAGGTCGGCACCCTGCTGGCCGCCGTCCACGGCGACGACGCCGTCGCCCGCCGCGACCGGGCCATCCTCGAGGTCCTCTACGGCTGCGGGCTGCGGGTGTCCGAACTGGTGGGGCTGAGCCTGGCCGACCTCGACCTCGGCGCCGGGCTGCTGCGGGCTTTCGGCAAGGGGTCCAAGGAGCGGGTGGTGCCGGTCGGCCGCCTGGCCTGTGAGGCCCTGGGCGACTGGCTGCGCCCTGGGGGTCGCGACGCCATGGTGCCCGAGCGGTGGGCCCGGCGGGGCGACGCCGAGGCGGTGTTCCTCAACACTCGGGGCGGGCGACTGTCGCGCCAGGGCGCCTGGGGCGTCGTGCGCCGGTACGGGGACGCCGTCGGCCTGGGCGAGCGGCTGTCGCCCCACGTCCTGCGCCACTCGTGCGCCACCCACATGTTGGACCACGGGGCCGACATCCGGGTGGTCCAGGAGCTGCTCGGCCACGCGTCGATCTCGACCACCCAGGTGTACACCCGGGTCTCGGCCACCCGGCTGCGGCGGATCTACGAGGCCGCCCACCCACGAGCCAAGCGCAGGGTGCCCGAGTAGGCTGGCGCGGTGTTGAACGACGCGACTCTGTCCGACCTCCGGGAATCCCTGGAGCAGGAGCGGGCCAACCTGTCCGCCCGGCTGGCCGAGATGGGCCTGAGCGGGGGCGCCGGAGACCTGTCGTTCGACTCGAACTTCGCCGACAGCAGCCAGGTCACCGCGGAGCGGGGCGAGGTGGAGGCGGTCGCCGGCGCCCTGCGCGAGTCCCTCGGGGACGTCGAGGCCGCCCTGGCCAAGCTCGACAACGGCACGTTCGGCACCTGTGAGAACTGCGGGCAGTCGATCTCGCCGGACCGGCTGGAGGCCAAGCCCGCGGCCCGGCTGTGCATGGACTGCGCCTCACGCCGCTGAGGTAGCCCGCGCCCCGCCGGCGGCGCCTAGGTGACGGTGAGCAGCTTGAGCACGTCGGTCGCCAGCTCGACCAGGGTGTCGCACCCGCCGGCGGCGTGGGGGACGGTGGCGGCCAGCAGGAACTTCCTGCCGTCGGCGGCCTCGATGAAGGCCACGTCGAGGCAATCGAGATCGGCGGCGTCTCCCGGCTTGGAGTAGAGGCGGGCCCCCCGGCCGAGGACGGCGGCCACCGCGGGGGCGAAGAAACCCTCGGCCTCCAGGAGCGACTGGCGGAGGTCGGCGAGGTCGGTAGGGTCGAGGTCGAAGCGCTGCTCGGGGGGGAGCTGCTCGGCCAGCACGATGCGCCGGACGGACTCGGCCATCTCGAACAGGTTCGAGCAGTTGCCGGCCTTGCACTCGGGGTCCAGCACCGCCTTGCGCTCCGGCACGTAGGTGCGCTTGTCACCCTCTTCGAGGATCATGGCCGGCGAGTCGTCGAGCTCGGTCTGGGCGTAGGACCGGGTGATGGAGGTGGCGGGGAACCCATGGGCGGCGGTGAGGAACTGGCTGTTCAGCCGGTCGCGCCCGGCGATGCGGACCAGGAGGTCGTAGTCGTAGTTGGAGCTGTCCCGGATGGCGGGCTCGTAGATCGAGCGCAGGGTGCGGGTGCCGTCGTCCTCGTCGCCGTCGAAGGTCACCGTCGCCGCCCCCGTATAGCCGAGCGACCGGGCGAAGTCGAGGGCGCCCAGGGCGGCCAGGACCTTGATCGACGACGCGGGCCAGAAGTCCTCGGCCAGCGCTCCGCCGCCGGCCTGGAACTGCTGGTAGACGCGGCCCTGCGCCCCTTCGACCACCCGGACCGCGTAGACGTTGGCGTGCTCGGGCAGCGCGAATCCCATGCCGGCCAGCCGGGCGTCGAGGGAGACGGGGGGCGACGGGGGAGCGGCCAGCGGACCGAGCGTGGGCCGGGGCTCGGTCGTGCTCGCCGCCGCTCGGCCCCGGGGGACCGAACGGGCCGGAGGGTCGCCCGACCTGCTGGCCACGGTCGCGCACGCCAGGCCCAGGGTGCCGACGATCAGGAGCGAGTGGACGGTCAGGAAACCGGGGAACCGGCGCGGGTCAGCGGCCAAGGGCGCTTGCTACCGTTCGCGACATCGCACCGACGTTCCTGTCGCTGGACTTCATCTACGTGCCCACCCCGAACGTGGACGATACCGTCGACCGCTACGTCGGGCTGTTCGGGGCCACGGTGCGCTGGAAGGTCCGGGGGATGGGCACGGTGGTGGCCTGCCTGACCGTGGCCGGCGACGGCCCCGCCATCCTGCTGGCCGGCCACCTGCACGGTGACGTCCCGATACTCGTCTACCGGGTGGCCGACTACGGGGCGACGGTCGCCGGCCTGCGGGCGGGAGGCGCCGAGCGGTTGCACGAGCTGGAGATCCCCCACGGGCCGTGCGCCAGCTTCCAGGCTCCGGGCGGCCAGCGCTTCGCCGTCTACCAGCTGGTGCGCCCGGAGGCGGCCAACTTCTTCGAGGGCCGGATCGACGACCCGTAGGCCGATCCGGCCCATAGCGGGGCCGCCTCGGTACAGTTGGCACCGTGGCCCAACGCGTCGCCGAGCACGTCGTGCGGGGACGGCTGTTCGGCCCCAAGCGGCTGCTCCGGGTGGACCTCCACGGGATCTCGATGTTCGGGGCCGGCGACGAGAAGGCCCTCATCCGCTGGGAGTGGATCGAGGCCATCGAGGTCGACCGGGCCGGCGTGGTCGTACGCGGCGCCGACGACTCGATCACCCTCCCCGACGGGTCGTTCGGCTTCGGTTCACAGGAGCTGGCCGGCGAGCTGGAACGGGCCCGCAACATCCGCGCCCGCTCCGACGTGATCCGCCGCCTGAGCAGCGGTGACCAGCCGTCATGAGCCTGCCTCGACCGTCGCCCCGGCGCCTCGGCGTGGCCGTGGTGGCCATCGGCCTGCTGGCCGCCGTCTCCGCCCTGGTCCTGCCCGTCGAGGCGTCCGTCGGCGGGGACCCCCTGCTGCGGCTGCGGGCCTTCGGTGCCGGCCCGGCCCAGCTGGCCGACGAGGTCCGGTGCGGGACGCCGCTGGCCAGCCTGAGCCGCCGCAGCGACGGGTTGAGCCTCTACGTGCTGGCCGCCGACCGGGCCTGCCGCCACGCCTCCTCCCGGCGGGCCGCCGCCGCGGTGGCCGCCGCCGCCGTGATCGGCCTCCTGGGCGTCATCGGCCTGACCGGGGCCGGCCGAAAGGAGGCGGTCGCCTGATGGCCGGCGACGAAACCGCCCTGGTCGTCATGGACAAGGTCAACAAGCACTTCGGGGATCTGCACGTCCTGCGGGACATCGACCTCACCGTGGACCGGGGTGAGGTGCTGGTCGTCATCGGCCCGTCCGGGTCGGGCAAGTCGACCCTGTGCCGGACCATCAACCGGCTGGAGCCCATCGGGTCGGGCACGATCACCATCGACGGGGTGGCCCTGCCCGAGGAGGGCCGAGCCCTGGCCCGGCTGCGGGCCGACGTCGGCATGGTCTTCCAGTCGTTCAACCTGTTCGCCCACAAGACCATCCTGCAGAACGTCACCCTCGGGCCCATCAAGGTGCGCAAGCTGCCCAAGGACGAGGCCAAGGAGCGGGCCATGAAGCTCCTCCAGCGGGTGGGCATCGCCGACAAGGCCGAGCGGTACCCCGCCGAGCTGTCCGGCGGGCAGCAGCAGCGGGCGGCCATCGCCCGGGCCCTGGCCATGGGGCCCAAGCTCATGCTCTTCGACGAGCCCACCTCGGCCCTGGACCCGGAGATGATCAAGGAGGTGCTCGACGTGATGGTCGAGCTGGCCGGCGACGGGACGACCATGGTGGTCGTCACCCACGAGATGGGCTTCGCCCGCTCCGCGGCCCAGCGGGTAGCGTTCATGGACGGCGGGCGCATCGTCGAGATCGCCCCTCCCGCCCGCTTCTTCGACCGTCCCGAGACCGACCGGGCCCGGGACTTTCTCTCCAAGATCCTGGCTCATTGAGCCATCGGCAAGACACCTACAGGAGGCTGGGTATGCGCAGACATCGTTGGGCAGCGGCGGTACTGGCGGCCATGGCCCTCGTGGCCGTGGCGTGCAGCAGCAGCAGCAAGGACACGCCCACCGTGGCCGGCAACGGCGGCCAGACCAACACGACCGTCGCCGGCAACGCCAAGCCGACCTTCGCGGCCGGCACCACCATGGCCAAGCTCCAGGCCGCCGGCAAGATCACCGTCGGGGTGAAGTACGACCAGCCCGGGTTCGGGCAGCGCAACCCCACCACCAACCAGATCGAGGGCTTCGACGTCGAGATCGCCAAGCTCATCGCCGCCGGCATCTTCGGCGGCACGGCGGCCGACGCGGCCAGCAAGGTCACCTTCACCGAGGCCCAGTCGGCCAACCGCGAGCCCTTCATCCAGAACGGCACCGTCGACATGGTGATCGCCACCTACACGATCAACGACACCCGCAAGCAGATCGTGGACTTCGCCGGGCCGTACTTCATCGCCCACCAGGACATCATGGTCAAGGCCAGCGACAACTCCATCAAGAGCGTCACCGACCTCAACGGCAAGAAGGTGTGCAGCGTCACCGGCTCGACCTCGGCCACCAACGTCAAGGCCAAGGCGCCCCAGGTCGACCTGACCCTGTTCGGCACCTACTCGGACTGCGCCGCCGCCCTGGGTGACGGCCGGGTCGTCGCCGTGACCACCGACGCCCCCATCCTGGGCGGCCTGGTGTCCACCAGCAACGGCCAGTTCAAGCTGGTCAAGGCCCCCTTCACGGACGAGCCCTACGGCATCGGCCTGAAGAAGGGCGACGACGCCTTCCGTTCCTTCGTCAACGACCGGCTCGAAGCCATCTACAAGAGCGGTGAGTGGGCCTCGGCCTTCTCCGCCACCCTGGGCAAGATCGGCCTGGACACCCCGACCCCGCCGCCGGTGGACCGCTACACCGCCGGCGCCACCGCGACCAGCACGACCGTCGCCGCCTCCACCACCTCCACCACCCGCTAGCCCGGAACGAGGCCGGCGCCATGGACGTCGTCCTCGACAACCTGCCCGCGTTCCTGCGGGGAACTCGTACGACTGCGGAACTGACCGTGCTGTCGTTCCTGTTCGCCCTCGTCCTCGGCACCGTGGTGGCCGGCTTCCGGGTGAGCCCGGTCCCGCCACTGCGGTGGTTGGGGACGGTCTACGTCGAGGTCTTCCGCAACACCCCGCTGCTGGTGCTCATGTTCCTGTTCGCGTTCGGGTTCACGAAGATCGGGATCCAGTACCCGTTCTTCACCTCGGCGATCATCGTGCTGTCGGTCTACACCGGCGCCTTCGTGGCCGAGACGGTGCGGGCCGGGATCAACACCGTCGCCACCGGGCAAGCGGAGGCGGCGCGGGCCCTCGGGCTCACGTTCCTCCAGCTCCTGTTCCTCGTCGTCCTGCCCCAGGCCTTCCGGTCGGTGGTCGCCCCCCTCGGCAGCGTGTTCATCGCCCTGATCAAGAACTCGGCCCTCGCCGCCACCATCGCCGTGTCCGACCTGACCTTCCTGACCATTCAGCTGACCAACTCCACCAGCCGGCCGGTGGCGGTGTTCCTGGGCTCCGCGTTCTTCTACATGCTGCTGGCCCTGCCGTCGGGCTGGGCCGTTGGCTGGCTGGAGCGCAAGCTGGCGGTCCGGCGGTGACCCGGGTGACGCGGTGACCGCCCCCTTCATCGCCGACGCCCTCGGGCCCCGGGGCAAGCGCCGGGTCCTGCTGGCCTCGGTGGTCGCCGGGGGGCTGCTGGCCGCCATGGTCGTGGTCGCCTTCCTCCGACTGCTGCACAAGGGCCAGTTCAGCGACCACCTCATCGCCCCGTTGCGGCAGTGGTCGGTCCAGCGCTTCCTGCTCCTCGGCATGGTCAACACGGTCAAGGCGGCCCTGGTCGCCATGGTCCTGGCCATGGCAGTCGGGGCCTTCCTGGCCCTGGGCCGGCTGTCGCGCACGGCGCCGGTGCGGTGGCTGGCCGGCTTCTACGTCGAGATCTTCCGGGCCATGCCCCTGATCCTGCTCATGTTCTTCTGCGCCCTGGGCCTGCCCAAGGTCGGGATCCACCTCACGCCGTTCAGGAGCGTGGTCGTGGCCCTGGTCGCCTACAACGGGGCGGTCCTGGGCGAGATCTTCCGGGCCGGGATCCTGTCGCTCGACCGGGGCCAGTCCGAGGCCGCCTCCGCCCTGGGCCTGACCTACTGGCAGTCGATGGGCCGGGTCATCGTGCCCCAGGCCGCCCGCCGGATGATCCCGGCCATCGTCAGCCAGCTGGTGACCCTGCTCAAGGACACGTCCCTCGGCACCGTGGTCAACTACGACGAGCTGCTCCGGCGCTCACGCGACACCGGCACCTTCTACGGCAACACCCTGCAGGTGCTGACCGAGGCGGCGGTGATCTACATCATCGTGAACTTCACCCTCAGCCGGATCGCCCGCCGCCTCGAGGTCCGCCAGCGCCGCAAGTACAAGGCGGGAGCCATCACCGTGACCGGGGTGGAGGACCTGGCCGTGGTCGGCGCCCACGCCGAGGCCGCCATCGCCTGACCCCTACCGGGCGACACGGACACCTTCCCCGCCCCGCCCCGCCCCGCCCCGCCCCGCCGGCCGGCCGAACGCTCAGCCGGCGGCTATGCGCCCAGGCCGCGGCGAGGGGGCAGAGGCTGGGGGCTGAGAGCGACCCCGGGGGCATGGGACACCGGGGCGGAGACGGCCCCGACCGCAACGAGCGCTCCACTCGCCAGCAGGGCACTCGCAACAACGGACATCACGAACTTGCGCATCACTTCGTCCTCCTTGAGGGCTCGACTTGAGCCCTTGCAACGGAGAGCATCCCGTCTGGCCCGGTGATACGGCTTCGCGTTGTCAGTCGGTGATGACCGCTCGGACCAGTGATCAGCTCAGCCGGAGGCTGTCGGCGATGGCATTGCCGACGGGGGTCGGGACGGCGGACACCGACAGGATGTAGGCCTTCTTGTTCTGGAGCAGGTGGTACTGGACGACGTCGTTGACCACCCGCCCGGCATCGGTGTCGTTCGGGATGCGGAACGTGAGCTTCACGGCCGGCTTGCCGGCCAGGGTGGCCGGCTCCTGGGCGATGTCGGTGGCGTCCAGGTTCTTCAAGCCGGCGATGGTGTTGGCCACGATCTGGTCGACCGTCTTCTCCTTGGGCTTGTCGACGGTGAGGTTGACGTTGCCCGTGCCGTCGGGGGTGACGGCCATGAACACCCCGCCGGACTGGCCCAGCACCCTGGCCTGGTTCAGGATCGAGGCCAGCTTGGGATTGGCCAGGCGCAGCGAGTTGGCCGTCTTGTCGAACACCGCGGGGTTGATGCTGAGGGGGACGGGCGTCCAGTCCGAGGGCACGGCCAAGGCGTAGCCGTCCTTGGCGCTGCTCATGACGGTGAACCCGGCGGGGGCGGTGGTCGTGGGGGCGGTGGGATTGCTGCCGCAGGCGGCGGCGATCATGAGCAGGAGCGCAACGGCCAAGGCCGCCGCCGGGCCGGAGGTTCGCGGCCGGGTCGGCGTCATCACGGCGACAGGATAGGCGGGGCCGGTCAGTGGCGGGGAAGAAGCCCGATGGCCTCCCGGGCCCGGGCCAATGTGGCCGACGCCACCCCCTGGGCCTTCTCCGCCCCCCGGGCGAGCGTGGACCGCACCGCCTCGGGATCGGCGGCCAGCTCGGCGTAGCGCTCGCGCAGCGGGCGCAACAGCTCGACGACCGCCGCCGCCGTGTCCGCCTTGAGCGGCCCGTACTGCGAGTAGCCCTCCGCCACCTCGGCCGGGTGGCGACCGGTGGCCGCGCCCAGGATCGACAGGAGGTTCGACACGCCCGGCTTCTTCTGGGGGTCGAAGGCCACGTCCGTGCCGGTGTCAGTGACCGCCCGCTTGAACTTGCGCTCGATGGCGGCCGGGTCGTCGAGGACGAGCACCGTCCCCTGGGGCGACTCGGCCGACTTCGACATCTTGCTGGTCGGCCGCTGCAGGTCCATCACCCGGGCGCCGACCTTGGGCAGGGCGGCCTCGGGGATCACGAAGGTCTCGCCGTAGCGGTGGTTGAAGCGCAGGGCGACATCGCGGCACAGCTCGAGGTGCTGGCGCTGGTCCTCGCCCACGGGGACCTGGTCGGCGTCGTACAGGAGGATGTCGGCGGCCATGAGGACGGGGTACGTGAACAGGGCCACCCGGGCCGATTCCCGGCCGTCCTTGGCCTTCTCCTTGAACTGGGTCATCCGCTCCAGCTCGCCCATGCTGGCCACCGACTCCAGGATCCAGGACAGCTCGGCGTGCTCGTAGACGTGGCTCTGCACGAACAGGGTGCAGACCTCCGGGTCGAGCCCGGCGGCCACCAGCAGGAGGGTGGTCTCCAGGGTCTTGGCCCGCAGCTCGGCCGGGTCGCGGGGGATGGTCAGGGCGTGGAGGTCGACCACGCAGAAGTAGGCGTCCTGGGTGTGCTGGTCCTGCACCCACTGGTGGATGGCGCCCAGGTAGTTGCCGAGGTGGATGTCGCCGGTGGGCTGGATGCCGGACAGGACGCGGGCCATGGGAGGCGATGGTATGCCCGGTCCGCCGCCGGTCGGCCGGTATTCTCGGGCTCCCGATGCCCTACGCCGTGCAGACCGAGACCTTCGAGGGCCCGTTCGACGTCCTCCTCCACCTGATCCTGCGCGAGGAGGTCGACCTCTACGAGGTGTCGCTGAGCCGGATCGTCGACGGCTTCCTGGCCCACCTGGACCAGCTCGCCGTCGTCGACCTGGACGTGACCACCGAGTTCCTGGTCATCGCCGCCACCCTGGTCGACCTCAAGGCCCGGCGCCTGCTGCCCGGCCCGGTCGACGTGGAGATCGACGAGGAGCTGGCCCTGTTCGAGCAGCGGGACCTGCTCCTGGCCCGCCTGATCGAGGCCAAGACGTTCCGCGACGCCGGCGCGGCCCTGGAGCGCCTGGCCGCGGCGGCCAGCCGCTCGTGGCCCCGGACCGCGGGCCTGGAGGAGCAGTTCCTGGCCCTCGCCCCCGACCTGCTGGCCGGCGTGTCGGCGGCCGACGTGCACGCGGCCTGGCTCCGGGTCTCCACCCCCGTCCCGCCCCCCCGGGTCCAGCTCGACCACGTCGCCCCCATCCGGGTCAGCGTCGGCGAGGTCGTCGAGGAGCTGCTGGCCTGGTTGCCCGGCGCCGGGCCGGTCACGTTCCGCCGGCTCACCGAGGGAATGGTCGACCGCATGGAGGTCATCGTCCACTTCCTGGCCGTGCTGGAGCTGTACAAGCAAGGCCTGGTGGAGCTCGACCAGGTGGCCACCTTCGGCGAGCTGGCCGTGTCCTGGGTGGGCGACGCCGGCGCGGTGTTCG
>DATJHJ010000095.1:0-13547 GCA_035494015.1 Acidimicrobiales bacterium
GGTCTCCTGGCTGACCAGGTAGTAGCTGGCGTTGGCCCGCAGGGTCACCGGGCTGGTGAGCGGGGCATAGCGGAAGCTGCCCGCGGTGGCCCCCGCGGTGTCGACGGTGACCGAGGCCAGATCGTTGCCCGTGGTCGCGTCCACCACCTTGACCACGTGGGAGCCGGCGTTGCCCGCCACCACCCAGCGCCCGACCGATGAGACCTGGAGGTCGGTGCCGCCCACCGTGAACCGGCTGCCCAACCAACCCGAGAAGTCCCGGCGCAGGTTGGTGGGGGTGAAGGACGTGACGAAGGCGGTGGTGCCGCCGGCGACGGTGGTCGGCGTGGTCGAGGGCGCGGTGGTCGTCGTCGACGAGGTCGTGGGGGTGGCCGGGCCGCCGGTGAAGAGGAAGCTGACCGGCCCGTAGCCGTTGCCCGGGCTCCCGCCCGGCGCCCAGCTGGTGGGGCTGGCGGCGAAGGAGTACACGACCCCGGTGTCCGTGGCCGCCGCGCTGGTCACCAGGCGGGTGTCGTAGTCGTACCAGGCGTCGCCACCGGAGGTCTCCTGGCTGACCAGGAAGTAGCTGCCGTCGGCGTGCAGGGTCACCGGGCTGGTGAGCGCGGCGTAGCGGAAGGCGCCCACCGGCGCCCCGGCGGTGTCGACGGTGGCCGAGGCCAGGTCGTTGCCCGTGGCCGCGTCCACCACCTTGACCACGTGGCTGCCGGCGTTGCCGGCCACCACCCAGCGGCCCAGGGACGAGACCTGGAGGTCGGCCGCGCCCACCGTTAGGCGGCTGCCCACCCAGCCCGAGAAGTCACGGCGCTGGTTGGTGGGGGTGAAGGAGATGACGAAGGGCGCGGGGGTGCCGGCGGCGACCGTGGTCGGCGTGGTCGAGGTCGGCGGGGTCGACGTGGTGGTCGTTGCCCCGGTCGTGGAGGTGCCGGCGGCCGGTTCGCCGGTGAACAGGAAGTTGACCGGCCCGTAGCCGTTGCCCGGGCCGCCGCCCGGCGTCCAGCTGGTGGGGCTGGAGGCAAAGGAGTACACGACCCCGGTGTCCGCGCCCGAAGCCGGGCTGGTGACCAGGCGGGTGTCGTAGTCGTACCAGGTATCGCCGCCGGAAATCTCCTGGCTGACCAGGTAGTACCTGGTGTTGGCCCGCAGGATGAGCGGGTTGGCCAGGGGCATGTAGCGGAAGGTGCCGGCCGGCGCCCCCGCGGTGTCGACCGTGACCGAGCCCAGGTCGTTGCCCGTGCCCGGGTCCACGACCTTGACCACGTGCCTGCCGGCGTTGCCGGCCACCACCCAGCGGCCCAGGGACGAGACCTGGAGGTCGCTGGCCCCGACCGTGAGCGTACTGCCGACCCAGCCGGAGAAGTCCTGGCGCAGGTTCGTCGGGGTGAACGAGGTGACGAACGGCGCGGGCGGGCCGGGGACCGTGGTGGTGGTAATGGCCGACGACGTGGTGGTGGTGGGCGGCGGGGTGTTCGTGCAGGTCGTCACCGCGCCGGCACTGTCGGTGACCCGCAGCGAGACCTGGGCCGGCGTGCCGGCGTCGACCGCAGACGCCACCACCTCCACGGCGGTGAACTGCCCGAGGGACGGGAAGGGCTGGATCCGGACGGCCGCGTTGGTCGCCGAGGCGACCCGGATGGCGGCGATCCCTGACCCGAGGTCGGAGACGTCCATCACATCCCGCTCCGGCGGCCCCCCGACTACCCCACGCAGGGCGCACACCGGCGGCCGAGTTGGGGCCGCTGACTGGTTGACCAGGACCGATACTGAGTTAGCGTCCTGATTGGCGACCACCAGGTCGGGACGGTCGTCCAGCTTGAAGTCCCCCACGGCCAACGCGTACGGGCCGGTCGAGACGGCGACGTCGGACCGGGTGAAGTGGGCGGCGCCGTCGCCGAGCAGGATGGACACGTCGTTCGTCCCGTGGTTGGCCACCGCGAGATCGGCATTGCCGTCGCCGTTGAAGTCGGCCACCGCTACTGAACGAGGGTTCGTCCCGACGGCGATCGGTGAGGGGGTGAAGCCTCCGGTGCCGTCGCCGATCATGACGTTCACCGACGACGTCTCGTAGTTGCCGGCGACGAGATCCGGCTTCCCGTCGCCATTGAGATCACCCGCCGCAACGGACCGCGGCGTCTGCCCCGACGGCACGTCCGACCGGGAGAAGTGCCCGGCCCCGTCGCCGATCAACACCGAGGCCGTGTCGCTCAGGTAGTTGACGACGGCGAGGTCAAGCGCCCCGTCGAGGTTGACATCGGCCGCGGTGATCATCCGCGGCTCTCTGCCAACCGGAAAATCGACCCGGGTGAAGCCGAACGCCCCATCCCCGAACAGGACGGAGACACTGTCGGCGCCCAGGTTCGCGGTCGCCAGGTCGGTGAGGCCGTCACCGTTGAAGTCACCACTCACCACCGAGCTCGGGATGGACGGCAGACCCACGACTCCGGCGTCCATGAACCCGCCGGCACCGTCCCCCACCAGCAGGGACAGGCTGTCCTCGTTGAAGTTGACCACCGCCAGGTCGACGTTCGCGTCGCCTCCCAGATTGCCCACCGCCACGGACAGTGCACCGGCGCCGACGGGCGCATCGTGCTTGGCCCCGAAGCCGCCGGCTCCGTCCCCGAGCAGGATCGAGACGGTGGCGCGCGAGAAGTTGGCGACGGCCATGTCCGGCTTCCCGTCGTTGTTGAAATCCCCCACGCCGAAGGCGGTGCCGATGTTGATGTCCGGGATGTCGGTGCGGGCGAAGCCGACCCCGCTCGGCGTCGTCTGAGCCCGACCCGCACCGGCGACCACGGCCAGGAAGCCGGCCGACAGGACCGCTACCAGCAGCAGGATCGCCGCTCGGCCTCCCGTCACCCGGAGCGGAGCCGTGCGGCCGGACCCGTTGTGGGAGCCGATGCAGCCGCGCACCCTCGCCTGCGTGCGGTCATATATTCCTCGTCGTCGTCCCAGCCGTTCCGCCGTGCGCTTGATCAGCCCAACTCTAACCGGCGAGCCGCGATTCCTCGCGCTGCAACAGGGCCGAGCCAGGACATGGGTACCTCCTGCCTTGCCTTGGGAAGACCACCGTGTGACAGTGCGTCTCGGGATTGTGCCGGCGGAGGGAAGGCAAGGCCATGCGGATCAGAGCGCTGGGGGCGATCCTCCTGGTCACACTGGTCACGCTGGTCGGGTGCGGGTCGGGCGGGACCAGGTCGGTGTCGACCCAGCAGGCGGCGCCCGGTGCCGCGAATGTCGATGCCACGGCCGTCACTGCCCGCTGGAGGGTGGTCAAGATTGCCGCGGGCGAGACGCACCTCAAGGTCGGGGACATCGTCGAGTTCCAGCCCGGCGGCACCGTTGCGTCCGGGCCGAACCTGGCCACCTCGACGGCCACCTGGGCGATGGCCGGCAACCGGTTCGAGCTGCGCGACGGAGGGGCGGCGGTGTCGTACGCGCCCGCCCTCGTCGGCGACGTCCTCACGCTCGTGAACGCCTCCGGGCAGTCGAACGTGCTCCGGCGGTACCAGGGCCAGCCCACGCCGCCGATCCCGGCCAACAGCGCCCTCGAGGAGGCGCAGTTCCTGTCGCTGGTGGCGCGGGGCCGGGTCGAGAGCGCCACCCTGACCCAGAGCGGGTCGGTCATCGCCGTGACCGGCGTGTACGACGGTGACCAGGGGGCCGAGCGGTATGCCGTGACCCTCACCGACTGCAAGCGGGCCCAAGGGCTCGACGCGCTGTTCCGGAGCCAGGGCGTGCTGACCGACGGCCTGCCGCCCGCCGCGGTCCAGTGCTGACCTGACGGGGGCGCGGCGCCCTACGGCTGGCGGACCACGATGTGGTCCTCGATGACCAGGGCGTCGAAGTTCGAGGCGAGGAACGTCCGCACTGCGTTCGCCGGCGTGCACACGATCGGCTCCTGGACGTTGAACGACGTGTTCAGCAGGGCGGGAACGCCGGACAGGCGCTCGAACTCCCGCAGCAGCTGCCAGTAGCGGGGGTTGGTCTCCCGGCTCACCGTCTGGGGCCGGGCGCTCCCGTCGACGTGGACGATGGCGGGGAGCAGGGCCCGCTGCTCCTCGGCCACGTCGATGACGGTGACCATGAACGGATCCCGGTGGTCCCAGCCGAACAGCTCGGCGCTGGCCTCCTCCACCAGGGACGGGGCCAGGGGCCGGAACCACTCGCGCAGCTTCACCTTCTTGTTGAGCAGATCCCGCATGTCCGTCCGCCGGGGATCGGCGATGAAGCTGCGGTTGCCCAGGGCCCGGGGGCCGAACTCCATGCGCCCCTGGAACCAGCCGATGATGGCGCCGTCGGCGACCATGCGGGCGACACGGGGCAGCAGCTCGTCGTCGGGAAGCGTCTCGAAGGGCAGTCCGGCGGCGGTGAGGGCGGCGGCGCACTCGGCCGAGGTGAACGACGGCCCGAAGTAGGCGTGGCGCATCCGGTACGTCCGCGGCCGGTCGAGTTTCTGGTGGTAGAGCAGGTAGGCGGCGCCCAGTGAGCAGCCGGCGTCCCCGGCGACGGGCTGGATGAAGACGTGGTCGAAGGACGACTCGCGGATGATCCGCCCGTTCATCACCGAGTTGAAGGCCACCCCGCCGGCCAGGCACAGGTTCTCCTCGCCGGTCTGCTCGGCCAGGTCGGCCACCAATTGCAGGACGACGTCCTCGAGCACCCGCTGGGCGCTGGCGGCGATGTTCTGGTGGCGCTCGGAGATCTCCTCGTCGGCCTGCCGTGGCGGCCCCAGGGCCCGGACGATCTCGTCGCTGAACTGGTAGTGCTTGGCCAGGTGGTGGTCGAGGACCCGGTTGTCGACCCGGAAACCGAGGGGGCCGTCGAGGGTCAGGACCCGAGTCGACAAGAAGTCGTAGTACTCGGGCTTGCCGTAGGCGGCCAGGCCCATGATCTTCCACTCGTCGCCCTGGAACATGTCGAAGCCGAGGAAGTTGGTGATGGCCGAGTAGAACTGGCCGAGGGAGTGCGGCACCTTGATCCGCTTGCTCGGCGTCAGCCGGTTGCCCCGGCCGGTGGCGAACATGGTGGTGGTCTCCTCGCCGGTGCCGTCCATGGTCAGGATGGCGGCCCGGTCGAAGGGCGACACGAAGAATGCGCTGGCCGCGTGGCACGGGTGGTGCTCCAGGTAGTGGAACTTGAAGTCGCTCGGCCCGAAGCGGCGCCGCAGCAGGGCGGGGAAGGTGAGCATCGAGGCGTAGCTGGCGCCCACGCCCGAGACGCCCCGGTCGACCCGGGCCTTGAACATGTCCCGGTCGGTCACCAGCGACTTCGCCGTCTGGGCCAGCTTGCGGCCCACGATCCACGGCTTCCAGTAGAGCCCGACGTGGTCGACGTCGGCGATGCCGATCCCCGCCTCCTCCAGGCAGTAGGCGACCGCCTCGTAGGGGAACCCCGAATGGTGCTTGACCCGGGAGAAGCGCTCCTCCTCGGCGGCGGCGACGACCTCTCCGTCGCAGACGATGGTGGCGGCCGAGTCGCCGAGCGTGGTGAGGCCGAGGAGGTACATGGGGTCTCGCAAGCTACGAGGCGGCGTCGTGCAGCGCCTCGGCCAGGGCCCGGGCGGCGTGGGCGACAGTGTAACGCCCGAGGACGTGGGCCCGGCCCGCCGCCCCCATCCGCCGGCGCAGGGCCGGGTCGTCCAGCAGCAGGCCGAGGTACTTCCGCCACTCCCCGGGCTCGGAGGCGGCGAAGTGCGTCGTTCCCGCCTCGCCGAGCTCCCCGGCCGCCCCCACGGGGCTGGCCACGAACGGGATGCCCACGGCCATGTACTGGATCGACTTCAGGCCCGACTTCCCCGCCGACCAGCGGTCCTCGACGAGGGGGTAGAGGCCGATGTCGAGCGAGCGGAAGTCCTTCGCCTCCCGGTCGAGGGCCCACGGCCGGTTCTCGACCTCCACACCCGGGATCATGACGCGGTCCCGCCCCGACCCCACCACGGTGAGCCGGTACCGGTGGTGGCGACCCAGATCCTCGAGCACCGGAGAAAGCGACTCCAGGAACGGGAAGGTGGAGTGGGTGCCGATCCAGCCGACGGTGGGGAGGGAGCCCGGCGGGTCGTTGTCGGGGTCGCGGGGACGGAAGACGTCGGTGTCGACCACGGTGGGCACCACCCGGGTCGGCGTCCCCCGGGCCGACACGTAGTCGGCGATGACCTGATTGCCGCACGTGGCCAGCCGGGCCCAACGGATGAGCTGGTCGGTCTTGCCCGGCCACTTCAACACCGTGGCCAGCCGCCCGTAGGTGGGGCTGACGTAGGTGACATAGGTCGCGTCGTCGAGGTCGAGGACCATCGGCGCCCGCCCGGCGTGCAGCGACAGCCACTCGAACAGCGGGGGCCCGAGCACCGCCGCCTCCCGCAGGACGAGGAGCACGTCGGCCCGCCGGGCCCGGCGCACGTCGGCGACCCGCCGCCCCGAGGCCCGCACCAGGGCCACGGCGGTGCGCTTCCAGGCCGAGCGCCGGTAGAAGGTGGAAAAGCCGTCGGAGTCGAGGAAGGGGTGGACTTCGAGGTCGACGCCGTGCTCGCCCAAGGCGCCCCTGAGCTGGACCAGGCGGAAGCGGGTGGCCGCCGCTTCCACCGGGAAGGGCGACAGGGCCAGGACCTTGAGCCGGCTCACGCCGACATGGCCGTCGCCAGATCCCCCATGGTCCGGACGTCGAGCACGCCGGAATCGCGCAGGCGGGCGGCCTCGCCCAGGATGGCCCGGAGCATGGCCAGCGACCGCTCCCGGTCGGCGGCCAGGTTGAACGGGTGGAACCACAGGTGGAACACCTTGCCCTCCCGCACGGCTCGCGCCATGCCCGCCTTGGCCTTGGCCACCGTCGCCGGCACGGGGACGACCCGCCGAGCCCCGCGCCGGCCGATGAGGAGCATGGAGCCGGGGATGTTCCAGAGGCCGGGGAGCGTCTCCGTGGGGGCCGACACCGGCGGGGCCAGCGGGACGGCCTGGTCGACCAGGCGGGCGGCGCGCGAGATCTGGCCCGGGAAGGCCTCGAACCAGGTCCGGTCCACGCCGCGGTAGGCGGCGAAGCCGTGCTCGGCCAACGCCGCGTGGTGGCCCTCGGAGTTGCGGGGGAAGACGAAGCTGCGCAGCGTCAGCCCCCGCTGGGCGGCGAGCTTGGCGCAGGCGGTCAGGTCGGCCTCGACCACGTCCGCCGTACATCCGGGGTCGCCGTAGGGAATGTGGGCGAAGGAGTGCGACCCCACCTCCTGGGCCACCGGGGCGGCGAGGAGCATGTCGACGATGTCGTCGCCGTACCAGAGCGGGTCCCGCGCCCGGTCGGTGCAGGGGTCGTCGCCGAACCAGTCGCCCGGGTGCCACGACAGGTGCGGCCGCGGGTGCTCGGGATGGGCGGCACCGTCCGGTCCTGGCGAGCACGACGGCAGGAACAGGTGGCCGACCACCGCCCACGTGGCCGCCATCTCAACCTCGACCAGGGCGTCGAGGATCCCCCGGATCACGGTGCGCATGTCCGGGTACCAGGCCGCGAACGTGGCCGGCGAGACGATGTCGAAGCTCCCCCACACGAGCTCGGTGTCGAGGCTGATGACGAACGTGGGCCGCAGCGCCATGGCCGTTCGCCGCCTAGCGCTGGGCGACGATCACGAGCTGGTTCGTGAGCCCCCGGACCGGCCCCAAATCGGAGAGGCGCTCGTCGACCGGCTCGAAGGCCCGCAGGGAGGCGCCGAGGAGCCGGGGCGAGATCCGCCCGACCACCTGCCACGGCCCCAGCAGCACGCCGTGCATCTCCACCGACGAGAACCCGGCGGACCGGAACAGCCGGCGGGCCTCCGCCGGGGTCAGGAAGTGCTGCTTCTGCTTGGTGAACGTCGGGACCTGGACGCGGGAGGTCACCTGGTTGATGAGGGCGTAGCCGTTCAGCGACCACTTGGGCGCCGCGGTGATGATGGCCAGCCCGCCGGGGCGAAGGACACGAGCGGCCTCGGCCACGGCCACGTCCGGGCGGGGCACGTGGCGGATGACCTCCACGGCCAGCACCCCGTCGAACGAGGCGTCCTCGAAGGCCAGATCCTCCATGTCGCCGTCGACGATCTCCGCGCCCGGGTTGTTGGCCCGGGCCCGGCGGCGCAGCTCTTGGCCCGGCTCCACGCCGACCACGTCGAAGCCCCGCTCCCGCAGCCGGGCGACGTGGAAGCCCGTACCGCACCCGACGTCGAGCACCCGGGCGCCGGCGGGTAGCCGGTCGAGGGCGGCCTCGATGAACCGCTCCCCCTTCATCCGGCCGTAGGTGAAGGTCGAGCGGTACGGGTCGGCGTCGAGATCCTTGTACCAGGCGTCGAACCGCCCGGCGAAGGTCTCCTGCACGCCGATTACGTGGGCCTTGGGATCGGGCGCCGTCGGCGACTCGTTCACCGAGCCGACGCTACTGCCTCGGGCTGGCCCTGCCACCACTCGATCGTCCGCTTGAGACCGTCCTGCCAGCCGACAGCCGGGGCCCAGGACGCCAGGACCGGGTCGGGGCAGTCGTAGGCCGGCGCCACCTGGAGGGGAGGCTCGTGGGGGCGGCGGGGCAGGGCGCCGAGCTCGAAGCGGGCGCCCGGGAACTCGTCCGCCACCTGCTGGAGGACGTCACGCACCGGGACGCCCTCGCCCGTCCCGAGGTGGTGGAGGTGGAAGCCGCGCTCGCCTCCCACCGACACCCGATCGTCGACGGCCAGCGTCAGCCAGGCCACCAGGTCGTCGACGTGGAGGAAGTCACGCCGCTGCTCCCCGGAGGTGAACTGGGCCACCCGGCCGGCGTGGCCGGCGGCGCAGGCCGCCGGCACGAGCATGTTCCCCCGCTGGCCCGGGCCGTAGACCGTCGTGGGCCGGGCCCAGTCGACCCGCAGCCCCTCGGTGATCCGGGTCTCGAAGTGGGCGACCTCGCGGACCAGGGACTTCCACAAGCCGTAGAAGGTCCGGGGCGCGGGGGGCAGATCCTGGGTGAGCACGCCGCTGTGGTCGCCCAGCTCCTCCATGGTCCCCAGGACCACCAGATGGGGGACGCCCAACCGCGCCGCGGCCTGCACCACCGTGCGACCGGCGAGGAACGTGTCCCGCCACTGGGCGTCGACCACGTGCTGGCCGGGGCCGCGGGCCAGGGAGGCGGCGAGGTGGACCACCGTGGTGGGCCGTACCTCGGCCAGCACCTCGGCGACCTGCACCTCGTCGGCGCAGTCGAGCCCCGACCGGTCGAGGGCAACGACGCCGGGCGTCGCCCGTTCCCCCAGTTGCTCGACGAACACCGAGCCCAGCCACCCCCCCGCCCCGGTGACGAGGATCCTCCCGCGGTTCACAGCTCGGTTATCGGGGTCGGCTCCTGTGCCCGCGCCGCCGGGGCTCGCCGGTCGACGAGCGCCTGGTACCAGGCGATGGTGTCGTGCAAGCCCTGCTCCAGGCTGTACGCCGGCGTCCAGCCCAGCACCTTGCGGGCCTTCGCCGCGCTCAGGTACTGGCGCTCGATCTCGCCCGCGCCGCCGCCCAGGATCACCGGTGCGAGTGACGGGTCGATGAGGGCCAGGATGCGCTCGACCAACTCGACAACGGTCAGCTGGACCTCGTTGGAGAAGTTGAATGCCTCCCCGGCCAGGCCGGTGGCGAACATGTGCTCGGCCAGCTGCACGTAGGCCAGGGCGGCGTCCCGCACGTAGAAGTAGTCCCGGACGAACGAGCCGTCGGAGCGGATGACCGGCGGCTCGCCCATCAGGGCGGAGCGGATGGTCCCGGGCACGATGCGGTTGAAGTTGAGGTCGCCGGGCCCGAAGAGGTTGCCGCAGCGGGTGACGCACACCGGCAGCCCCCACGTCCGGTGGTAGGCGAAGGCGATGAGGTCGGCGCAGCTCTTGGACACGTCATAGGGGTGGCTGCCGATCAGCGCCGTCGACTCGTCGTAGGGCAGCTCGTCGTGGTTCCCGTAGGCCTTGTCCGAGGAGGCGAGGACCACTGCCTTGACCGTCGGTGACGTCCGGCACGCCTCCAGCACGTGCCAGGTCCCCCGGATGTTGGCCTCGAAGGTCGAGAGCGGGTTGCGGTTGGCGATGGGGACGATCGTCTGGGCCCCGAGGTGCATCACCGTGTCGATCTCGTACTCGTTGATGGCCCGGCTGACGACCTCGTAATCCTCCAGCGCGCCGTGCACCGAGACGAGGCGGTCCAGGTCGGCGGCCGTCCAGAGGTGGGACTGCGGCACCTGGTCGCGCACCAGGGCGACGACGGCCGCGCCCCGCGCCTGCAGCTCCCGCACGAGCCAGGACCCGAGCAGGCCCGTGGCGCCGGTCACCAGCACAGGCCGGTTGGTCCACACCGTCGACTCCGGCGACGGGCTCACCATCGCCGCCACGGGGCGCCGTGGGACCACGCCTCTTCGAGCAGCTCGCGGTCGCGCTTGGTGTCCATGCACTGCCAGTAGGACTCGTGCAGGAACGCCTCCATCTGGCCGTCGGCGGCCACCCGCTCGAGGGGGAGGTGCTCGAGCGTGCAGGCGTCGTCGTCGTCGAGGTAGTCGAACAGGCCGGGCTCGCACACCATGAAGCCGCCGTTGATGTAATCACGGATCCCGTGGGCCTTCTCCGAGAAGCTGGTCACGTCGGTACCGTCCAACACGAGGAGGCCGAAGCGGGCCGGGGGGTGCACGCCGGTGACGGTCACGAGCTTGCCGTGCGACCGGTGGAACTCGAGGAGGGCGGGCAGGTCGACGTCGGCCAGGCCGTCCCCGTACGTCAGCAGGAAGGCCGAGTCCCCGACGTACCGCTGGATCCGCTTCACCCGGGCGCCGGTCATGGCCCGCTCGCCCGTGTCGACACACGCGATGGTCCAGGGGGGCGTGCGCTGCTCGCCGTCGAGCTCGACCAGCCTTCCCTCGCCCAGGTGGATCGAGAACGAGTTGGCTTCGTAGTGGTAGTTGAGGAAGTAGTTCTTGATGACCTCGGCCTTGTAGCCCAGGCACAGCACGAACCGCAGGAAGCCGTACGACGAGAAGTACTGCATCAGGTGCCACAGGATCGGCTTGCCGCCGACGGTGACCATCGGCTTGGGGATGAACTCTGTCTCCTCGCGCAACCGCGTGCCGTCACCGCCACAGAGGATGACGACGGGGAGGTCGGAGACGGGGGCCGGGGGCACGGCCGGCAAGTCTTGCACGGGGGCCGGAGCGTGCCGGAGCGTTCGGGGCCGTGGGATACCGTCGGGGGAATGAAGGCGGGGAAGCTGGGGGCGGCGGGACGTCCTGGAAAGCGCCCCGCGCCCGCGGCGGCGGGCGGGCCCGATTTCGCCGTGGCCCGCCACTTCCGCTACCTCCCGCAGCTGGACGGCATCCGGGCCCTGGCCGTCGGCGCCGTTGTCGCCCAGCACGCCGAACTCTCGGTCGCCCGCGGCGGGGGCGTGGGCGTCGACGTGTTCTTCGTCCTCAGCGGGTACCTCATCACCACCCTGCTGCTCCAGGAGTTCGACCGCCACGGGACGATCTCCATGCGGAACTTCTACGCCCGCCGGGCCCGGCGACTGCTCCCCGCCCTGTTCGCCGTCGCCGCCATCTCGTTGGTGGCCTTCTCCATCGTGCGGCCCTACCTGACCCACGACACGCTCGTTGGCATCCTGGCCAGCGTGCTGTACGTGTCGTGCTGGTTCCGCGCCTTCGGCGTCTCCGAACTCGGCTGGTTCGGCCACACGTGGTCGCTCTCGGTGGAGGAGCACTTCTACCTGCTGTGGCCACCGCTGCTCCTGCTGATCCTGCGCAAGGGCCTGCGCAACCTGCGCCGCTGGGTGCTGCTGGCCCTCGGCGTGGCCGTCGCCTACCGGGTGGGTTCGTCCGTGTTCCTCCACGCCGGAGGGGCACGGATGAACGGTCCCGACATGCGGGCCGACCAGCTCCTCACCGGCTGCGCCCTGGCCGTGCTCTTCCTCGACATCGGTCGGCCGAGCGAGCACGGCGACGGCCCGGCTCCGCCGTGGTGGGACCGGTGGTTGACGCTCGCCGTCGTCGTCTCGATCCTCGACCTGGCCCGGATCGTCGTCTTCCCGTACGCCCTCGGCCTCACCTTCGCCAAGGACGCGTCGCCGGAGTTCGTCGCCCTCGAGTCGGCGATCATCGTCACCTACGTCGTCCGCCGGGCGGCCAGTCCCCTGACCCGGTTCCTGTCCCACCGGTCGCTGGTGTGGTTGGGGCGGCGGTCGTACGCCATCTACCTCTGGCACGTACCGCTCTTCGGTTTGTTCAGCCTCAAGGGCCACCCCACCTCTGAGCGGCTGGCCGGCCGGGCCGCGGCCTGCGTGCTCACGCTGGTGGCGGCCTGGGCATCGTTCCGCTGGGTTGAGTCGCCCTTCTACCGGCGACGGGTCGAGCAGCCGGCCACTGCAGACGACGGGGCGCCCCCTCCCGAGGAACCGGCGCCGCTCGCCGCCCCGGCGGCAACGGGTGATCGGGCCCGGGATCTCGCCGGGTAGAGTCCTCCCGGTGCGCCGACGGACCACGGCCCGCCTCCGGGCGTCCCTCGCCGTCCCGCTCTGCCTCGTGGTGCTGGTCGCCGGGGCCTGCACGTCCTCGTCCGGCACGGGCGCGGGCGACCGGGCCCCAGGCGGCGAAATCTCGGTCAGGAGGTTCGGCGCCCGGGGCGACGGCGTGACCGACGACAGCAGGGCCATCCAGGCCGCCGTCGACTCCATCGGCCCTGCGGGCGGGACCGTTCGCGTCCCCGCCGGCACGTACCGCATCGGCAGCCAGGTCGTCATCCGCCACGACCACACCACGGTCACCGGCGACGGCCCGCAGTCGGTCATGAAGCTCCTGGACGGGGCCACCAGCAACATGTTCGTGATGCCGGTGCCCTTCGGCACCAGCACCGCCGACGCCGTCGTCCGCGACGTCCACATCTCCCGGCTCACCCTCGACGGCAACCGGAACGGCTCCCCCCAGAAGGCGCCCACGTTCCTCGGCATCCAGATCCTCCATGCCGAGCAGGTGGACCTGTCGCAGCTGGTCATGCGGGATTGGCCCTACGACGCCATCTCGGTGGGGGTGGGCGACAAGCCCAACGTCGGCGTCACCATCCGCGACAGCCACTTCATCGGGATGGGTCGCAACGCCATCCACCTCGGCTTCGGGTCGAACCTGCGCGTCAGTGGGGTCTTCGTGGAGGACACGCCGTCGCAGCAGTGGGGCCCGGCGGCCGGCAACGCGGTCGACGTCGAGGTCGAAGGGCTGAACAGCTTCGTCGACGGGTTCACCATCGAGAACTCCCTGTTCGCCCGGGCCGGCACCCGCACCGCGGGCTACGGCGTCGCCCTGCAGCCCGCGTTCGGCCCCATCCGCAACGGCGTCATCAGGGACAACGTGATCCGCAACCACCAGCACGGGGTGTTCGTGGGCACGGCGGAGGGGATCACCGTCGAGCACAACTGGGTCATCGCCGACGACAACCTGGCCACCGGCGCCGGGATCAGCGTCTTCTCCGGGACGGCCACGGTGGACGACAACGTGGTCAACATGCTGCGGTGGCCCGTCGACTACGGGTGGGCGGGCGTGCTCATCCACCAGCCCACGGCGCCCGTGAC
>DATJHJ010000096.1:0-7548 GCA_035494015.1 Acidimicrobiales bacterium
CGTCCTGGGTCACGCTCGCGGCTTCGTGGCGGTCACCGGGGCGGCGGAGTTGGTCGCCGGCGCCCTGCTGGCCGTTCCCCGGACCCGGCGGGCGGGGGCATGGCTGACCTTCGGCCTCCTGGTCGGCGTGTGGCCGGCCAATGTCCAGATGGCCCTCGACGGCGGGATCGCCGGCGCCGCCTTCCCGCTCAGCTCGGCCACCGTCGCCTGGGCCCGGGTGCCGCTGCAGGTCCCGCTGCTGGTCTGGGCCTGGCGCCAGACCCGCCCGGACCGGGCCTGCTCAGCCGATCCGGTCGCCGGCGCGGGGCAGGGACGCCGCTAGGGCCTCGCAGGTCCGCACCAGGATCCGGGCCGCTTCCGCGGCCTGGCTGGTGGTGATGGGGTTCTCGGCCCGGCGCTGCCAGCGGGCCAGCACGGCGGCGAAGGCGGCGAGGACGTCCTCGTCGGGCGACTCGGGGTCGACGCCGAGCCGGGCGCGGAGATCCTGCCCGTCGCCGCCGAGCAGGCGGGCCGCCTCGACCTGCTCCTCGGGCCGCAGGGCGACGTCGCCCGTCCGCAGGGCGTTCAGCAGGCGCAGCTCGGCCAGCTCGTGGGCCCCGGCCTGGACCCGCTCGATCTCGGCCTCGATCGAGGCGCTGCCGGCCACCGGGAGGCGCCGGGCCAGGTCGCCCAGGGCCAGGAGGGCGATCCGGCCCTTGAGCAGCTCGCTCCGGCCCGCGAACTCGTGGTGGAGCAGCGAGCGCAGGTCGTCGAGCCGGCTGGCGCCGAGGAGGGCGGCGGCCAGCTCGGGGGCGGTGGTGGCCGTCCCGTCGCCGACCAGGGCGACGGCCAGCCGGGCGCCGAAGATGCCGAACCGGCGCAGGAGGGCCAGCCGCTCGGCCGGCGGGGCCGGGCCGGGGCGGACCGTGAAGCGGTCCACGGAGAGCAGGAGCTCTTCCAGCTCGGCGGCGGGCAGGTCCACGAGCTGGCGGAAGAGGCGGAACTCGTCCTCCCGCATGGTCGCCGCCGCCTGGGCCAGCAGCCCGGCGACCGGGACGACGGCCTGGCACAGCCGGCTCAGCCGCCGGTCCCGCCGGTAGCGCTCGGCCACCCGGGCCGCCGAGTCCATGGCGTCGAGGCGGCCGACCCCCAGCTCGTCGGCCCGGGACAGCACGGCGATGGTGTTCACAGGGGTGGCGGCCGCGTACCCGTCGTCGTGGAACGACTCGAGGAAGCCGACGTCGGCGGCGTGCAGGTGGCGCATGAGATAGATGACGGCGTCGGCCGGCCCGGCCCGCTCGTCGTCGGGCACCAGGAACCGGCGGGCGGCGTGGCCCAGGGCCGGGGTGGCGGAGGCGATGCCCGGCGTGTCGATCAGGGTCATCGTCCGCAGGGCCCGGCTGGGCCACTCGATGTCGACCCGGTCCAGGTCGGCGGCGGCCATGTCGCCCAGGTCGAGGTCGATGGCCCCGTCGGTGCGGGTGAACCGGGCCGCTCGCGGCGGGCCGGCGTGGGGATGGAGGGTGGCCCGGTACGTCACCCCGTCGTGGAACCACCACGGGACCTGCGTGCACTCCCCGGCGTCGGTCGGGGCCAGCTCCTCCCCGACCAGGGCGTTCAACAGGGTCGACTTCCCGGCCTTGACCTTGCCGGCGATGGCCACCCGCAGCGGCCCGGCCAGCCGGGCCTGGATGTCGGCCACGGTCGCCGCGCCCGCCGACCCGGCATAGACCTGGGCCGCAGAAGCGACCAGGGCGTCGACCTGCTCGGAGAACCCGCTCACGGCATCGCCTGGCCGAGCTCGGCGGCCCGGCGGTCGAGGGACTCCAGCTCGGCCAGCTGGGTGGCGACGACCTGCCGGCGGGCCTCCCGGCCCGCCTCGTCGGCCCCGATCGTGCGCTCGGCCGCGGCCAGCGCCTGGCGGGCCGAGCGGTGGAGGGCGTCGGCCCGGCCCTGGCACCCGGTGCGCAGCTCGCGGCGGATGCGGCGGGTGGTGGCCTTGAGCTCACGATCGGCGGCCCGGCTGGCGTCCTGGGCGTAGCGGGTCACTGCTTCCACCGCCTGCTCGCGCCGCCGCTCGAGCTCCCGCCGGCGGGAGTCCCGCAGCGACTTGCCCCCGATCAGGGCCCCCACGACCAGGGCGAACGGGTTGAACACGCTGATGGACGTGAAGGTGAGGATGCTCCCCAGGACGCCGAGCGCCTCCAGGCCGCCCCACCCGGCGTCGACCAGGACGCCGCGCCATCGGGTGGCGCCGGCGTCGAGGACGAGGGCGGCGTCGGCGTGGAGGTCGAGCTCGGCCGGGGGCGAAAGGGTCGGGGCGACCGCGGCCTCGTGCTCGGCAAAGTGGCGGGCCAGCCGCTCGGCCAGGTCGTGGGCCGCCTCGTTCAGGCCGACGGCGACGGTGGAGATCTCGGCGCCCACCTGGCGGCTCAGGCTGGCTTCGAACTCGTCCCAGGTGGCGACCGGGTCCGTGCTGCGGATGGTCTGCTCGGCCCCGGCCAGGACGGCCTTCATGCGCCGGGCCAGGTCGGCGTCGATCTCGTCCTCCATGTCGACCATGCCCTCGTCGAGCACCGCCACCCACTCGGCGTGGTCACCCGTCAGCCCCCCGGCCCGCTCGGCCGCCCGCTCCAGGGCCTCGATGGTGGCCACCGGGTCGGCGAGGGCGGCCTGCTCCGCCCGCAGGGGGGCGGCCAGCTGGCCGACCACGGCCTGGACGTCGGCCGCCGCCGCAGCGGCCGCGGCCCGGCGGAAGCCGTTCGTGACCCGGGCCAGGCGGTCCACCACGTCGCCGAGCCCCGACTCCTCCCGGAGGTCGCTCCGGCCCCGCCTCCGGCCCTCGATCTGCAGCGCCGCCGACGTGGGCACCGGCCCCTCGGCCAGCCCGGCGTCCACCAGCCACCGCTCGTTGCGGTCCCGGATGGTCCGCCAGTCGGGGACGACGTCGACCTTGGTCAGGACGGGGACGACCTCCGGGCAGGCCCGGCGGGCGGCGGCCAGGAACTCGAGCTCGGGGCCGGTGTACTCCTGGGACGCGTCGGATGCGAACAGCACGGCGTGGGCCATGGCTAGGGCGGCCATGGTGGCCGACGCGTACGTCGACCCCAGCCCCCCGACGCCGGGGGTGTCGACCAGCACCAGCCCGTCGCGGAGAAGGGCCGAGGGGACCCCCACCTCCAGCGCCCGCACCCCGGCCCGCGCCGCGGGGTCGCCCCGCTCGGTGGCGTAGTCGACCAGGCGGTCGAGCGGTTGGCGGTCCCCGTGCCCGTTCCCGGCCCGCGAGTCGTCCTCGTCGCCGACAGCCCGGCGGATCTCGAACCCGGCCTCCGGTGCGAAGCGGACCAGGGTGGGCACGGCGGTGGCCACGTCGTCGTCCACCGGGCAGACGTCGGCGTCCACCAGGGCGTTGACCAGGGAGCTCTTGCCGGCCTTGAACTCCCCCGCCACCACGACCAGGACGCGGGGTTCGGCCAGCGCCTCGCGGCGGGTTAGCGCCCGCTCGGCCAGGTCGGCCCGGCCGGCGGCGGCCGCGGCGTCGGCCACCTCGGCGACCAGGGCGAGCAGGTCGTCGTCGGCCTTCACCGCTCCAGAGTGGCCTGCGCCGGCGCTCGATACAATCGCCGCCGCCGTGGGATACGCACTGGGCCTTGACCTCGGCACGACGTACTCCGGCGCCGCCGTGGCCCGCGACGGGCGGGCCGAGATGGCGGCCCTCTCCCACAACGCCGCCACCGTGCCGTCGGTCCTGTTCCTGCGCGAGGACGGGACGTTCCTGGTCGGCGACGCCGCCGTGCGGCGGGGGTTGCAGGAGCCGGGCCGGCTGGCCCGGGAGTTCAAACGCCGCTTCGGGGACAGCACGCCCCTCCTGCTCGGCGGCTCGCCGTGGTCGGCCGACTCCCTCACCGTGCAGCTCCTGCGCCACCTGGTCGAGGCCGTCACCGAGCAGGAGGGGGCGCCGCCCGACCGGGTGACCGTGACCCATCCGGCCAACTGGGGGCCGTTCAAGATCGACCTCCTCCGCCAGGCCCTGCGCACCGCCGGGCTGGAGGACGCGCGGCTGCTGACCGAGCCGGAGGCCGCCGCCGTCCACTACGCGTCGACCGAGCGGATGGAGGCGGGCGAGGTGGTCGCCATCTACGACCTGGGCGGGGGCACCTTCGACGCCGCCGCCCTCCGCCAGCGGGGGGCGGGGGCGGAGTTCGAGCTGGTCGGGCTGGCCGAGGGGATCGAGCGCCTGGGCGGCATCGACTTCGACGAGGCTGTATTGGCCCACGTGGTGTCCTTCGTCGGCCCGGCCCTGGCCGAGCTCGACCCCGACGACCCGGCGACGCTCAGCGCCCTGGCCCGCCTGCGGGCCGAGTGCGTGGCGGCCAAGGAAGGCCTCTCGGACGACACCGAGGTCTCGATCCCCGTCCTGCTGCCCACCATGCAGACCCAGATCCGCCTCACCCGGGCCGAGTTCGAGGACATGATCCGCCCCACCCTGGCCGAGACCATGTCCGTGCTCAGCCGCACCTTGCGCTCCGGCGGGTTGGAGCCGAGCCAGGTCAAGGCCGTGCTGCTGGTCGGCGGCTCGTCGCGCATCCCCCTCGTCGGCCAGCTGGTGGCCGCGGAGATGGGCCGGCCGGTGGCGGTCGACGTCCACCCCAAGCACGCCGTCGCCCTGGGGGCCGCCCTCGACGCCGCCGGCCTGCCGCAGGCCATGGTCCCCCGTGCCGTCCCGGCCCCTCCTGCTCCCGATCCGCCGCCCCCGGCCCCTCGGGGACCGGCTGGACCGGCTGCCGCCGCCCCCGCTCCCGAGCCGGCAGCGTCACCGTCACGCCCACGGAACCCGCGGGTGCTGGCCGCGGCGGCCGCCGCGGTCGTGGCCGTGGTCGCCGTGGTCGCCTTCCTGGCCACCCGCGGCGGCGGCAGTCCCCCGACACCGAAGGCCCACCCCGAGGTACCGACGTTCGACGTGCAGGAGGGGGTGGTCAGCATGGCCGGCGGGGCCGGCTCACTGTGGCTGGCCGGCCCCAGCGGTGTCGGCCGCTTCGACCTGGCCAGCAACCAGGTGACCCAGGCCATCCGGGTCGGCGACGTGGGCGACAACCGCCGGGTGGCCTTCGGCGGCGGGTCGGTGTGGGTGACCGACCAGGAGAAGGCGACCCTGACCCGGCTCGACCCGGCGACCAACGCGCTGACGGGCACCGTCCCCCTCGGCGGCCCGCCCCAGGACGTCCTGTTCGCCGGCGCGGTGTGGGTGACCCTCCCCGACCAGGGCCTGGTCCTGCGCGTCGACCCGGAGACGACGGCGATCACCCAGATCCGCGTCCGCGGCAAGCCGACGAACCTGGCCTTCGGCTCGGGGACGCTGTGGGTCACCGATCCGGCCAACAACAGCGTGGCCCGGGTCGACCCGGTCAAGCTGGTGGTGACCGGTGACGCCCAGTCGGGCGGTTGCCCGGACTTCGTGGCCGCCGACGACACCTCGGTGTGGGTTCAGGACGAGTGCAAGATCGACATGGTGTTCCGGATCGACCCGGCCACCGGTAAGGTCGGCGCGCCGGCCAAGGTCGGCCGCGACGCCAAGGCCATGCTGGTGACCGGGACCTCACTGTGGGTGGTGAACGTCACCGACAACACCGTGTCGCAGGTCGACGTGGCCACCGGCGTGGCCCGCCGGACCATCAGCGTCGGCCTGACGCCCGTGGCGCTGACCCTGTTCAACGGGTCGGTATGGGTCGCCAACCCCGGCGACAACACCATCTCCCGCATCGACGCCTGAAGGGCGGCCGGGCGGGAAACCCTCGGTCAGGCTCGCCCGGGTCGGCGGGTGCGCCGGTGGGCCCAGCACGGGTGGTGCCAGTGGCGGCGGAGCTCGGGGGCGGCGAGGGGGACGACGACAAGGTGGCCGGTCCCGGCCCCGATGTCCTGGTTGCAGCCCGGGCACAGGTACGACTTTCGGGCCTGGTAGGGCTGGACGGCCCGGATTTCCAGCTCCTCGGGGGCCAGGAGCTCATCCACTGGCGCGGCTCGGCTGGACGAACTGGCGGGCCATGAGCGAGTCCCAGGCCCGGTCGGAGAGCACCGCTCGCAGGCCGTGCAGGATGCGGGCCGAGGCGGTGACCGGGTAGCGGGCCTTGGGCTTGGCCGTGGTGAGGGCGCGGAGGACGACCTCGGCCACGTCGTCGGGATCACCGGCGAGCCTGGCCAGCAGGCCCCGGCGGTAGACGTCCCGGGTCGAGGCCAGGACGCCGGCGGTGAAGGCGGCATAGGGGTCGTCGCCGCCGGGCGCCGGGTCGGCGATCGTCGTGGCGGCGGCGTCGGAGAAGCCGGTCCGGATGAAGCCGGGCTCGACCAGGACGACGTCCACGCCGAACCCGGCCACCTCGAAGCGCAGCGCGTCGCTCAACGCTTCCAGGGCGTACTTGCTGGCGTGGTAGTAGCCACCGCCGGGGAACGTGAGGCGCCCTCCCATGGAGCTGATGTTGACGACCTTCCCCCACCCCTGCGCCCGCATGCCTGGCAGGACGAGCTGGCTGAGCCGGGCTGGCCCGAAGAGGTTCGTCTCGAACTGGCGGTGGGCGTCCTCCAGGCTCACCTGCTCCACCGCGCCGGACCGGCTGTAGCCGGCGTTGTTGACCAGGACCCCGACTGACCCCTCCGCCTCGATCACGGCATCGACGGCGGCGACCCGGGATTCCTCGTCGGTGACGTCCAGGGCCAGCGGGCGGCAGCCGTCCTCGGCCAGGCCGGCCACCGACTCCGGCCGCCGGGCGCTGGCGTAGACCGTCCATCCCGCGCCAGCCAGGGCGCGGGCGACGGCCCGACCGATCCCGCTCGAGCACCCGGTGACCAGAACGGCCCGCGAAACCTCGGTCACGCCGTCCATCGTACCCCTCGACCCTCGCTTCTCCTTCCAAGTTGGGTAGAGGCAGTGTGCAACAAGGCAGCTCACAGGCCGTGCAAAGCAGGTAGACCAGAAATGCATCTACTAGCGACTCGCGTATTGCTCAGACACACCTATTGCGTCCTTCCGGCCGGTCTGGCAGTATGAACACATCGACTCGGGGCGCATGGCGCTCCCTCTCCACAGAAAAGGTGGGCAACCTGCAATGAACCTCCGCAAGAAGGTCACGACCGTATTTGGCGCAGCCGCTGCTGCGTCCGTCATCGCCGGCGCTGCTGCGTTCGCGTGCACCAACCTGGCCACCCTCAACCTGTCCAGCACCGCTGGCAAGGCTGGCGACCAGGTCACCGTCACTGGCTCGTCGTTCAAGGTCAACTCGGCCAACGTCGCCACGTCCGACCCGGTCGTGCTGCGTTGGAACGGCACCGAGGGCGCGCAGCTCGCCTCCGTCGTCCCCGACAAGGCTGGCAACATCTCCGCCACCTTCGCCATCCCCGAGGGTCAGCCCGGCTACTACGTGATCGTGGCCACCCAGAAGGACGCCAAGGGCGTTGACGCCTACGGCACCCCGGCCCGTGCCAGCTTCCAGATCCTCGGCGCCAACGGCCAGTCCGTCGTCGCCCCGGCCGCTAGCTCGGCTGCGTCCACGGTCGGCTCCTCGCCGTCCTCCTCGG
>DATJHJ010000097.1:0-48041 GCA_035494015.1 Acidimicrobiales bacterium
CGGAGCCGGAAGGCCTCGACCGCCGCGACCCAGGGCTCGTCAGCGGCGAGGGAGGAGAGCGGAGCGGGAGGGAGGTCGCTTTGAAGCGGCATCGCCGCACTCGGAGGTACGCAGGACATCCGCCTCCAGGGATCGATGAGACATCGTGGCGTACTGCGCTGCTCCGCCCGGAGGCGCCCGAAGGCATCCCTCCCGCTCGTCCCGGACGCTACCGCGGGTCGGGCCGGTCCAGGTTCCAATGCCGGGAGACCGACGCCAGCCAGCGGTCGTCGCCCACCGGGATCAGGGCGAACCGGCTGATGGTCCGCTGGCCCCCTTCGTGGTCGCCGTAGAGGAGGTCGAGGGTCAGGGGCTGGCGGTCCCGGACCGCCTGGTGGACGGCGGCGAACGCCGGGTCGTCGGGGTCCCGGAAGGCGCCCTGCCAGAACCCGAGGCCCCCGGCGGGGACGTAGAGGTCCCGGGTCAGGCGGCGGAAGGTGTCGGGACGGGGCCGCTCGACGTCGCCCCGGATGAGGTGCGGGGTCAGCTCCCACCGGTCGAGCACGGCCAGGCCGTTGCCGACGTTGCGCAGGCCGATGGCCAGGTACACGCACTCGTCGGTGGCCTCGGCCGCCCCGTAGCCGCCGGGGACCTTGAGCCAGTGGTTGTCGACGAAGCCGACCTTCTCCACGGGGTCCTCCATGCGGGACACCACCAGCACGGGCCGGATGCCGGCCAGCAGGGCCCGCTCGCTGGCCTTGGCCGTCCGGTTCCCGGCCCGGACGGATACGAAGGTGGCGGCGGCCAGCACGAGGGTGGCGCCGGCGGTGGCCAGGGAGGCGATGGTCGACCAGTCGGCGGCCATGTCAGGCGATCAGCTCGCGCTGCAGTGGGGTCGGGAAGCGGGGGGTGACCCGGACGTCGCCCAGCCACACCGTCAGCCGGGCCGCCTCGGCCTCCACCGCGGCCGCGACCTCGGCGCCCATGTCCTCCAGCAGGCGGACCACCACCTCGCCGCTCTTGCGCTGGGCCCAGCCCCCGACGACCCGCCCGTCGCTCCACACCGTCGGCCCGGCGTTCCCGTTGGTGTCGAACAGGGCCTTGCCGTGGTCGCCCAGGTACCAGCCCCGCTGCTGCCAGCCCATGGTCGTCGGGTCGAGGCTGGGCAGCAGGGCGACCCAGGGTTCCACACGCGGGGTGGGGCCGGCGTCGTCGGCCAGCATCACACCCGGCGTGCCGTCGAGGTCGACCCCCTCCACCGGCAGGGCGGCCACGGCCTTGCGGACCTGGGTGAGGGTCAGCCCGGTCCACCACTTCAGGTCGGTGATCGGGGCGGGCCCGAAGGCAAGGAGCCAGCGCCGGGCCAGCTCGACCCGGGCCTCGTCGGTACCCAGGACCGGCACGGAATCGGGCAGCCAGGCCGACATCGGCGACCACCGGTACTGGCTGCTCGTCCACCCGCCCCGCGGCCGGCCCCGCACCACCTTCTGCTCGGTCGAGAGGAGGAACAGGACCCGGGTGGACACGCCCACCGTCCCCTCCCACTTGGTCCCCGCCCCCACGTGCAGCTGCCGGTTCAGCCCGGGGACGGACTTGGACAGCTCCGCCCCCGTGGCCTCACCCCGCGCCTCGAGGGCGGCCAGCGTCCGCTCCTCCAGCTCGCGCAGGTGGGCCGCGGCGTCGGGGATCCCGCCCTGCTCCATGAGGGTGATCGCCCGCCGCCGCTGGCCGGGGACGAGGGCGTCGGTCACCGCGGCCTGGACCACCGGGACCAGCTCGACCGGGACGACGAACATCGTCCGGCGCATGCACAGGGTCCGGACCAGTCGCCGCTGCTCGTACAGCGCGTCCTCCACGGCGGCCACGCTCGGGTGCCGCATGCGGGCGGCGGCGGAGAGGAACACGCTGGCCGGGTCGGTCCCATGCAAGCCGACCAGATCCCCGGCGACCCTCACCACGTCGTCGGTCCGGGCCTCGGCGGCCAGGTGGTGGCGCAGTGCGAGCCGGGCCCGGCGCTCGTCCACGGTCACATGACGCACGCCCGGCACTTTGCCATGCCCGGCCGGGTGCACTGGGCGTCGTGATGTTCGCCAATCCGGCCGATTTCACGACGCTGGGTGCACCCGATCCGCGAGAATCCACGTCCCATGGAACTGGCCGAGGTGAACGTCGCCCTGCCCCGGGCCGCGCTCGACGCCCCGGCCATGGCCGGGTTCGTGAAGGCGGTGGGCGACGTGAACTGGCTGGCCGAGCGCAGCGACGGGTTCGTCTGGCGCCGGCGCCCGGACGAGGGCGACAGCGCGCCGGTCATCCTGCGACCGTTCGAGGACGAGGACCGGGTGATCGTCACCCTGTCGACGTGGGCGACGTACGAGGCGCTGCAGAAGTACGTGTACCGGACGGCCCACGCCCTGTTCATGGGCCGGCGGGGCAAGTGGTTCGTGCCTCTCGGCGGGTTCACCACCGCCCTGTGGTGGGTGGAGGCGGGCGGGCAGCCGTCGATCGACGAGGGGCTGGAACGGCTCGACCACCTGCGCCGGAAGGGGCCGACGCCGTTCGCGTTCTCCCTGCGCCGCCTCTTCGATCCGGGGGGACGGCCGGTCCTGCCCGGTCGGGCAGAATAGGGGGCGGTGAGCGGGGCCGGGCTGGCGCGCTATTTCGAGGTCGAGGAGCGGGGCTCGACGGTCCGCACCGAGCTGCGGGGGGGCCTGGCCACCTTCTTCACCATGGCCTACATCGTGGTCCTGAACCCGATCGTGCTGGCCGGGGCGGGCGACGTCACCGGTCGCCACCTCGACATCGGCCAGGCGGCCAGCTCCACCGCCCTGGTCGCCGCGGTCATGACCATCCTGATGGGCGTGGTCGGCCGCTACCCCTTCGCCATCGCCGCCGGGCTGGGGCTCAACGGGGTGGTCGCCTTCCAGCTGGCGGCCCAGATGTCGTGGCCGGCGGCCATGGGCGTGGTCGTGCTGGAAGGGCTGGCCATCACCGCCCTGGTCCTCACCGGCGTCCGCCAGTCGATCTTCGACGCCGTGCCCCTGGCCCTCAAGAACGCCATCGCGGTGGGGATCGGGCTGTTCATCGCCTTCATCGGTTTCGTGGACGCCGGGTTCATCCGCCGGGTGCCGGACGCGGCGTCCTCGCCCGTCCCCGTCTCGCTCGGCATCGGCGGCCGGCTGGTCGGCTGGCCGACGGTGGTGTTCGTGGTCGGCCTGCTGGCCACCGCCATCCTGGTGGCCCGCAAGGTGCGGGCCGCCATCCTCATCAGCATCGTGGGCACGACCCTGTTCGCCATCGTGCTCAACGCCATCGTCGACGTGCCGGCCCAGATCGTCCCCGGCCAGCCGCTCCATCCCCGGGGCTGGAGCCTGAACGTGCCGGCCTGGCCGCACAAGGTGGTGTCCACACCCGACTTCGGCCTGCTCGGCCACTTCAGCCTGGGCGGGTCCTTCGCCGCCGTCGGGGTGGTGAGCGCCCTGCTGCTGGTCTTCACCCTCATGCTGGCCGACTTCTTCGACACCATGGGCACCGTGGTCGGCGTCGGCGCCGAGGGGAACCTGCTCGACGAGGAGGGCCGCCTGCCGGGCGTGGGCCGGGTGCTGCTGGTCGACTCCCTGGCCGCGGCGGCCGGCGGGGCGGCGTCGGCCTCGTCGAACACGACGTACATCGAGTCGGCCGCCGGGGTGGGCGACGGAGCCCGCACCGGGCTGGCCAGCGTGGCCACCGGCCTGCTGTTCGTCGCCGCCCTGTTCTTCACCCCCCTCGTCTCCGTGGTCCCGTACGAGGCGGCGTCGCCGGCGCTCGTGGTGGTCGGCTTCCTGCTCATGACCCGGGTGGCCGACATCCCCTGGGACGACTACACGGTGGCCATCCCCGCCTTCTTGACCATCGTCCTCATGCCGTTCACGTTCTCGATCACCAACGGGATCGGTGCCGGGTTCGTGTCCTACGCCGTCCTCAAGCTGACCAGCGGCCGGTTCCGCGACGTCCACGTCCTGCTCTGGGTGGTGGCCGCCCTGTTCGTCGTGTACTTCGGCATCGAGTGGGTCGACCGCCTCCTCGGCGTCCACTGAAGCCGGCGGTCACACCGGGATCAGGCCGGCAGTCCCTGCCTCCACATCTCCAGAGCGCGCACGAGACTCCGGTCGAGCCATCGGTCGAAGCGCTCAATCACGTCAACTTCGTCGTCCTTGTAGTTGACCTGGAACAACTCCTCGGAAGCGGCCTCGACGTTTACCAGCGACCGTTCCCTTTCTCCGGCCTGCTCGCGTTGGGAGAAGACAACCGTTGCTCCGACGAGCCCTCTGTACTCCTGACCGATCGCGGTCAGCACCAGCACGACGTCCGCCTGGGAGCCGTCGCGTAGTCCCAACCGCACCCAGGATCCGTAATCGCGCCAGTTGGCGAAGTACTCCAGCCTCTTGGCCGCCTCGCGCGTTTGAAACCGGAACCAGTACGTCCGCTCCGGGTCGCTACGATCGTCGTCGGCAAAGGCACGGAACGCAGGGTACGACGGCAGGACTTGGGCTGTGAGCTCGCCCGAGACCTGGCTGAAACGGTCGAGGGCACGGACTCGGAGCAATTGGGCGAGCTCCTTCGCCCGATCCCAATCCGCGCGCCTGTCCTCGGCCTGCTTCGCGAAGATCTCGCCTATCGAGGCGATCACTTGGTCGACGCGCTGCCGCTCACCTGTGACCTCGCGAGCGATCGCCAGCGCGTCCACCAAGGCCTTCTTCTGAAGGGTGGCGAACGTGGCGATCAACGGGCCGAGGTCTCCTGCGTCGCCGGCCTCCAGCGCGTCGATGTACTTCTCCCGGTGATCGCGGGTGACGACGATGGGAAACAAGCCCGCACGTATCGAAACGAGTGAGGCGAGAGCACGGGCGACTCGGCCGTTACCGTCCTGGAAGGGATGGATCTGGGTAAAGCGATGGTGCAACCAGGCGGCCTCGACCTCCGCCGGCACCCCTGATGACTGGTGACCATGGTGCATTGCCACCAGTCGCTCCATCTCGGGCGCCACCTGCTCCGGCGGGCAGTATTCGTGGACGGTCCCGTCGGCCCGGGTCGGGTTGTTCGGCAGCATCTTCCAATCGCCGTGGCGAAGCGGAACTTCGACGAGTCGGCCGAACTGATCCCTGCCGGTCGCAGTCGGCTGGTGGCGGGTCATGAGAGCGTGGAGCTCCTTCACGAACGAAGTCGTGACCTGACGTTGCTGTCGAACGATGTCGAACAGCCACTCCACGGCCTCCTCGTGGTCACGGATGATGCGCACCACGGACTCGGGGTTCTTGTCGGTGGCCCCATGCGGGATGAGACTGGCGTCGATCCCACGTTCGATCAGAACCTCGGTGACGCCTCGATCGAGCGTATACACGCGTTCGATCACACCGGTCTCGATTGACCACTGTCGTTGAAGCCGCTCGTTGAAGTGGCGGAGCCCGCCGCCGGCGGCCAGTGTTTCCCGTTGTTCGTCCCAGACGGCGCTCAACGCTCGGAGCTCGCGCGACGCCAGAACGTCCCAGTCAGAGGGCAGGTCGGTAATCGGCGCCCAATGCAGCCCGACGCCCACCGGGTCGAAGGGAGCGTGTCCTTGGCCGGCAGCCATGCGGGGCACTGTACGTGCCTTGTCTACGCTGCCCCACCATGCCCGACAAGATCACCGCGGCGGCGGACGGAAGCCTCAACGTGCCCGACGAGCCGATCATCCCCTTCATCCGGGGCGACGGCACGGGGGTCGACATCTGGCCCGCGGCCCAGCTCGTCCTCGACGCCGCGGTGGCCAAGCGGGGCAAGCGGATCGAGTGGAAGGAGGTGCTGGCCGGCCAGGCCGCGTTCGACGAGACCGGCTCGTGGCTGCCCGACGAGACCGTCGCCGCCTTCGAGGAGTACGTCGTGGGGATCAAGGGCCCCCTGACCACGCCGGTGGGTGGCGGGATCCGCAGCCTGAACGTCGCCCTGCGCCAGATCCTCGACCTCTACGTCTGCCTGCGGCCCGTGCGCTGGTTCGCGGGCGTGCCGTCGCCGGTGAAGCACCCGGAGCGGGTCGACATGGTGATCTTCCGGGAGAACACCGAGGACGTCTACGCCGGCAAGGAGCTGGAGGAGGGCACGCCGGAGGCGGCCAAGCTGATCGAGTTCTGCAAGAAGGAGTACGGCTGGGACATCCGCCCCGACTCTGGCCTGGGGCTCAAGCCCATCTCGATCATGGGCTCCAAGCGGCTGGTCCGGGCCGCCATCGAGTACGCGGTGCGCAAGGGCAGGAAGTCGGTCACCCTGGTCCACAAGGGGAACATCCAGAAGTTCACCGAGGGGGCGTTCCGGGCCTGGGGTTACGAGCTGGTCCGGGAGGAGTTCGCCGACGTGGCCGTGGGCTGGGACGATTGCGGGGGCAAGCCGGGCGACCGCATCCTGGTCAAGGACGCCATCGCCGACATCTTCCTCCAACAGATCCTGACCCGGCCCGAGGAGTTCGACGTCATCGCCACCACCAACCTGAACGGCGACTACGCCTCCGACGCCCTGGCCGCCCAGGTGGGCGGGATCGGCATCGCCCCCGGGGCCAACATCAACTACGTCACCGGGGCCGGCATCTTCGAGGCCACCCACGGCACCGCCCCCAAGTACGCGGGCCAGGACAAGGTCAACCCCGGCTCGGTCCTGCTGTCCGGCGTGCTCATGCTCGAGCACCTGGGTTGGCAGGAGGCGGCGGACGACATCGTGCGGGCCCTGGAGGCCACCATCGCCGATCGCATCGTCACCTACGACTTCGCCCGCCTCATGGACGGGGCCACCGAGGTCAAGACCTCCGAGTTCGCGGCGGCGATCGTCGACCGCCTGTGATGGTCGGCCGGTGAAGGTCACCGTCGCCGGGGCCGGGTTCTACGGCTCCACCCTGGCCCAGCGCATCGCCGAGGGCGGGTACGCCGACGAGGTGGTGCTCACCGACATCGTCGAGGGCAAGCCCCAGGGCCTGGCCCTGGACCTGATGCAGAGCCGGCCCCTCGCCGGCTTCGAGACCCGGATCACCGGGACGAACGCCTACGCCGAGACCGCGGGCTCGGACATCTGCGTCATCACCGCCGGCCTGCCCCGTAAGCCGGGGATGAGCCGGATGGATCTGCTGGAGGTCAACGCCCGCATCGTGGGCGACGTCACCCGCCAGCTCGTCGACCAGTCGCCCGCAACGGTCTTGATCGTGGTATCGAACCCGCTCGACGAGATGACCGCCCTGGCCGCCGCCGCCTCCGGGCTGCCTCGCTCCCGGGTCATGGGCCAGGCCGGGATGCTGGACACGGCCCGGTTCCGCCACTTCGTGGCCGAGCGGCTGGGCGTCCCCATCAGCGCGGTCACCGCACTCACCCTCGGATCCCACGGCGACACCATGGTCCCCGTCCCGTCGCAGTCGTCGGTCGACGGCAAGCCGCTGACCGACGTGCTCGACCCGTCGGCCATCGACGAGATCGTGCAGCGGACCCGGGACGGCGGGGCGGAGGTCGTCGCCCTGCTCAAGACGGGCTCGGCGTACTTCGCCCCGGCCGCGGCGGCGGCCGCCATGGTGCGCGCCGTGGCGGGCGACACGGGCGAGGTCCAGCCGGTCAGCGCCTGGGTGGAGGGGGCCTACGGCGTCGAGGGTGTCTACCTCGGCGTCCCCGCCCGACTCGGCCGGGCCGGGGTGGTCGAGGTGGTCGAGCTGCCCCTGGCCGACGACGAGCTCGCCGCCCTCCGGGCCGCGGCCGAGGCGGTGCGGGGCAAGCAGGACGAGGCGGTTCGGCTACTCCGTTGAGGTCGAGGTCGAGGTCGAGCGGCTCTTCGAGCGGAGCATGACGAAGAGCGGGGCCATCACGAAGCCCAGGCCGGCCACGGGTAGGAGCAGTATGGCGAAGGTCCGCAGCGCCTCGGAGCCGGACATGATGCTGAAGAAGAACATGGGGATGGCGACCACGACGAGCAGGACCGGGGTCATCACCAGCATGTCGGCCGGCCGGCGCTCGGCGGGCGCGTAGGGCTCGTCGCTCAGATCCTCGGGGTCGACATCGTCGTCGTCCCAGGAGAGCGGCTCCCAATCGGCCGCGGGCGGCGGGCCGGGAGGTGGCGGCGCCTCCGGCGCTCGGATGGACGCGTCGTAGGCCTGCCGTCGGCCGGCGTCGCCGAGGATCTCCCAGGCCCCGTTGATGGCGGCCATCGCCGTCTGATCGGCGTCGGGGGCGACGTCGGGGTGGTGGCGCATGGCCAGGAGCCGGTACGCCCGCTGGATCTCCTCCGCCGTGGCCTCGGGGGCGACGCCCAGCACCTCGTAGTGGGTGGCCACGTCAGTAGGTCGTGGTCCCGGCCAGGCCGGCCAGCCCCGATCCGAGCGCCGCCATCGCCTCCTGGTGCTCGACCAGCGAGCCCACCGCGCCGCTCAGGCGCAGGCGCCCGCTGGCGAAGGCGGCGGCCGGGCTGAGCCGGCCCTGGCTGATGGCCGCCGCCGTCTCGTAGTCCTCGATCATCTCCACGTCGGCCTGGCCGGGGCCGGCCTCGACGGTGGCCCGGCCGCGGTCGAGGCGGATGGTGTACTCCACGTCCCCGTCGGGCCCCCCGGTCACCCGCTGGTGGATGCTCAGGTGCACGGCCGGCGGGGGAGCGGCCATCGCCGCGTCGGGCGATACGCCCGCCATCGACTCCGCCAGGCGCTCGAGCCACTCCCCGCTCAGGAACCTCACCCCTCCATTGTCGCCCATTAGCGTCCACGCGGTGCAGGCCGAGCCCATCCCGCCCGCGGCCGAGCGGGCCCACCAGCCCGGTCGGGGCCGGGGCTGGGAGGAGTCCTGGTACCTGGACTTCGCCGCCCCCGACGGCTCGCTCGCCGGCTACGTGCGTCTGGGCCTGCGCCCGGCGGAGGGCGTGGCCTGGTTCTGGGCCGGCGTGGTCGGCGGCGGACCGCCGCTGGTGGCGGTGCGGGACCACGAGGTACCCCTCCCCTCGGGACCGGGCCTGGAGGTCCGGGCCTCGGGCCTGTGGACCGAGCTGGTGTGCGAGACCCCGCTCGACCACTGGAGCGTGGGGCTGGAGGCGTTCGGTGTGGCCCTCGACGACCCCACGGAGGCGTGGCGGAGCGAGCGGGGCGACCCGTGCGCCCTCGGCCTGGACGTGGAGTGGGAGGCGGCGGCGCCCTGCTCGGCGTGGCCGGGCCCGGGCGCCCAGGACGGCTACAGCCAGGCGTGCCACGCCCACGGGGACGTGCTGGTGGGGCGGGAGCGCTTCCAGCTCGACGGGTCGGGCCTTCGCATCCACCTGTGGGGGGAACGGGACTGGGCCGGTCCATGGGCGTGGGCGGCCGAGGGGACGGCGTCGGTCGTGACCGGCGACGGGATAGAGGCGGACGTGGGCCCCGACGGCCTGCTCCGGACCGCCCGGGTCGGCCCGCGAACGGCCGTCGCCTTGGCCCACAGCCCCGTGCTCCTGCCCGCTGGCGGGCGGCTGGACCGGGCGTTCTGCCGCTACGACCCAGGGGGAGGGTTCGGCTGGGTCGAGCGCCTGGCCTGAGGCGGGTGCCCGTCAGACCTGCTGCCCGTTAGACCTGGTGGAGGGCGGCCGCCACGGCCTCGAGGTCGGTGGGCGACAGGGTGCCGGCGACGTGTACGAACGTGTCGGCTGTCGGGTGGGCGGTGACCGTCGGGCCGATGGCCGACAGCAGGAGCTGGGCCGACCCGAGCGGGCCGCCGTCGATCGGGTCGCCGGACGAGGCCGAGGAGCTCATGTCCGGCTCGCCCGCGACGGGCCCTTGGCGCACGGTGACCACGTCGGTGCCCCGCACGTACAGGTCGACGTAGGCGCTGACCGGCGCGGCGCCGGCGGCCGTCCCCGACTGGTCGGGCGTCTGGAGCACGTACCGGGCCTGGTGGGTGAACCCGGCGGGCGGGGTGTCGAGCTGCCACGAGCCGGCGGGCGGGGGGGTGGCCAGGTCGACGGGCGTGAGCACCGAGCCGCCCTGGTCGAACCCGACGGGGTCACCGTCGACGGTGAAGGTGTTGGACTCGAAGGTGGGCTCGTCCACCAGCTCGGTGGCGGTCAGGCGCTGGGTCAGCTTGCCCCCGACCACGGTCACCTCCTCCAGGACCAGGCCGGCATCGTCGAGGCAGGCGTCGGCGTAGTCGGTGGCCGTCGGTGCGGTGATCTTCAGGCTCTGGAGCGACGTACCCGTCCGGTACACCTGGCAGTCTCGCCCGAGGGCCTGCCGGCGCTCCTTGCGCACGAACAACCCCTTGCGCAGCAGGTCGTCGAGGGAGGCGTTGAGCCGGACGTCGCCGAAGGCCACGGTGGGGGCGTCGCCCGACACCTGGCCCGGCCCCGACTGGGAGTAGTTGGCGTACGAGCCGAGGGTGGACCGGCCCTCGAACTGGAGCGCGCCACTGGCGTCGGTGCCCTCCCGGATGGTGACCCGCCCGTTGAAGGGTCGCTGGATCGAGACGTCCTCGGTCGAGCGGGTGACCTTGGCGCCCTGGTACGACTCGGCCCGGTAGACGGCGCGGTAGCTGCCCGGCACGCTGGCCATGGCCAGCGGCTCGGACGTGGTGGCCAGCGGGGCGTGCAGCGCCGGCGACGGCGGGTGGTTGTTGGCGCGCTGCCACTCGACGTACCCGCCGGTGATGCCGGCGGCCACCGCCACCACGGTCGCCCCGGCCAGGATCTTGCGCCGCCGCTGCCGCCGAACGGCCCGCCGGGCCGCCACCGTCCTCGCCGCGGCGTGCTGGCGGCGCCGCTGCAGCGCAGCCCTCCGGCGGTCGGTGCGGGTGGCCGACCGGCGGGGCGACGTCTTACTGGGCACCCGGGAACCCTGGCAGGTTTTCCTGGGGATTTCCGGTGAGACCCCTGTGCCGGGGCTGGCGGTGCACCCTCAGGGGCTGCTCTCGGGGTCCCGGAAGGAGAGCAGGCTGGCGGTGGCGAGCGTTGCCGCCGGGGGCGACGCCGTCGCCGGCGCCGCGGTCGCCGGCGGCGGGGCGGGATCGGGGATGCGGAACTCCACCGCCTCCTTGATGGCGTTCCAGGCCGGTTGGTTGGCCGCCTGCCAGGACCAGAACGAGATGCCCGCCGCCCCGTTGGCCTGGGCGAAGCGCATGAACCGCCACAGCTCCTCGGGCGGCGGCACGCCCTTGCGCCCGCCCTCGGGCGAACCGTCGTAGGCCTGGCCGACGGGGTAGACGGGCTTGCCGAACTTGGCCAGGTACTGGAGGGCGCCGGTGACGTCGGTGTCGGGCTGGCGGTCGAGCCAGTAGACCATGGGGGCGATGGCGTCGTAGCCGGCCACGATCTCGGGGTACGGGTGGTTGGGTCGCTCCTTGGCCGGGCGGGGGACGGTGACGATGAGGGTGTAGGCGGCGCCGGCCGCGTCCCGGAGGGCGGAACCGTAGGCCTGGGCCGCGGCCGGCGTGAGGTGGGTGCCCTCGGCCGGGCTCTCGATGTCGGGGGAGAAGGCGTCCACCCGGTCGCCGCTCGGGGTCGTGTAGTGGATCATGGTCTTGGCCCGGGCGATGTCGGCGTCCACCGGGTCCAGCTTGGGGAAGTCCCAGCCGATGACTTTGATCCCGGCGGCGTGGGCGGCGGGGAGCAGGCGGTCGAGGAAGGGGGCGATGTTGAAGCCGTCCCACGCCGAGCCCATCCGGACCCACAGGTGGGTGAGGCCGGTGGCCTTGGCCTTGGCCACGATGGCCGCTGCGTTGCCGCCCTCGGTCTTGGCCGGCTCGTAGATCCACATGCCCTTGCCGCTCGGCAGCCACTTCTGGACCACCGGCTGGGCCTGCAGGACGCCGGCCGGGGCGGACGGGGCGGTCACGGGCGCCGAGCCGGCGGGCAGGTTCACCACCGGCGGGGCGGGATCAGGGGCGGGCGACGCCGCGGGGGCCGGGGCGGCCTGGGCCACGGGCGCGGTCTCCGGCGTGGTCTCGGGCACCGCCCGCGGGCTGGTCTCGGCCCGGGCCGGCGAGATGCCGGGGGTGCTGCGGCCGACCAGGGTGGCGACGATGGCCGCCAGCAACAGGAGGGCGAACAGGCTGTCGGCGGCCAGCTTCGGACGACGGGCAGGGAGGGGCATGGGTCACCTCGCGCATCGGCGCCGGCGCCTGTGGACCCACCTCCCGGCGACTCCGAAGCCCCAGCCCGAAAAAAATCTCTCCCCCGGGGTTTGCGGAGTCGCACAAGAGGGAAGAACGGGCAGTACAGGCCGGAGTATACGGCACGTTTCGGCGCGCTCGAACACGCGCGGCGCCACGGCGACGGCCCCGGACGCGAACGAGCCCCGGCCGAGGCCGGGGCTCGTTTCTGTCGGTTGCCGACGGCTCGGCTACTCGCCGGCGACCACCGGCACGGTGCAGTTGTTGGCCAGGAGCACCGGCAGCAGCGACGACTGAGCCGCCGGGTTGGCGACGTAGGCGAGGAGCAGGCTGCTGCAGATCGAGGCGTTCGGGCTGACCGTCGTCGAGGTGGTGGAGGTCGAGGACGTGGAACTCGAGCTGGTGCTCGACGTCGAGCTGGACGTGGTGGTCGGGGCCGGGATCGTCGGCACCGGGCAGTTGAACTCGGCGAACAGCGGCAGCAGCGAGGACCGGGCCCCGGGGTTGGCCAGGTAGTTCGCCGACAGCGGGGCGCAAGAGGACGCCGCCGGGTTCACCGTGGTCGTGGTGGTCGGCCGGGCCGTGGTGGAGGTGCTGGACGTCGAGCTGCTGGAGGTGCTCGAGGTCGGGATGCTGCACTGGTTGGCGACCAGGAACGGCAGCAGGGTGGCCTGCGCGCTGGGGTTGGCCAGGTAGGAGGCGATCAGCTGCGGGCAGGCCGGGCTCGGCTCGGCGTTGGCCGGCAGGTTGAACGCCCACCCCGCCGCAGCAACGGCCAGGCCCGCCGTTGCGACCGCGATTCGCCGCGTGACTACCTTCGCTCGGTTCTGCATGTTCTCCCGCTTTCGTCGATCGTCGCTCGCCCCGCGCGAGCTTTCGGCGAACCTTAGCCCTACCGGTCCCCCGGTTTCACGATCGCCCGCTTGACCTCCTGGATGGCCTCGGTGACCTTGATCCCCCGGGGGCAGGCATCGGTGCAGTTGAAGGCGGTGCGACAGCGCCAGACGCCGGAGCCCTCGTCGAGGATGTGGAGGCGCTCGGCCCCGGCTTGGTCCCGGGAGTCGAAGATGAAGCGGTGGGCGTTGACCACGGCCGCGGGGCCGACGTAGGTCCCGTTGGCCCAGTAGATGGGGCAGGAGGTGGTGCAGGCCGCGCACAGGATGCACTTGGTGGTGTCGTCGAACCGGGCCCGCTGCTCGGGGGACTGGGGGCGCTCGGTGGGGCCGGGGTCGTCGTCGTTGACCAGCCAGGGCATGACGGAGCGGTACTGGGCGAAGAAGGCGTCCATGTCCACGACCAGGTCTTTCAGGACCGGCAGGCCTCGCAGGGGCTCGACCGTGACCCGGGCGCCCACGTCCTCCACCAGCAGGACGCAGGCCAGCCGGTTGTGGCCGTTGATGACCATGGCGTCCGACCCGCACACCCCGTGGGCGCACGACCGACGGAAGGCCAGGCTGCCGTCGTGGTACCAGCGGACCTGGTGGAGGGCGTCCAGCACCCGGTCCCCGGGCTCGACCTGGACCCGGTAGTCCTCCCAGTGGGGCCGCTCGTCCCGCTCGGGGTCGAACCGCTTGATCCGCAGGTCGAGGTCCATCTCAATACTTCCGTTCCATGGGGAGGTAGGGCCCGGCCGCGACCGGCTTGTAGTCGAGGCGGATGGTCCCGTCGGGCTGGCGGAAGGCCAGGCTGTGGCGCATCCAGTTGGCGTCGTCGCGCAGGGGGTGGTCGTCGCGGAAGTGGCCGCCCCGGCTCTCGGTGCGGGCCAGGGCGGCGGCCACCAGCACCTCGGCCACGTCCAGCAGGTACCCGAGCTCCAGGGCCTCGGAGAGCTCGTAGTTGAACCGCCGGCTCTGGTCGGCGACGGCCACGTACTGGTACCGCTCGCGAAGGCGCTCGATGGTGGCCGCCACGGCCCGGAGGCTGTCGTCGGTCCGGAACACCGAGGCGTTCACCGTCATCTGCTCCTGCAGCTCGGCCCGGATGTCGGCCACCTTCTCGGTTCCGTCCCCGGCCAGCAGGCCTGCGATCGTCTCCTCGGTCTCGCCGCCGAACCCGGCGGGGAGGCCGGGCGGCGTGCGGTCCCGCACGTACTCGGCCATGGCCGCCCCGCCCCGTCGCCCGAACACCACGATGTCGAGCAGGGAGTTGGTGCCCAGGCGGTTGGCGCCGTGCACGGACACGCAGGCGCACTCGCCGGCGGCGTACAGGCCGGGGGCGACGGTCCCCTCGGCGTCGAGGACGACTTCGGCCGAGACGTTGGTGGGGATGCCGCCCATGGCGTAGTGGGCGGTGGGCTGGATGGGGATGAGGTCGGTCTTGGGCTCGATCCCCAGGTACGTGCGGACGAACTCGGCGATGTCGGGGAGCTTCTCGTCGATCTGCTCGGGGGGCAGGTGGGTCAGGTCCAGGTGGAGGTAGTCCTGGCTGGGCCCGCACCCCTTGCCTTGGCGGATCTCGGTGAGCATGGCCCGGCTGACCATGTCCCGGGGCGCCAGATCCTTGACCGTGGGGGCGTAGCGCTCCATGAACCGCTCGCCCTCGGCATTGCGCAGGATGCCACCCTCGCCCCGGGCCGCCTCGGACAGCAGGATCCCGAGCTTGTTGATCCCTGTCGGGTGGAACTGGAAGAACTCCATGTCCTCCAGCGGTACCCCACGCCGCCAGAGCAGGCCCGGCCCGTCGCCGGTCAGGGTGTGGGCGTTGGAGGAGACCTTGAAGATGCGGCCGAACCCGCCGGTGGCGAACAGGGCGGCGGCGCACTCGAAGACGTGCAGGTCGCCGGTGGCCAGCTGGTGGGCCACCACCCCGGCCACGCCCCGCCGGGGGTCGTCGTCGACGAAGGCCACGTCCAGCACCTGGAACTCGTCGAAGAAGGCCACCCCTCGGGCCACGCACTGCTGGTAGAGCGTCTGCAGGATCATGTGGCCGGTGCGGTCGGCGGCGTAGCAGGCCCGCTTGACCGGCGCCTCCCCGTGGTTGCGGGTGTGGCCCCCGAACCGGCGCTGGTCGATCCGCCCCTCTGGCGTCCGGTTGAAGGGCAGGCCGAAGTGCTCCAGCTCGATGACGGCGTCGACCGCCTCCCGGCACATGATCTCCGCCGCCGGCTGGTCGACCAGGTAGTCGCCCCCCTTGACCGTGTCGAAGGCGTGCCACTCCCAGGAGTCCTCCTCGACGTTGGCCAGCGCCGCGCACATCCCGCCCTGGGCCGCCCCGGTGTGCGACCGGGTGGGATAGAGCTTGGAGATCACCGCCGTGCGGCACTTCCCGGCGGTCTCGATGGCCGCCCGCAGGCCGGCCCCGCCCGCGCCCACGATCACTGCGTCGAAGCGGTGCCGGTGGATCTCCACGGGTGCCATCCTGCCGCGGCCCGGCTGGAAGCGGGGACGGGCCCTGCACGGCGGGGCGCCCTTGTCGTCGCCGGGCCCCGTTGCCCCGCCAGTTTATGCCGCTACCCTAGAGGGAACGGCGGCGACCCGCGGGGTCACAACCAATGAAGCGAGTCACCCGTGCGACGAGGCCGCTTCATGCTCGATCTTGAGGAGACAAGCCATGTCGAACCATTTCACCGGCCTCAGCTTGGGCCCGCCTTTGGGAGACCAAAGGCTCGACCTCTGCGACCTCTACGCGTTCCAGGCGCCCACGGACCCGGCGAGGACCGTGCTCATCCTCAATGCGAATCCGGCGGCGGGCGCACTCCATCCTGGCGCGATCTACCGGCTCGCCATTGACAACGACGGGGATTGCCTGAACGACATAGCGTTCAGCTACGTCTTCAGTCCGCCCGAGGACGGTAAGCAGACCGCCAGCGTCTTCATGGCCAGGGGGGCCGAGTCCCGTTCGGCCGAGGCGGTGGGGACGAAGATCGTCGCCGACATCGATGTCTCGTTCGGCGCCCGACCAAACATCGTCGCGATCGGCGGCTACAAGTTCTTCGCCGGTGCTCGCAGCGACGCCTTCTTCTTCGACTTCGACGGAATCAAGAACCTGTTCAACACCGAGGGCGGCAGGAACTTCACCGCGCCCCACGTCGGTGGCGAGTCTCCGTGGACCGGCGTCGATTCAAACACGGAAGGCAACGTGTTTTCTATGGTTCTCGAACTGCCCACGAGCGAGCTCGGCGCCCAGCCCGAGATCCGAATTTGGGGACGGTGCAGTGTGCGGCAGGACGGCGAGCTCCGCCATGTCGATCGTGCCGGCCACCCGTCGGTCAGCAGTTTCTTCAACACCGACGAGACCAAAGAGGAATACAACGCCGGTGAGCCGGTGGATGATCGAGACCGCTGGATGGATCAGTTCGTCCACCTGATGGGACATACCGGCAACTACACCCGGCAAGAGGCGATGGCGGCGATCGACGCCGACCGGCTCCTGCCGGACATGTTGAGCTTCGACCCTTCGAAGCCGGCCCAGTACCCCAACGGTCGCGTTTTCACCGATGATGTGATCGATCACCGCCTGGCGTTCCTCTCCAAGGGTGAGATCCCGCCCGATGGCCTCAAGCCCCACACTGACCTTCTCATGGACTTCCCGTACCTTGGCACTCCGCATTCCATGACCTAGGCCTGCGACAGCCCCCACCGTCGCGCCGCGCCCTCCCCGCCGCTAGCCGGTCGACGTGGGCACGGTGGAGGGCTGGGCCGCCGGGCGGCTGCGGCGGCTGGCGCCGAGGTAGGCCAGGACCATGGCCACGCCCATGACGGCCAGGGTGGCGCCAGCCCCGAGGGCGACGTCGCGGGCGGTGTGGCTGGTCCCGCCGGCCGCCTCGCTGCCCGGGTTCGAGAACGAGGCCGACGTGAAGTAGAAGTCCTCGACCGGGAGGGCAATCGACCCCCGCCGCGAGTCGGCCCACGCGAAGACGGCGGCCTTGTTGGTCGACGCCACTCCGGCCGGCCCACCGAGGCCGTAGTTCGAGTGGAACGTGTAGCCCTCGTTCTTGTTCATCGACCGGTCGCTGACCCGGATGTCGGTGGCCCAGGTCTTGCCGGCGTCGTTCGAGTAGCTGTAGTAGACGTCCCACCACAGCTGGTTCTGCCGGGTGCCACCGGGCTGGAACTGGGTGTCGTTGCGGTAGTCGGCCCACGCCACGTCGACCCGGCCATCGGGCGCCACGCTGACCCCGGGCAGGGTGTGGTCACGCGGGGTGGCGTCGTGGTTGACCCGGACCTTGGGGTCCCACGTCTTGCCGCCGTCGCCCGAGTGCATGATCCAGACGTTGCTCTCGCTGGTGGGCGTGTCCCGCTGGCCGAAGATGACGTACAGGGCGCCGGTCTTGGGGTCCGACGTCATCTCCGGGTTGGCCTGGGTGTTGCCCGCCCCGGCCACCGCGCTGTCGTCGATGGACTTGGTGGTCCAGGTCTTGCCGTGGTCGGTCGAGGTGGACAGCAGCAACCGCCCGCCCGCGCCGGGCGACCCGGCGGGCTGGTCGGGTGTGAACGGCTTGTCGGGAGTTGCCGGCGGCGTGCGCTCGCGCTCGACGGCGTAGACGGTGCCGTCCGGGGCCACGGTCATCGACGGGACGTAGTCACCGGCGTACTCGCTGCGGGGGATGTTGCCCAGGATGTCGATCGGGTCGCTGAAGGTCTTGCCGCCGTCCGCGGACGCCGCCACCACCCCCCGGATGACCACGTTCCCGAACAGGCCGTAGGGAGGCGTGCGGTCGGCGATCCCGAGCCGGGCGCTCACGTAGACGTAGTTGGGGTTGTTCCGGTCGACCGCCATCCGGACCAGGCTGTAGTGCTCGCCCCCGATCTTCGTGCTGCCGTTTACCTCGGTGAAGGCGGCGTCGGGCTTGCCCTTGTGGATGATCGTGGTGTCCCAGGTGTCGCCCAGGTCGGTGCTGCGCGACAGGTACAGGGTGTTGACGTCCTGCTGGCCACCCTTGTCGTCGGCGGCGGAGGCCAGGTAGATCGTGCCGTGGGCGTACGCCCCGCCCAGGTACGGGCCGAAGTCGCTGCGGACGCAGGTGGCGTACTCGGACGGCTTGGCGTTGCCCTTCCCGGCCCGCCAGGTCTCCCCGCCGTCCAGGCTGACGTCGGCCCCGCAGGTGCCGGCGTTGTAGTTGGCGCCCACGATGACCCGCACGTCGGGATCCTTCGGGTCCACCAGCATCTGCGGCTGGTTGTACGCCCGCGAAGGGTCGATGTCCGTCGTCACCTGGGCCGCCGGGCGCACCACCGGCGCGGCCGGCGCCGGCGCGGCCCGGACCGCAGTGCCGCCAGTGCCAAGGAGAATCGAGAGCGCGCCGGCACCTGACAGCAGGGCGCGCGCCTTCAAGCGGACCATGTTGCTCCCCCCCACGTTCGACTTCTGTTGCGGGCGAGTCTCACGTGGCGGTAGGGAACCGTCAAGGGCCCCGGCCGGGGTCAGCTGCTGGTGAGCGGCCCCTGGAGGACGGCGTCGAGGTCGAAGCGCCCCCCCGCGGGGGTGAGGGTGACCTTGTACGGGCCCTCGCCGAACTGGACCGCGCTGGCCGGTTTGGTCGACTTGGAGTCGCGGACCTGGAGCTGGCCGTTCACCGTGACCTTGCCCGGGCCCGTGACCTCGAGGTTGGCCGGTGGGACCTTGACGACCACGCCGCCCTGGGAGGCGATCACGGTCTGGGCGTCGGCGGTGAACTCGACCGAGTCCCGGGGGGTGGCCAGCCCGCCCAGCCCGACCGCCACCGGCGCCCCGGCCCGGTACTTTCCGGGCTTGAGCGCCCGGGACGCCCCGTCGACCGTCCAGGTCGCGCCGCTGTTGTCCACCACGACCTTGCTGCCGCTGAGGTCGATCGCGCCGCCGTCACCGCTGATGGGCAGGGGGGTACCGCCACCCCAGGCGATGGACGTGCGCTTCCCGTCGACCAGCACGTTCTGGATGCTCGCCTTGCCCGTCCCCCGCTCGACGGCGGCGATGGTGAACGGGGTGGCGATCGGCGGGCCCTGGGCGCCCTCGGCCGTCAGCTTGTCGACGGAACCCTTGACGAAGAACTGGCCGGCGGCGGGCGCCGGACCGGCGGGGACGGTCGGCCGCGGGGCGACCGTGGTGGCCGGGGCGCCCTTGAACCGGTCCAGGGCGGTGGAGTGGTCGGCGACGAGCCGCACCCCCCCGGCGACGGCAGCGGCGCCGAGGACCAGCGCGACGAAGTAGGCGATCACCCGTTCCATGGGGCCAAGGGTACGGTGGCCGCATGTCGTCAGTCCCGTTCAGGCACGGAGCCAGGCCTGCGACGGTCGGCCAGTTGCGCGAGTCGGGCTGGGAGTCCGTCCCGGTCAAGGAGGAGGTGCGGCGCAACGTCGCCGCCCGCATCGCCGCCGGCCAGGCGATCGTCGCCGGGGTGCTCGGGTACGACGACACCGTCCTGCCCCAGCTGGAGAACGCCCTGCTGGCCGGTCACGACACGATCTTCCTGGGCGAGCGGGGCCAGGCCAAGACCCGGATCATCCGCTCGCTGACCGACCTGCTCGACGAGTGGATGCCCATCGTCGCCGGGTCCGAGATCAACGACGACCCGTACCACCCCGTCTCCCGGCAAGCCCGGGACCTGGTGCGGGACCACGGCGAGGACACCCCGATCGAGTGGGTCCACCGCTCGACCCGGTTCGGGGAGAAGCTGGCCACGCCGGACACCTCGATCGCCGACCTCATCGGCGAGGTCGACCCCATCAAGGTGGCCGAAGGCCGCTACCTGTCCGACGAGCTCACCCTCCACTACGGCCTCGTCCCCCGGACCAACCGCGGCATCTTCGCAATCAACGAGCTTCCGGACCTGGCCGAGCGCATCCAGGTCGGCCTGCTCAACGTGTTGGAGGAGCGGGACATCCAGGTCCGCGGCTACAAGATCCGCCTGCCGCTCGACCTCATGCTCGTGGCGTCCGCCAACCCCGAGGACTACACGAACCGGGGGCGGATCATCACCCCGCTGAAAGACCGCTTCGGGGCCCAGATCCGCACCCACTACCCGCTCGACACCGACCTGGAGCTGGCGGTCGTCCGCCAGGAGGCCCGGCCGCTGGACGGCACCACCGTGGGCGTGCCCGGGCTGCAGGTCGAGGTACCCGACCACATGGCCGAGATCGTGGCCACGGTCAGCCACGAGGCCCGTCGCAGCCCCCATGTCAACCAGCGCTCCGGCGTGTCGGTCCGGCTCACGATCGCCAACTACGAGACCATGGTGGCCAACGCCACCCGCCGGTCGCTGCGGCTGGGCGAGACCATGGTCGTCCCCCGGGTGAGCGACCTGGACGCCCTGCCGGCCTCCACCGCGGGCAAGGTGGAGATCGAGACGCTCGACGAGGGCGACGACGGCGCCGTGCTCGACCGGATCGTGAAGTCGTCCATCCTGTCGGTGTTCCGCCAGCGCTGCCCGATGGAGCGCCTCCGCGACGCCCTGACCGAGTTCGACGGCGGGACCATCGTCCACACCGGCGACGACGTCCCCTCGGCCGACTACGTGACCGCCTTGGCCAAGCTGCCGGCCCTGCGGGCCGCCGTCGTGCCCCTGGCCGGCAGCGAGCACCCCGCGGCCCTGGCCAGCGCCGTCGAGCTGGTCCTGGAGGGCCTGCACCTGTCCCGCCGGCTCAACAAGGACGCCGCCGGCACCCGGGCCACCTACCGGGGACGGGGATGATGGGCCGGTCCGGGCCCGGATCGGCGGCGGGGCAGGGGCCCCCGCCGCCACCGGCGGGCGCGGTGCGCAGCACCCGGGTGCCCGCCGGAGAGCAATAATGCCCGCTCGGTTCCGGTACTCGCGCTGGGACGGGACGCAGGCGGGGTTCGACCTAGACGCCGACGAGGTGCTGGCCCAGGTGACCGACGACCTCGTGTACCACGGCGACATGAACGCCGCCCTGCGGCGCATGCTCCAGGAGGGGCTGAAGGACCGCATGGGCGAGCGGGTGGCCGGGATCCGGGAGCTGCTGGAGCGGCTGCGCCAGCGTCGCCAGGAGGAGTTGGGCCGCCACGACCTGGGCGGGGTGTACGACGACATCGCCAACGAGCTGCGGGAGGTGGTGAGCCAGGAGCGGGCCGCCCTCGACGGGCTGGAGGAGGCGGCCCGCCAGTCCGGCGACCAGCGCCGGGAGGACATCGTCGGCGCGGCCATGGCCGAGCGGCGCATGCACCTGGACCTGCTGCCGCCCGACCTGGCCGGCCAGGTCCGGTCCCTGTCGGAGTACGACTTCGCCTCGGCCGAGGCCCAGCAGCGGTTCGAGGAGCTGCTGGACCGGCTGCGCCAGGAGATGCTGCGGGGCCAGTTCAACCAGATGTCCGAGGCCATGGCCAGCACCACGCCCGAAGACCTGGCTCGGATGAAGGACATGCTGGCCGCCCTCAACCAGATGCTCGACCGGCGGGCGGCGGGCGAGGATCCCCAGTTCGAGCAGTTCATGGAGCAGTACGGCGACTACTTCCCCGGCAACCCCCAGACCCTCGACGAGCTGATCGAGCAGGTGGCGGCCCAGATGGCGGCCATGCAGGCCTTCCTCAACTCGCTCACCCCGGAGCAGCGGGCCCAGCTCCAGGCCCTCTCGGCCCAGCTGCTCGACGACATGGACCTGCGCTGGCAGATGGAGCAGCTCGGCCAGCACATGCGGGCCGCCGCCCCCCAAGCCGGGTGGGGCAACAGCTACCAGACCACCGGTACCGACCCCCTCGGCATGGGCGAGGCGGCCCAGCTCATGGACCGGCTGGGCCAGATGGACCAGCTCGAGAACCTGCTCCGTTCGGCCGGCTCCCCGGGCGCCCTGGCCGAGGCCGACCTGGAGGTGGCGGCGGACATCCTCGGCCCCCAGGGGGCCCGCAGCCTCGAGCGGCTGGCCGAGCTGACGCGGATGCTGGAGGAGGCCGGGCTGATCGAGACTCGGGAGGGCCGGCTGGAGCTGACCCCGCGCGGCCTGCGGGCCGTGGGCCAGCACGCCCTGTCGGACCTCTTCTCCCGGCTCGACAAGGACCGGGTCGGCCGCCACCAGGCCGAGCGGGAAGGGCCGGGCCACGAGCGGACCTTCGACGCCAAGCCCTACGAGTTCGGCGACCCTTTCCACCTCGACATCGAGCGCACCATTCGCAACGCCATCGGTCGCACGGGTGGGGGGACGCCGGTCCACCTGGACCCCGAGGACTTCGCCGTGGAGCGGACCGAGATCCTGACCCGGACCAGCACCGTCCTGCTCCTCGACTTGTCCCTGTCCATGCCCATGCGGGACAACTTCCTGGCCGCCAAGAAGGTCGCCCTGGCCCTGCACGCCCTGATCAGCTCCCGCTACCCGCGCGACTTCCTGGGCATCGTCGGCTTCAGCCAGGTCGCCCGCCCGCTGCGGCCCGAGCAGCTGCCCGAGGTCTCCTGGGACTTCGTGATGGGCACGAACATGCAGCACGCCCTGCTGCTGGCCCGCCGCCAGCTGGCCCAGCAGACGGGGACCAAGCAGATCCTGATGATCACCGACGGCGAGCCCACCGCCCACCTGGAGGCCGACGGCGGGGTGTTCGTCAGCTACCCGCCCGTCCGGGAGACGGTGCGGGCCACCCTGGCCGAGGTGGCGAGGTGCACGGCCGAGGGGATCCGGATCAACACGTTCATGCTCGACGCCACCGAGCACCTGCAGGCGTTCATCGAGCGGCTGACCAAGATGAACCGGGGCCGGGCCTTCTTCACCACGCCCGAGACCCTGGGCGGCTACGTCCTGGTCGACTTCCTGGAGCAGAAGCGGGCCCAGCGGGGGGACCGCACCCGCCGCCCGGCCTGAGCCCTAGCGCGGCCGGAACTTGGGGCGGACCGAGACCAGGTACACGATGGCGACCACGAGGCCGACGGGGCCGAGCAGGAAGGTGGCGACGGCGAGGGCGACCACCCAGGCGACCTTGTTCTGGTCGGCGGCCGCCCACTGGCTGTCCGGCCGGAGCAGGGCATCCACGATGGCCCAGATCGGCAGGACCAGGAGGAGGAGCAGGACCAGGATGATGACCAACTCGATCGGGCCCAGGGCGCTCACCCGTCTCCTTCCGCCAGCAGCCGCTCCTCGTAGAGGGTGCACGTCAGCTCGTCGAAGGCCACCAGCCTGACCAGGCCGACCCGGGTGGGCGTGGACCGGATGGCGGCCAGGGCGACGTCGGCCGCCTCCTCCGGCGGGTAGCCGTAGATGCCGGTCGAGATGGCGGGGAAGGCGATGGAGCCGGCGCCCACCTCGTCGGCCACCTCCAGGCAGCGGCGGTAGCAGGAGGCGAGCAGGAGGGCCTCGCCCGTGCCGCCGCCCCGCCACACCGGGCCCACCGTATGGATCACCCACCGAGCGGGGAGGTTGAAGCCGGGCGTGACCTTGGCGTCGCCGGTGGCGCACCCGCCGAGGGCTCGGCACGCCTCGACCAGCTGGGGCCCGGCGGCCCGGTGGATGGCTCCGTCCACCCCGCCGCCACCCAGCAGGGACGAGTTGGCGGCGTTGACGATGGCGTCGACCGTCTCGGTGGTGATGTCGCCCAGCACCGCCTCGACCTGCATCTGAGCCCGGATCCTACAGGTTCGACTTGCGCCGGGCGCGGATCGCGGCAACAATCACATTGTTGTAATTACACGTGTGGCGGCCCACACGGGTCCGTCGCACAAACCGTTGAGGGGAGGCGGCCGATGGAGCAGAGGCGGGGACACCGTTTCGACCTCGGGGACCGCAGCTGGCAGGGCCAGGCCAACTGCCTGGGAGTCGATCCGGATCTGTTCTTCCCCGAGCGGGGAGCGTCCACGAGAGAGGCCAAGGGGGTGTGCCGGGGCTGCGTCGTGCGTGACGACTGCCTGGAGTACGCCCTCATCAACGGCGAGAAGTTCGGCATCTGGGGCGGCCTGAGCGAGCGGGAGCGTCGCCGCATCCGCCGCCAGCGCACCATGGCCGGCCGGCCCGACGGGGCGGCGTCGGCCTAACGGGCTTCCCTGCCTTCCCGGCGGCGTCCGAGAGCGACCCACGACCGCTCTCGGACGCCGGCCTGGAGGGTCCGGTGGGACCCCCGGGGTTGCCGCTACCGAGAGGGCAGGACCCGGTCCTGGCCGAGGTCGAGCTCGGGCCAACGGTCGACCGGCACCGCGGCCAGGACGGCGGCGGGGACCAGGCCGACGAGCTCGGCACCGGCCACGGCGGCCCGGGCGGCCACCAGGTCGTAGGCGGCGGCCGGCCCGACGACCAGCGGGTCGACCAGGTTCATGGACACCTGGGCCCGCCCGCCCACGTCGAGGCCGAGGGCCCGCAGGCCCGGGCCCCGGATCTCCTTGGCCACCCGCCGGGCCGTGGCCACGTCCACCCCATCGGCGAGCCACACGTTGTAGGCCACCAGGACCGGGCGGGCCCCGGCGCAGATGGCGCCCGCAGTCGGATGGGGGACCGCGGGGCCGGTGTCCGGCGACAAGGCGGTGAAGGCGTGCCGTCGCACGTCGGGCAGCGACCGCTCCGGCCCGTACCGGAAGCAGGGCACGCCCAGCTCGTCGCCCGCCCATCTGGCGAACCGGTCCCGGGCCGCCACCGCGTCGGCCAGGGTGGAAGCGGCCAGGGGGGCGAAGGGCACGACGTCGACCGCCCCCAGCCGGGGGTGGACGCCGACGTGGAGCCGCAGGTCGACCCGCCGCACCCCCTCGGCGGCCACGGCCCGGGCCGCCTCCTCCACCCCGTCACCGGCCAGGGTGAGCACGGCCCGGTTGTGGTGGGGGTCGGCGTGCACGTCGAGCAGGCACGCCCCGGCGGCGGCCGCAATGGCGTCGACCACCCGCCGGTCCCGCCCCTCGCTCACGTTGACCACGCACTCCAGCACCGCTCGTAGGTTGGCACTCCGTCCACGTAGGTTGGCACTTCCATGGATCTCGGGCTGGCGCTCCCGCAGTACGACTTCTCGGTGCCGGGCGAGTCCCCCCTGCGCTGGGAGACCCTGCTCGGCTGGGCCGAGCGGGCCGAGCGTCTCGGGTTCGACTCCGTCTGGCTCAGCGACCACCTGTTCCTCGACATCTCCCGCTACGGCGCCGCCCCCGGCGAGCACGGCTGTTTCGACCCCCTGGTGGCCTTGGGCGCCATCGCCCGCCGCACCGCGTCCGTCCGGCTCGGGACCCTCACCCTGTGCGCCCCCCTGCGGACCGCCACCGTGCTGGCCAAGGCGCTGGCCACCCTGGACGTGGTGTCGGGCGGGCGGTTGACCATCGGCCTGGGTGCCGGCTGGTACGAACCCGAGCTGGTGGCCGCCGGGCTCACGCTGGAGGCGCCCGGGGCCCGCCTGGCCCGGCTGGCCGAGCACGTGCAGGTGCTGCGGGGCATGTTCGGGGGCGGGCCGTACTCCTTCGACGGCCGGTACGAGCGGGCCGACCGGGCCCGCTGCCAGCCTCGTCCCCTCCAGCGGCCGGCACCGCCGATCTGGGTGGGCGGCAAGGGCGACCGGCTGCTCGGCCTGGCCGGGACCTACGCCGACGGGTGGAACACGGCGTGGAGGTGGTCGATGGCGGCGTGGGCCGAGCGGGCTGCGGTGCTGGACCAGGCGTGCGAGCGGGCCGGCCGCGACCCCGCGTCGGTCACGCGCTCCCTCGGCCTGTACGCCCTCGCCGGGGAGGACGAGCGGGATCTGGCCCGCCGGTTCGAGCGGCTGCGGGCGCTGTCGCCCCCCGGGGTCATGGACGGGGCCACCCTCGCCGACTGGCGCCAGGGTCGGCTGGTGGGGACGGTCGAGCAGGTCGCCGAGGCGGTGGCCGAGTGGGCGCAGCTGGGCGTGTCCAGCCTGATCCTCAACGCCGGCGCGGTGCCCTTCGCCTTGGCGGCCGGTGACGACGTGGAGTTGCTGGTCGGGGCCTGTAGGCTGTGATGCATGGGTGGCCTTGGTGCGCCGGAACTGATCATCATCCTCCTCGTCGTGCTGCTCCTGTTCGGTTCCACCAAGCTGCCGAAGCTGGCCAAGTCCCTTGGTGAGGCGTCCAAGGAGTTCAAGAAGGGGATCGCCGACGAGGACGAGCCCCGGGCCGTGACGGCGACGGCCGCCCCCGCCCCGGCCCCGGCCGAGGAAAAGGTCACCATGACCAAGGCCGAGCTGGACGCCCTCCTGGCCGAGCGCGAGGCCCAGGCCCGCAAGAACGCCCCCCCTTCCGTCTAGCGAGGGAACTCGGCGGCTGCGGCCGTCGTTCTCATGGCAGGTAGTGGGGTCCCCAGCTGGGAGGAGGTTGCCCGGAACCACGGGCGCTTTCTCTACACGGTGGCCTACCGCCTGACCGGTAATCACGACGACGCGCAGGATCTGGTGCAGGAAGTGCTTCTCAGGGTTCGAAAGGGCCTGGAGACCTACCGGCCCGGGTCATTGGAGGGGTGGTTGAGCCGCATCACCACCAACACGTTCCTGGACGAGACGAGGCGCCGCCGCCGGCGCCCGGTCGACCCGCTCCCCGACGAGCCCGACCGGGTGGTCCCGCCCGCGCCCGGCGCCGACGTGGCCGCGGCGTCCGAGGGCCTGCCCGACGACGTCCAGGACGCCCTGCGTCGCCTGCCCCCGGAGTACCGGGCCGCGGTGGTGATGTGCGACGTGGTCGGCCTGTCGTACCAGGAGATCAGCCAGTCGTTGGACGTCCCGGTCGGGACGGTCCGCAGCCGCATCCATCGCGGCCGGGCCTTGTTGCGGCAGGCCCTGGCATGACCGAGCCCCGGCGTTTCGGCGATTCCCCCTTCGGTGGCGGCATGCACCTGGGCGACGCGCTGAGCGGCCTGCTCGACGGCGAGCTGGCTCCCTCCCAGCAGGACGCGGCCCGAGCGCACCTGGTCGGCTGCCCCACCTGTGCCGAGGAGCTCCGGGCCGTGGGCCAGGCCCGGGACTGGGTCCGGGCCCTCCCGCCGGTCGAGCCGCCGTTCGGCTTCTACGAGCGGGCGATGCGGGAGGGCCGGCGGGGCGCCTTCGCCACCGGCCCGTCGCTGCGCCGGCGGGCGGGTCTGGCCGCCCTCGGGGCCGCGGCCGCCGCCGTCACCGTGCTCGGGGTCGGCTCCCCCCGCCCGAACCCGGCCTCGCCGGCCGTGCCCCGGCTGGTCGAGGCCCACGCCACCAGCGCCTCCGTAGGGGCCGACCTGCTCAGCAAGCTCGCTCCGGTGGCGGTGCCCGTCTCGTTCGGGCGATGAGGGTCGCGGTCACCGCCACCTTCACGCTGCTCCTCACCACCGCCGTGGCCGCCCCCGCGGTCGCCGCCCCGGCCAGCGCCCTCGACCAGGCCAGGCAAGCGTCCGAGGACACCCCCTTCGACGGGGTGCTCGACGTCCGCTGGCAGGACGGCGGCGCCACCCACCTCGAGCGGCTGACCGTGCAGGGGCGGGGTGGGGCCATGGTGATCCAGGGCGGTAACCAGGTCATGGCGCTCAGCCCCTTCGAGCGACTCCTGGCCCACGGCGGCCAGAGCTGGGACGAGCTGTGGCCGTCGAGCGTGACCCCCGGCCCCCGACCCGACGCCAGCGCCAAGTACCAGGTGACCGAGGTGGCCGGCGGTCCCGTGGTCGCCGGTCGGACGACGAAGACCGTCCGCATCAGCCAGGGGGCCACGGTCCGGGAGCAGCTCTACCTGGACGCCGCCACCAGCCTCATGCTCGAGCGCGACGAGTACGGCGAGGACGGCTCGGTGGTGCGGGCCATGGCCTTCGAGTCCGTCAGTCTGGACGCGTCGATGGCCGCGCCGGCCAAGCCGCCGTCGGCCGAGCACCCGGCCACGCCGGTCGCCGTGCGGGGCCAGGTGAGCGCCCTGGCCCCGCTCGAGCTGGCCGACGGCTACCGGCGGGTCGGGGTGTACCGCTCGGGCGGCATCCTCCACGCCCTGTACAGCGACGGCGTCTACGACCTGTCCGTTTTCGAGCAGGCCGGCCGGCTCCGCCACTCGGACCTGCCCGGCCCCGGGGACCCGGTCGCCGTCGCCGGCGGCACGACGGGCTGGACCTACCCGTGGCCGGGCGGCCAGCTGGTCGTGTGGTCGACCGAGGGCCGGATCCTGACCGCGGTCAGCGACGCTCCCGCCGACCAGCTCCTCCTGGCCGTCCGCTCGCTCCCGCCCCTACCGCCCGAGCGCCCCTCCCTGCTGTCCAAGCTCAAGCGGGCGTGCCGGACCCTCATGGAGCCGCTGGCATAGCCGCCGAGGAGCCGCCGGTTAGCGGGGCGACGCCCCGGTGAGGCGCTCCAGCCGGCGGCGGCGGGCGATGCGGCGGCGCTCACGCTCCGACGCTCCGCCCCAGACCCCGTGGTCGATCCCGTTGCGCAGGGCGTACTCCAGGCAGGGTTCCTTGACCGGGCAGGTGGCGCAGACGCGCCGGGCAACCTCCACGCCGACCCCGTCGCTGGGGAAGAAGAGCGACGGAGACTCGCTCCGGCAGTTGCCTTCGGCCATCCACTCGTTGTCCATCCGGCCCTCCTCGTCGGGCGTCCACTGAGAACAACGGGCTGCGTCCGCAAGTGGTTCCCTCACCATTCCCTACGGAGAAGAAGACGTATCCGGACTGCAGAAAGTTTCAACCTGCCGCCCGGTAGCCTGTCGGGATGGCCCAGGCACCCGAAGAGTTGTCCGAGGAACCCCAGCCACCGCGCGGCCACGTGCGGGTGGTCTACCTCGGCCCGGTGGCCCCCCACTGGCAGGTGGTGTCGGACTTCGGTGACCGGAACGTGATCGAGGAGCTGAGCCAGCGCATCCTGGCCCGGCTCCTCCTGCTGCCCCCGCACGACCCCCAGTTCCGCCGTAACCGCGAGCGGGTGGTGCGTGACGCCGAGCGGGAGAACATCTTGCTCGACTGGGACCTCGGACTACCCGATGACGACGGCGGCGAGTCGGGCTGAGGCCGCGCTGAGCCACCACCCGCGGCCGGGGGCGCCGTATGGTGGGGAGAATGCCGCTGTCGAGCGCTGACGCCGCCGTCGTCGCCGGCGCGGCCGTGGTGGTGTTCATCGCCATCCTGTGGATCCTCCTGTCCCGGCGGTCGGTGGCCCGCCGGCTGGCCGCGCTGACCGCCCGCATGGGCGAGTCCGACATGCAGTTCGGCGGGCGGGCCGGGCTGGAGTCCGGGCTGGCCAAGCTGGAGCGCGTCGTCGACAGCACCGTGGCCGTGGCCAGCGAGGCCAACTCGGCCCGGTCGCTGATGGAGGAGGCCCTCGCCGCCGTGCCCCACGGGGTGGTCGTGGGCGACGACGAGGGGGCGGTGGTCTTCCAGAACGCCCCGGCCGCCGACCTGCTCGGCCAGAACGGCAGCCGGTCGTCGGCCCGCCGCACCGTCGCCCAGCTCCTCGTCGCCGCCGCCGAGGGCAAGCCCGACACCGCCTCGGTCGAGGTGGAGGGCCCGCCGCCCCGAACCCTGTCCATGCAGGCCATGCCCCTGCACGACGAGCAGCGCACGCTCGGCGCGGTGGTGGTGATCGAGGATCTCTCCGATCGCAACCGCCACGAGTCGGTGCGGCGGGAGTTCGTCGACAACATCGGCCAGGAGCTCAAGCGGCCCGTGGGCGCCCTCGGCCTGCTGGCTGAGACGCTGGCCGCCGAGGAGGACCCCGCGGTCGTGGCCCGGCTGTCCCGGCGGCTCCAGAACGAGGCCCAGCGGGTCTCGCGGGTGGTCGACGACCTCATGCTCCTGTCGCAGATGGACGAGGATCTGCCCGGCCCCGAGCCCGTTCCCGTCCACCTGATCGTGGCCCAGGCGGCCGAGCGGGTCCGGGCCGCGGCGGTCGACAAGGACATGACCGTCAACTTCGGCGAGCCGGCGCACCGGCTATCGGTGATGGGCGACCGCCGCCAGATCGTCTCCGCCGTCTACAACCTGCTCGACAACGCGGTGAAGTACTCGCCCCAGGGCTCGGTGGTCGAGGTCCGGGGCCGCCAGGACGGCGAGTGGGTGGAGATCAGCGTGCGCGACCGGGGGATCGGGATCCCCGAGGCCGACCTGGAGCACATCTTCGAGCGCTTCTACCGGGTCGAGGGGGCCAAGGCCCGCCACCTGGGCGGCAGCGGGCTGGGCCTGGCCATCGTCCGCCACGTCGTCGGCACCCATGGCGGCGAGGTGCGGGTCGAGTCCGAGGAGGGGGAGGGGTCGACGTTCGTGCTCCGGCTCCCCGCCGGCCCGTCCCCGGCCGCCGCGCCGGCCCCCCCGGCCGCCCCCGCCGCCGACGCGGCCAAGGCGGGCTGAGCGTCCGAAAGGAGCCGGCGACCCGCGCCCAGTCGTACGATGGGCCGGTGGCGCCCACCACCTCCGCGAGCGGGTGGCAGCCCCTGCGCAAGCCGGCCCGCCCGACCGGCCCGCTGGGCCTGAGCAGGTCCCCCTTCTCCCGGCTGGCCATCGTCCACATCCTGGCCGTGGCCGGGGACACCCTGGTGACCATGGCCCTGGCCGGGTCGCTGTTCTTCTCTATCTCCCCCCAGGCGGCGCGGGGCCGCGTCGCCCTCTACCTGCTGCTCACGGTGGCGCCCTTCGCCGTCGTCGCCCCGCTCCTGTCGCCGGTGATCGACCGGACGAGCGGGGGGCGCCGGGCCCTGATCATCGGCGGGGCCGCCACCCGGGCCGTGGTGTGCATCTCGATGGCCACCCACCTGTCGAGCCTGATCCTGTTCCCCGAGGCGTTCGCGGTGCTCGTCCTGTCCAAGGCCCACATGGTGACCAAGAGCGCACTCGTGCCGAGCACGGTCACCGGGGAGGGCGAGCTCGTCGGCGCCAACTCCCGGTTGGCCGTGATCTCCGTGCTCGCCGGCTTCGCCGCCGCCCTGCCGGGCATCGTCGTGCTCAAGATCGGGGCCCTGGGGGCCCCGTGGGTCGTCCGCCTGGCCGCCCTGGCCTTCGCCGCCACCGCGGCGACCGGGTTCCGCCTGGCCAAGCCACCGGCGTCGGGCGCCGAGAAGCCGCCGGCGCCCTCGGTGGAGGCGGCCGAGCTGCACGCCGCCTCGGTGCGCATGGCGGCCACGGCCATGGGCGTGCTGCGGGGGATCGTCGGGTTCCTCACCTTCCTGGTGGCGTTCGGCTTCCGGCACCAGGGGCGGCCGGCATGGTGGTTCGGCGTGGTCCTGGCCGCCAGCATGGCCGGCTCGTTCGTGGGCGCCGCGGTCGCCCCGCACCTGCGCCGGCGGGTGGAGGAGGAGCGCATCCTGCTCGGGTCGCTGGGCCTGGTGGTGGTCGCCGGCGTCGTCGCCCTTCGCATCGGCGGTCTGCCGGCTGCGGGCCTGTTGGCTACCGCGGTCGGTGTGGCCAACGGCGCCGGCAAGCTGGCCTTCGACAGCATCGTGCAGCGCGACGCCCCCGACGCGGTGCGGGGTCGCACCTTCGCCCGGTTCGAGACCCGGTTCCAGCTGGCATGGGTGGTCGGCGCCGCCCTGCCCGTCGCCGTGCACGTCCCGATCGACGTGGGCGCCCTGTTGCTGGCCGCCGCCGCCGCCGTGGCCTGGTTCTCCTACCTGGCCGGCCGCCGCGCCGTCCGCCGCCACGGCGTGGTGCCCGTCCCCCGCTGAGCGGGGGTCAGCTGTCGGGCAGGTCGATCCGGGCCAGCCAGAGGCCCGGCGCGTCGAGCTCCGGTGGCGTCGGCAACTCCCGCTCGGAGTGCCACAGGCGGGCCAGGCCCTCTTCGCCGGCCCGCTCGACCACGCCCCGCACGAAGTTGGCCCCCCGCTCGTACTGGCCCCGGCTCATCTCCAGCCCGAGCAGCCGGGAGGCGAAGCGCTCGCCGTCGCCGGCCTCCACCCGCCGCCGCCGCAGGGCCTCCGTGAGCTGGGCGTAGGACGCGATCAGGCCCCGCCCGGTGTTGTCCATCACGTGGTCGACGTAGCCCTCGATGGTGGCGATCAGGGTCTCGATCCGCACCAGCGTCTCCTGCTGGCGCTGGGAGCGGACGGCGCCCAGCAGGGTCTCGGGGTTGCCGAGGACGGCCTGCAGCCCGGCCGCATCCGTGGGGTCGAGGTCGCCCAGGCTGGCCTCCAGGGCGGCGGGATCGACCTCGAACCCCCCGACGTACTCGTCGATCAGCGCTTCCAGGCGGCCGCGGACGTGGGGGCGGCCGATCACCGCGTGGTGGGTGACCTCGTGCAGGCACACCCACAGGCGCAGGTCGTCGGGGACGAGGCTCCACTGCTCGGCGAAGGCGTCGATGTTGGCCGGTACGACCAGCAGCTGGTCGGCGGGGCGCCGGGGGAGGGGGAGCCCGTACTGGCCGAAGGCCCGCCGGGCCAGGTGGCCGAGCATGAAACCCGACTGCATGCCGAGCAGGACAGGGCCCAGCAGCTTGCCCAGATCGCCCAGGAGCTGCGTGGTCGGGTCCACGGCGTCGTCGTCTCCCTCGTCGCCCGCGCTGGACAAGGACGTGGCCAGCCGCTCGAGGAAGGGGCGGTAGGCCTCCAGGCTGTGTAACGCCCAGTCGCCCCTGGTCACCGGCAGGATGCTGAGGACCCCGCCGGCGATGGACGTGTCGAGCCCGGTGGCCGCGCTGACCTGGAGGTCGGCCACCCGGACCAGCTCCTCCAGCCGGATGCGCTCCAATGGATCGACGTTGGGTTCGGGCTGGCCGTCCGTGGCCAGCCACATTGCCGTCTGGCGCCCGACGTCCCAGTTGACCGGGCCCTGGCGGCTGAACATCCGGGCCAGGTCGCCGAACATCGGCAGGCCTTCGAACGGGTTCCCGCTCTCGGGGCCGGAGCTGCTCACCGCTGCATCGTAGGCCCTGGCCCGCGGCTATCTACATTGCCGCTCTCCGCCGACTATGAGCCCGGCGGGCGCTCGGCGACGGTGACCGTCATGCCGTGGTGCTGGCGGTCCCGGACGACGTCGAGGGTGACGATGTCGCCCGGGCGGTGGGCGCGCACGGCCACGGCCAGCATGCCGAGCGACATCACCGGGCGACCGTCGACGCCGACGATCACGTCCTTGGCCGCCAGCCCCGCCCGCTCCGCCGGGCTGTCCGTCCGCACCGTGTCGACCAGCGCCCCGCCTTCGAGCTGCAGGGTCGAGGCGGTGGGCCCATCCAGGTCGCTGCCCTCCACGCCGAGCCACACCGGGACGACCTTGCCGGTGGCCATCAGCTGCTCGGCCGCGGCCCGGGCCACGTCGATCGGGGTGGCGAAGCCGAAGCTGTCCGTCGCCCCGTCGGCACCGGCCACCGCGGTGGTGATGCCCACGACCCGCCCGGCCCCGTCGACCAGGGCGCCACCGGAGGAACTGGGGGCGATGGGAGCGTCGGTCTGCACCATGTCCATCAGGACGGTGGCGCCGGTGCCGGTCCGCACCGAGCGATGGAGGGCGCTGATCACGCCGACGGTGACGGACGGGCCGCCGGTGCGGGCCAGGGGCGATCCGATGGCCACGGCCGTCTGGCCGACCTTCAGGTCGGAGGCGGTGCCCAGCTCGGCGACGGGGTAGGGGCCGCCGTCGATCTTCACCACCGCGGTGTCCGTGTCGGCGTCCGACCCCACGACCTTGCCGGGCACCTCGCGCCCGGTGGCCAGCACCACGGTGATCGCGGTGGCCCCCTCGACGACGTGGGCATTGGTCAGCACCTGGCCGTCGCTGCGGAAGATGACCCCGGAGCCGCTGGTGCTGCGCCCGGCCTCCACCCTCAGCTGGGTGATGGCCGGCCGCACCCGCTCGGCGATCTCGGGCACGTCGGGCGCGGATCCGCTGCCGGCCAGGCCGAGCGAGAGGACACCGCTGCGGTCGACACCGCCCGCGCCGCCCCGTCCCCCGTCGAGCAGCGACCCGGCGATGACGGCCAGCCCGGTCGAGATCAAGCTGGCGGCCACGGCCGCGGTGAGCCCGACCATCCACAGCTGGCGGCGCGCCGCCGGCCGCACCGGGCCCATTTCGGACGGGTGCCGCCACACGCGGTCGTCCGGCGGCGGAGGGCGACGGAACTGCTGCGGTTCGTCCTCCGGATCGACGAACTCCATCACTCAGGAGCTTACGCACCGGTTTCCGCCGTGGGGCCTCGCCCCCCCGGTACGATTCCAGGCGTGGGCCTCGACCCCCCGAACGGCCGGGACGACTGGGTGGGCGTCACCGCGGCCCCGCTGCCGCTGGCCGAGGTGGCCGCGTTCGTCGACCGGGCCGACTGCGGCGGGACCGTGGTGTTCACCGGAACGGTGCGCGACCACTCCGAAGGGCGGCCGGCTGTCGTGTCCCTGGAGTACGAGGCCTACGAGGAAGAGGTGACGCCCCGGCTGGCCGCCATCGCCGCCGAGGCCAGGGCGCGCTGGCCGGACCTGGGCCGCCTCGTCCTGCTCCACCGCACCGGGCTGCTCGGGGTGGGCGAGGCCTCGGTGGTCGTCGCCGCGTCGGCGCCCCACCGGGCGGAGGCGTTCGACGCCGCCCGCTTCTGCATCGACACGGTCAAGTCGTCCGCTCCGATCTGGAAGCGTGAGGCGTGGGCCGGGGGCGAGGACTGGTCGGCGTGCGCCCACCCCGTCGCCGAGGTGCCGCGTCAGAGATGATGCCCACGTGAACGCCCTCGTCTTCCTTGGCATTGCCGCCGGGCTGAGCCTGCTCGGGTGCGGCGTCCTGTGGCTGCGCCACCGCACGCCCCAGACCATGGACGCCCACATCCGGGACTTCGCCCGCGAGCTGGAGGCCCTGGCCCCCGAACCGCCGCCGCCCGCCCCGCGGCCGCGCCGCCCGCCGGCGCCGCCCGGACCGCGGCCCCGGCCGCCACAGGGGAGGCCTCCTGGCTAGGGACCTGGCCATCGACCTGGGCACGGCCAACACGCTGGTCTACGCCAAGGGCCGGGGGATCGTCCTGAACGAGCCCACCGTCATCGCCCTCAACGTCGAGACCCACGACGTGCTGGCCATGGGCCACCAGGCGTGGCAGATGATCGGTCGCACCCCCGGTTACATACAAGCGGTTCGACCGCTCCGGCAAGGGGCCATCACCGACTTCGAGATCACCCAGCGCATGATCCGCCTGCTGTTGCAGCGGGCCGGTCTCAGCCGGTTCCAGCGACCGCGGGTGCTGCTGTGCGTCCCGTCGGCCATCACCGAGGTCGAGCGGCGGGCGGTGAAGGAGGCGGCCCGCCAGGCCGGGGCCATGGACGCCCAGCTGGTCGCCCAACCCATGGCCGCAGCCATCGGGGCCGGCCTGCCCATCCACGAGCCCCTCGGCAACATGATCGTCGACATCGGGGGTGGCACGTCCGAGACGGCGATGATCTCCCTCGGCGGCATCGTCGCCCTGGAGGCCATCCGCATCGGCTCGTTCGACATCGATGCGTCGATCCAGGCCTTCGTGCGCCGGGAGTACGGCATGGCCATCGGCGAGCGGACGGCGGAGGAGATCAAGCTGGCCATCGGGTCGGCCTACCCGGTGGCCGACGACGTGAAGGCCGAGGTCCGGGGGCGCGACCTGATGAGCGGGCTGCCCAAGACGGCCATCCTGTCGCCGGAGGAGATCCGCGACGCCATCGACGAGAACGTGCGGGCCATCTGCGAATCGGTTGTGAAGTGCCTCGGCCACGCCCCGCCCGAGCTGGCCCAGGATCTCATCCGCCAGGGCATCCACCTGGTCGGGGGCGGGGCCATGCTGCGTGGGTTCGACCAGCGCCTGGCCGACGAGACCGAGCTGCCCGTCCACCTGGTCGACGCCCCGCTGGAGTGCGTGGTCCTCGGCGCCGGCAAGTGCCTGGAGGCCTTCGAGTCGCTGAAGGTCCTCTTCATGGGGGCCGAGCGCTAATGGTCTAGGACGCAGTCAGATCCTCGGCGGCTTGGCGGACCTGCCAGTCGCGGTCCTCCAGCGCCCGGGCCAGGGCGGCGTCGACCTCGGGCCCGGCGAACGGGGCCAGGGCGATGACGGCACGGCGGCGGATGGCCGGCTTGTCCCGGGTCGCGGCCAGGATGGCCGCCAGCCCCCGCTCGTCGCCGACGGCGCCCAGGGCGGCGACCGCCGCCTCCCGGCACAGCGGGTCGTCGTGGCTGCCGGCCACCTCGGCCAGGGCGGGGACGGCGCCGGCGGCGGCCTCGCCCCGCTCGCCGAGCGCCCACGCCGCCACTTCCACGACGCCGTCATCGGGATCGGCCAGCATCGGGATGAGGTCGACCTCGGCCAGGGGGATGGCGACCCGGCAGGCCCGGCGGCGCACGACCGGGTCGGCGTCGGCCAACGCGGCGGCGACGTCGCCAGCGGCGGCCTGGCCGAGGCGGGCGAGGGCGCCCAACGCCGTGGCCCGCACCGCCGGGTCAGGGTCGGCGAGCAGGGCGCGGGCCTGGCGGGCGTCCCCGGCGTGGCCGGCGACGGCGGCCTGCCGGCGGCGGTCAGGGGGGGAAGGCACGGGCCTATGCTCTCGCACGTGCGCGGCCGGTCCCTGGTCGTCCCGGCGGTCCTCCTGGTCGCCGCGGCCTGTGCCGCTCCTTCCTCGCCCCGTCCGGCGGCGCCCGTCCCGGTCCCGGTGGCTCCGGCGCCGGTCCTGCCCGTCCCGCCGGTGCCGGCGGTGACCGGCGCCGACCCCACCGCCCCGGTGCCCGGCCCGCCCCTGCCGGTGCCGGTGGTCATCCCCGCCGACTCCTACGCCCCCGAGCGGGTCATGGAGATCGGGACCATGGAGATCCCGGCCATCGGCCTGACCCACCGGATCTACGACGGCGTCACCCTGCACAACATCGACCGTGGCCCCAGCCACTGGACCGGCTCCGCCCTGCCCGGCCAGATGGGCAACGCCGTGTTCGCCGGTCACCGGACCAGCAACGACCAGCCCTTCCGGCGCATCGACGAGTTGGTCCCCGGCGACAAGGTGTTCTTCACCGTCGGCGGTGTCCGCACGACCTACCGGGTCACCGGCCACCTCGTCGTCACGCCCGCCGACGATTGGATCGCCAACCAGTCGACGGCGTACACGGCCACGCTCTACGCCTGCCACCCACTCGGCTCGACCGCCGAGCGCTACGTCGTCCAGCTGGCGATGGAGGGGTAGGGGTACCGGTCAGCCGGTGGCGCTGCGGATGAGCAGGGCGGCCCCCACCAGGACGCCGCCCACGGCGAGGGCGAGCAGCGCGCCGAGCACGCCCACGAGCACGACCAGCGCCACGCCCGAGCGGATCCGCACCCACAGGGTGGTCGGGGCCGCGGGGAGGACACGGAGCCGCATGGCGTCCGAGTCTGGCAGGGCGAGCGCCGGTCCCGCCGGGATCCCGACCTGGGCGACCGGTGGCCCAGGGCTCGGGCGGGCCGCACGGCGCGGGGCGGGCTCGGCGACCGCCGCAGCAGCCGCGGCAGCCGCAGCGCGGCGATCGCGCTTGCTCGGCTTGGCCGGCTTCCGCGGTTTGGCGCGGGCGGTAGCTCGCGGGACCGTGGCAGGCTGGTCGGGCCCGTTGAGGGCGACGTAAAGCACGGCGGCGATCGTCGCCGCAACCACTCCGAAGCTCACGAGGAACGTGAACACGACCGAGCCGATTCTACCGTCGACATCCGGGGACAAACCCTCGGGCCCGACCGCGTCGGGGCGCCCCAACCGCCCCTGGGTCATCGCCCTCGTGGTCGTCAGCCTGGTCCTTGCCGGCCTCGGCGTCATTGCCCGGTACGTCCAACTCCCCTACGACACCCTGGCCCCGGGGAGCGCCCGAGCAGTCAACTCGGCCATCGAGGTCAAGGGCCACCCCACGTACCCCCCGGAGGGCAAGGTCCTCTACATCACCGTCTCCGTGCGCGAGCGGGTGAACCCGTACGAGGCCTTGGCCGGATGGCTCGACCCCGCCACCGACGTCATCCCCGAGACCGAGGTGCGAGGCACCGTCCCGCCGGACCAATACGAGCGGATGAACATCGAGGCCATGGCCGACTCCAAGACCACCGCCGAGGTCCTGGCCCTGCGCCAGCTGGGCATCACCGACCTGGGCGTGGGCGCCGAGGTGGTCGAGGCCCAGGCCGGGCTGCCGGCGGCCGCCGTGCTCAAGGCCAACGACGTGATCGTCGCCATCGACGGCAAGCCGGTGAGCACCAGCGGCGACGCGGTGACGGCCATCAAGGCCCACGCCCCGGGCGACCAGCTGCGACTGCAGATCCGGCGCGACGACGGGCCCCCCACGGAAGTCACCGCCACTCTGGGCAAGGGCGACGACGGCAAGGCCCTGTTGGGAGTGCGCCTGTCCACCAAGATCAAGCTCCCGTTCGACATCAACATCGACTCCGGGCGGGTCGTCGGCCCCTCCGCCGGCCTGGCCTACAGCCTCGAGCTCCTCGACCTGTTGACCCCGGGCGAGCTGACCGGTGGGTCCTCGGTGGCGGCCACCGGCGAGCTGCTGACCGACGGCACCGTCGGGCCCATCGGCGGCATCGCCCAGAAGACCGTCACCGTCCGCCGGGCCGGGGCCAAGGTCTTCCTCGTCCCCAAGCAGAACGAGGCCGAGGCCCGGGCCCACGCCGGCAGCAAGCTCCAGATCCGGGGCGTGAGCAGCTTCGACGAGGCCCTCCAGGTCCTCGGCTCCCTGGCCGGCAGCAACGCCCTCGCCCTAGGCAAGCCCAAGCCGGGCGCCTAACCCCCCGTTCTGGCTGCAGTTACCAGCCATCCGGCGGGTAACTGCAGCCAAAACGCAGGGGCGGGGCAAGACAGTGACGGTCCGGCCACGGTAAGTGGGGGGCGGGCGCAGTAGGATTGAGCAGAACGTCCGTCGCCGCCGGGGTCCGAGGTTGCCGATGACCGCATCCACGCTCGTGGCCCTTGTGCCCTTGCCCGCGGGCGAGGCGGCATAGGGATGTCGCCTGACGCGGCCCAGCTGCGGTTCGCGGTCGAGTTCGCCACCTTCCTGGTGGCGGTGGCCGGCGCCACGATCGTCCTGCTGCGACCCCAGCTGGTGGGGGCGAAGAACAGATCTCGGATCCTCCTGGCCCTCGGCTTCGCCGGGATAGCCGCCGCCGCCTTCCTGCACGGGTCACTGCTCACCGGCACCCGCGAGGCCGCCGTCATCTGCCTCCGGGGGGCCGGGATCCTGCTCCTGGCCGTGGGCACCCTCAACTGGGGCGAGGACCGCGTGGCCCGGCGATCGCTGTGGATCGCCCTCGTGCTGATGGCGGTAGCCGAGGCGGTCTCGGTGATGGGCTCGGCCGGGGCCGCCGACTGGACCCGGGGCGCGGCGGCTCTGGCGCTCGGCACCGTCCTCATCACGTCGGCCCGGCGATCGGTCCCGGCCCGCATCGCCGTCAGCGCCGTGGCCACCCTTCTCGTCGTCGTCCTGGCCGTGTCGCTGGCCTTGTCGATCGTCATCGCCAGCAACGTGCAGAACGAGGCCTTGCGCCGGGTGTCGTCGCGGGCCAGCGCCGAGGCCGAGGAGGTGCAGAGCATCTCCCCCCAGGACGCGGTGAACAGCGCCAAGCTCGTCGCCCTCACCATCCAGGGCCGCCCCGCCGACTTCCTGGTCAACCTGTCCAACAAGCCGACCGCGGACGCCAGCGTGGCCAAGAACCTGAAGGACTTCGTCGACAACGGGCTGCTGTCGGCCACCGGTCCGTTGCTGTACGCCACCGAGAAACGGCGGGTCATCGCCGCCGTCGGCCTGGACTCCCCGGGGGTGGACGCCCTCGTCGGGTCGCGAGCGGTCACCAAGCTGTTGGCTGAGCAGAGCAACTCCGAGGTGACGATCAACTTCGAGAGCTCCATCGAGGTGATCGACCGGCGGGTGCTGGCCGTCGGGGCCTGGATGGTGCGGGCCGCGGCTCCCGAAGGCATCCGGCCCGTGGGCGTCGTCGTGGCCTCGACCGACCTCGGCGACGAGTACCTGCGCAGCCGCTCGGCCAACGACCCGGCGGTGACCTTGGCCCTAGTCGACCGCGACCGCCCGCTGGCCTCCTACGGCCGCCCGCTCGGCCCTGGCCCCGTGCTGCAGGTGGCCCGGGCCGCCCTGACCGGGCCCGGCCAGGCCACCCGCATCTCGGCCGGGACCTTCCTCGCCGCCCAGAGCGTGGCCGCCCCGGACGGGACGAAAGTCCTCGCCGTGGTGGCGTCCTTGCCCACCACCGTCGTCGACGAGACCCGGAACTCGCTGTTCCGCAACCTCTTCCTCGTGGGCCTGCTCACCGCCCTGATGGCCTTCTTCGTGGCCGTCCTGGTCGGCGAACGGATCGGGGTGGGCCTGCGCCGGCTGACCCTGGCCGCCGAGGCCATCCAGGGCGGGGACCTGACTGTGCGGACGAACGTGTCCAGTCCCGACGAGGTCGGGGTCCTGGGCGCCACCTTCGACTCCATGGCCGAGTCGATCGAGACGTTGGCCGCCGAGCTGCGCCAGTCCGCGGAGGAGGAGGCCCGGGTGCGCAGCCGCCTGGAGGCTGTCGTGGCCGGGATGGGAGAGGCGCTGGTGGCCATCGACGCCACCGGTCGCATCACCATCTTCAACGCCGCCGCCGAGGAGCTGTTCGGCGTCCGGGCCCGCGACGCCCTCGGCCACCCGTTCGACGCAGTGGCGGCCATCACCGCCGAGGACGGGACGGATCTGACCGCCCGGATGGCTCAGCCGTCGACCACGCCGTGGAGCGCGGCGGCGGTGGTCGTGGGCGACGACACGCGAGTCCCCGTGGCCCTGTCGAGCGGCGGGCTCGGTCGCCCCGGGGGGCCGGCGGTGGGCGGCGTGTACGTCCTGCGCGACATGCGCCGCGAGCGGGAGGCCGAGCGGGCCAAGAGCGAGCTGCTCTCCAACATCAGCCACGAGCTGCGCACCCCGCTCGTGCCGATCAAGGGGTACGCCGAGCTCCTCCTGCGCCGGAACGTCCCGCCGGCCAAGGCGCGCGAGTCGCTGGAGGAGATCGTCGAGGCCGCCGACCGGTTGGAGCTGGTCGTCCAGCGGCTGCTCGACGTGGCCGCCCAGGAAGCCACCCCTCTGGACGTCCGCCGCGAGCCCGTGGCCGTCCGCCCCCTCCTGGAGTCGGTCGTGAACCGGTGGAAGGGCCGGGTCGACTCCCGCCACCCCATCACCCGGCGGGTCTCGCGGGACCTTCCCGAGCTGACCGGCGACCGCCGCCTGCTCGAGCGCTGCCTCGACGAGCTGCTCGACAACGCGGTGAAGTTCTCGCCCGCTGGCGGCGCGGTCTCGGTCACGGCCACCATGTCCTCCAATGGGGGATCCGACGGCGAGGCCTCCCCGTCGGTGCAGCTGTCGGTGCGGGACCACGGGATCGGCATCCCGGACGACTTGCTGGACGGCATCTTCGAGGACTTCTCCCAGGGCGACAGCTCGCCCACCCGCCAGTTCGGGGGCCTCGGCCTCGGGCTGGCCCTCGTGCGCCGGATCGTCCACGCCCACGGTGGGGACCTGGTCTGCGAGACAAGTCCCGGCGAGGGCTCTACCTTCTCGATCGTGCTCCCGGTGATGCCCCCGCCTCCCAAGAGGCGCGGGCGATGACCGGACAGCGACACCGCCGCCTCGTCGTCCCGGTCGCCGTGCTCCTGGCGGCCGTGGCCCTCGGCGCGTGCCGCAGCTCCTCCCGCCCCGTCGTCGCCCGGCTCACCGTCGACGGCCAGGCCGACGTCTCCCAGCCCGGCGAGGACCGCACGCAGGTCACCGGCTCCAGAGGCCTGCGGGTCGACGATCGCATCCGGGTGCGCCAGGGCACGGCCGAGATCCGCCTGGGTGACCAGCACATCGAGCTCCGGCAGGGGTCCGACGTCGAGCTGCGGGCCGCCGGCAGCCGCTCCCGGACGACGCCCGAGCTCATGGGCGGCGACCTGCTGGTGACGTCGGGCACCGGCCCCTTCGCACTGCGCGCCCCCGGCGTCGACGTGTCCGTGTCCGGGACGGCCCGGGTGTCGCGGGGCGTGGCCCTCCTCGTCGCCACCTACAAGGGTTTCGTCACCATGGATGCCGACGGGCGATCGCTCACCGTCCCCGCCCTTCGCCAGGCCGCCGTGCAGGCCACCGGTGGGCTCCCGCCCCGGGTCACGCCGCTCGAGTACTCGGTCACCGACCTGTGGGACCAGCGGTACCTGTCCGACGCCATCGAGCTGGGGAACCAGCTGGCGTCGCGCAGCCAGGGTTTCAGCGCCCAGGTCGGCGACGACGCCCGCAGCGTGAAGGCGTTCCGCAGCCTGTTCCCGCAGCTGGCCGCCGAGCCGTCCTTCGACGCCCCGCTGTTCAACGCCAGCCGCCCGCCCGGGGAGAGCCTGGTCGGCGCGGCCATCACCTTGGCCGGCACCAACGGCACGTTCTCCAGCCGGTGGGCCGCGGTCTTCGCCTTCCGTGACGACGGGGCGTCGTGGGGCCTGGTCGCCCTCGACCAGGGGGTCGACCGCGTCGGCGTGCTCGACAGTGTCCAGGCCGCCATCGCTCGGGGGCCCACCACGTTCGCCGCCGGGTCGCCGGGCTCCGGCCCGGGCACCCTTCCCCCGCCGTCGGGCGGTGCGGCCACGACGACCACGACCACCGTGCCCCGCTCGACGGTGACCACTCGACCGGCGGGCGGTGCCGGGGGGAGCACCACGACGACCACCAGGCCCCCGTCATCCCCGACCACGACCACGCCGACCGGACCGGTGAACACCGGCAGCCCGGTGATCGACGACACCGTCAACTCCCTGGTCGACACGCTCACCGGCCTGCTGCGCAGCCTGGGCGGCCAGTAGGTCCGCCAGTTCGGCGCCGGCCCCACGTACGCTGGCGGCGATGGAGGAGGACGCGCCTGTCATCTCCAGCGGCCAGGTCATCACGCCTGAGACCGTCCTGACCCAGAGCTTCACATCGGCCTTCCGCGGCTACCACCCGGGAGAGGTCCGCCAGTTCCTGAAGCGGGTCAGCGACGAGCTGGCGGCCAGCGCCGGGCGGGAGGTGGAGCTGCGCCGGGCGCTGCAGGACGCCCTGAACCGGGCGGCCCACCCCGAGCTCGACGAGACGACGGTCACCACGGTCCTGGGCGAGCACGCGGCCCGCCTGATCTCCAGCGCCCGGGAGACGGCCTCGTCGATTACCGGCGACGCCACCAAGCGGGCCGACGCCGTGCTCCGTGACGCCGACGGGCGGGTGGCCCGCATGCGCGACGAGGCCGAGGGGTTGCTGGCTCGCCGGCTGGCCGAGGCGGACGCCGCCACCGCCGTCGTCCGCCAGGAGGCGGAGGCCACGGCCCAGCGGCTGATCGAAGAGGCCACGCAGCGGGGCAAGGAGATGGTCGCCGAGGCCCGCGACGTCCGGGAACGCATGCTGGCTGACCTGTCCCGCCGGCGCCGGGCGGCCCAGGCCCAGGTCGAGCAGCTGCGAGCGGCCCGGGACCGGCTCCTGTCGGCCTACGAGGTCGTCCGCCGGACGGTCGACGAAGCCACCGGCGAGCTGGAGGCGGCCGAGCCTGAAGCGCGCGCTGCGGCGGAAGCCGTCCGCCTCGTGGACGAGGAGCTGGCGCCGGCCCGGCGATCCTCGTCGGCGGCCGTCGCGCCGGCGGCGGCGCCGGTCGCCGCCGACAAGGCCCTCGCTTTGGTGGCCGCGCCCGCCGGCCGTGAGCGGGCCAACCCCCCCGGCGCCACGCTGCTCCGGCGGGTGACCGAGCCGCCGCCCGCCCCGCCCGCCCCGGCCGTCGGGCCTGAACGCCCGCCGATGCGGCCCCAGACCGTGGCCGGTGCCGTCGCCCGCCACCAGCCCGCGCCAGAGCCGCCGCTGGCGCCGGCGCCGCCCGAGCCATCGGACCTGGCCACCGGGGAGGTGCCGGCCGTCGCCGACGAGCCGGTGCCGCCGCCCGACCACGGGAACGGCAACGGGCACGGCAACGGGAACGGTCACGGCGTGGAGTCGCCGCCGGAGACCAGGGTGGACGCCCTTTTCGCCCGCATCCGGGCCGATCGAGTCGAACCGGCGCCGCCTGCCCCGCCTGCCCCGCCTGCCCCGTCGGCGTCAGTACCGACGCTGGACCCGATCGCCGCCGAGAACGCCCTGGGCCAGCGCGACGAGCTGCTCGAGAACGTGGAGGCCGGGCTGACCCGCGCCCTGAAGCGGATCCTGCAGGACGAGCAGAACGAGGTGCTGGACCGGCTGCGCCGAGCCGGCGCCGCCCCGGCCGACGCCGCCCTGCCCGACCCCGAGGACCAGCGCAACCGGTACCGCGACGCCGCCCTGCCCTGGCTGGAGCAAGCGGCGCGAGCCGGTGCCGGCTTCGCGGGATCGGGCCACCCGGCGGAGGGCGCTTCGCCGGGCCTCCACGAGCAGGCGGCCGCCCTGGTCGCCGAGTTGGTGGCGCCGCTGCGCGACCGGCTGGCCCGGGCCGCAGAGGCGGACGATGCAGCCGCCGCGGGCGAGGGCTTGCGCGCCGTGTACCGGCAGTGGAAGGTGCAGCACGTCGAGGTCGCCGCCCGCCACCACCTGATGACCGCGTTCAGCGGCGGCGCGTTCGCGGCCCTGCCCGACGGGGCGCGGGTCCAGTGGGTGGTCGACGACGACGGCCACTGCCCCGACTGCGACGACAACGCCCTGGCCGGGGCCACGGCCAAGGGCCACCCCTTCCCCACCGGGCAGTTGCACCCGCCCGCGCATCCCGGCTGCCGGTGCGTGCTGGTACCGGCGCCGGCCTGAGACCCGCTCCCCGCCGCACCGACCTAGGCTGACCCTCAGCACAGAGAGACGCAGCAGGGCCCGCGGCCCGGAAGGAAGAGTGTGCGCGCTCCAACCGACATAGCCGGACGCCGGCGCCGGCCGGCCCGGGGTCGCATCCTCCTGGTAATCATCGCCGCTGCGCTGTTCCTGTTCCTCATCTCGCTGCGCGGGATCGCCGGCTTCTACACCGACTACCTCTGGTTCGACGAGCTGCACCTCACCTCGGTGTGGCGCTCGGTGCTCGGGGTGAAGTTCGCCCTCGGCGGCCTGTTCACCGTCCTGTTCTTCGCCCTGCTGTGGGCCAACCTGGCCATCGCCGACCTCCTCGCCCCCACCTTCCGGCCCCTCGGGCCGGAGGAGCAGCTGATCGAGCGCTACCACGAGGTCGTCGGGTCGCGGGCCGGGCTCGTGCGCGTGGCCATCGCCGGCGCCTTCGCCCTCATCGCCGGGCCGGGCGCCTCCGGTCAATGGGGCTCGTGGATCCTGTTCCGCAACCACGTCCCCTTCGAGTCGAAGGACGCCCTGTTCCACAAGGACATCGGCTTCTACGTCTTCCAGCTGCCCTTCGCCAAGTTCGTGGTCGACTGGCTGTTCGCCTCCCTGGTGATCGTGGCCATCGTCACCGCCGTCGCCCACTACCTGAACGGCGGCATCCGGTTCCAGACCCCAATGCAGAAGGTCACGCCGCAGGTCAAGGCCCACCTGTCGGTGCTCATGGCCGTGCTGGCCATGCTCAAGGCGGTCGACTACTACCTGCAGAAGTACGAGCTGGTGTACGCCACCCGAGGCGTGGTCCAGGGGGCGGGCTACACCGACGTGAAGGCCCAGCTACCGGCCATGCGGTTGCTGCTCGGGATATCGCTCATCGCCGCCGTGCTGTTCATCTACAACATCTTCCGGCGGGGCTGGGTCCTACCGGTGATCGCCGTCGGGCTGTGGGCCATGGTCTCGGTCGTGGTCGGCGCCGCCATCCCCGCCGCCGTCCAGCAGTTCCGGGTCCAGCCGACGGAGTCGACCAAGGAGCGGCCGTACATCGACCGCAACATCAAGGCCACCAAGGCGGCGTTCAACCTGCGGGACGTCCAGATGAACGACTTCGCCGCCGACAACAACGTCACCACCGCCGACATCAACAACAACGCCGCCACCATCGAGAACGCCCGCCTCTGGGACCCCGACCCCAACATCCTGCAGCAGACCTACAACCAGCTGCAGCAGATCCGGAACTTTTACCAGTTCAACGACGTCGACGTGGACCGCTACGTCGTCGACGGCCGGGTGCGCCAGGAGCTGATCTCGGCCCGGGAGCTGAACATCGGCGGCATCCCGTCCCAGTCGTGGGTCAACCAGCACCTCGTCTACACCCACGGCTATGCCGCAGTGCTCACCCCGAGCAACGCGGTCGAGCCCGATGGGAAGCCCGCCCTGCAGCTGAAGGATCTCCCGCCCCAGGGGACGCCCGTTCCCGCCCAGCCGGCCATCTACTACGGCCAGGACATGGCCGGCTACGCCATCGTCGACACCGACCAGAAGGAAGTCGACTATCCCGAGGCCAACGGGACGAACCACACCACCACGTACACCGGGAGCGGCGGGGTCAAGATCGACTCCTTCGTGCGCCGCGCCGCCCTCGCCCTGCGCTTCGGCGACATCAACCCGATGATCTCCAGCTTCGTGACCTCGAGGTCGCGCGCCATCTACATCCGGGACATCGACGAGCGGGTCCGCAAGGCCGCCCCCTTCCTCAAGTTCGACTCCGATCCGTACCCGATCATCTACAAGGACCGGATCCAGTGGATCTACGACGCCTACACGACGACGAGCCGGTACCCGTACAGCCAGTCGGCCGACACCTCCCGCCTCGACGCGGCCAGCGACCTCAACACCAACTTCAACTACGTCCGCAACTCGGTGAAGGTCGTTATCGACTCCTACACGGGCAAGATGACCTTCTACATCGTCGACCAGGGCGACCCGATGATCAAGGCCTACAAGAAGGCCTTCCCCAAGCTGTTCACGGACGGCACCAACGTGGACCCCGAGCTCAGGGCCCACTTCCGCTACCCGGAGGACATGTTCCGGGTCCAGACCAACATGTTCGGCCGCTACCACATCTCGAACGCCGGTGACTTCTACAACAACACCGACGCATGGGACATCGCCCAGGCCCCGGGCGCCATCAGCAACGCCACCCCGCTCATCCCCCAGACCAACGCCGCCGGGCAGGCCACCCAGTCCCGCGAGGCCCGCATGGACCCCTACTACCTGCTCATGCGCTTGCCCGAGGAGCAGACCGAGGACTTCCTGCTGCTGCAGCCCTTCGTCCCCCGGTCCAAGGACGACAGCGTGAAGGTGCTGAGCGCCTTCATGGTGGCCAAGAGCGATCCGAACAACTACGGCCAGCTCGAGGCGTTCGTCATGCCCCGGGGCAGGCAGGTCGACGGGCCGGCGCTGGTGAACTCGCGGATCAACCAGACGCCTGAGGTCTCTTCGCAGATCACCCTGCTGAACACGTCGGGGTCCAAGGTGCGCCTCGGCAACCTGCTCCTCATCCCCGTCGAACAGTCCCTGCTCTACATCCGCCCGCTCTACGTCGAGGCCGAGGGCAGTCCGCTGCCCCAGCTGAAGAAGGTCATCGTGGTGTTCGGCGACAAGGTGGTCATGCGCGACTCGCTGCGGGAGGCGATCGGGGTCATCTTCCCGGGCAGCGCGCCGGCCACGTTGGAGCAACAGGGGGCGGGTGCCGCCTCGCCACCACCGGCGGGTGGGGGGACGACCGCGCCCCCCACGACGGGTGGCACGACCCCGACCACCGTCGCCCCCACTGTCGGCGACCTCCTGGACCAGGCCGCGGCCCGCTTCGCCGACGCCGACGCCGCCCTCAAGAACGGCGACCTGGCCGGCTACCAGAAGGCCACCAACGACGCCAAGGATCTCGTCACCCGGGCCACCCAGGCGGCCAGGGCCACCGCCGCCCCCGCCCCGACCACCACCCCGACGACCAAGGCCACCGCGTAGGTGTAATCTGGGACTTCACCCGCCGCGGGGTGGAGCAGTCTGGTAGCTCGTCGGGCTCATAACCCGAAGGTCGCAGGTTCAAATCCTGCCCCCGCCACTAACCAACTTGTACGAGCAGGTCAGGGCCGGTCCGGAGGATCGGCCCTTCTGCGTGAGGTTGCAACCTACGCCGGACTTCTAAGCGTTTCCCGGCCATCCAGGTCCCTCGCCCAGGCTCAGACCAGAACGCCTCGACCGCAGCCTTGGACGAGGTCTCGCCATCGAACCAGCCGGCCGGGGCTCGGCCGATAAGATAAGAACGAGCGTGCCATGAGCTCCTGCCCAACGAGCTACTCACGGCAGCGAGCCGTTGCGCCAGCCGACCGTACGTCTCCTAGCCTGCTTGCCGGCGATGACCTCCAGCGATCACGACCGCTTGCTGCCTGAGCAGCGCGCCCGCGTCCGGATTGACGGGATGTTGACCGCGGCCGGCTGGGTTGTGCAGGACTACAAGGCCGTGAACCTCTACGCCGGCACC
>DATJHJ010000098.1:0-7536 GCA_035494015.1 Acidimicrobiales bacterium
TCGACATCTTGGCCCCGTCCTGGTCGACCACGTGGGCCAGGCAGACGACGTTGCGGTACGGCGAGCGGCCGAAGACCAGGGTGTTCACGGCCAGGAGGGAGTAGAACCAGCCCCGGGTCTGGTCGATGGCCTCGCAGATGAAGTCGGCCGGGAACCGGTGCTCGAAGACCCCGTCGCCCTCGAACGGATGGTGGAACTGCGCCGCCGGCATCGACCCCGAGTCGAACCAGGCGTCGAGGACGGGCTCGAGGCGCGTCGCCTCCGCCCCGCAGGTGCCGACCGGGCAGGGAAAGGTCACCTCGTCGACGTAGGGCCGGTGGAGGTCGAGCTCGGAGAGGTCGCGTCCCGACAGCTCGGCCAGCTCGGCTACCGATCCGATGCAGGTGTCGTGGGGCGTGGTGCCGTCTCCGGTCGGGCCGGCGCAGCGCCACACCGGCAACGGCGTGCCCCAGTAGCGGTCCCGCGACAGGGCCCAGTCGATGTTGTTCTCCAGCCAGTCGCCGAAGCGGCCGTGCTTGATGTGCTCGGGGTGCCAGGCGATCGCCTCGTTCTGCTCCAGGAGCGCGGCCTTCTCGGCCTGCGTCCGGGCGAACCACGACGTCTTGGCGTAGTAGATGAGCGGTGTCCCGCACCGCCAGCAGTGGGGGTAGGAGTGCTCGTAGGGCTCGACCTTCTCCAGCCGGCCGGCGACCCGGAGGGCGTCGATGATCCCGGCGTCGGCCTCCTTCACGAACAGCCCGGCCCACGGCTCGACCAGCGGCTCGAAGCGCCCGGCGGCGTCGACCGGGTTGAGCGTGGGGAGCCCCTCCGCGTCGCCGACCTCCCGGTCGACCTCGCCGAAGGCCGGCGCCAGGTGCACGATGCCCGACCCGTCCTCGGTGGTGACGAAGTCGGCCACCACGACCCGGTTGGCATCGCCGTCGATGGGCACGAAGCCGAACGGCCGCTCGTACCGGAGGCCTTCCAGGTCGGCGGCCCGCAGGCTCGAAACGACCTCCCAGCGGGCCTCGCCCGAGCCCTCGTCGATCGCCGCGCCGAGAACGGCCTCGACCCGGTCCCGGCCCAGGACGACGTCGCGCTCGACCCCCGGCCGCCGGACCCGCGCGTACTCCACCGCCGGGCCGACGGCGGCGGCCACGTTGGAGATGAGCGTCCACGGCGTGGTCGTCCACACCAGCAGGTCGACCTCGCTGCCCAGCACCGGGAAGCGCACGTAGGCGGCGGGGTCGACGACGTCCCGGTAGACGCCAGGCTGGCCCAGCTCGTGCGACGACAGGGCCGTCCCGCACCGGGGGCAGTACGGGCTGACCCGGTGGCCCTCGTACAGCAGGCCCTTGTCCCAGAGCTGGCGCACGAGCCACCACACCGACTCGACGTAGGAGTTGTCCAGCGTCCAGTAGGCGTCGGCGGTGTCGATCCACACCCCGGACCGCTCGGTGAGCGACTGCCAGTCCTGCACGTACCGCTTCACCGACTGCCGGCAACGCTCGTTGAACTCGGCGATCCCGAAGGCCTCGATCTGGTGCTTGTTGGTGAGGCCCAGCTCCTTCTCGACCTCGATCTCCACCGGGAGGCCGTGGCAGTCCCAGCCACCCTTGCGGGGGACGTCGTGGCCCCGCATGGTCTGGAACCGGGGGAACAGATCCTTGAAGGCCCGGGCCCACACGTGGTGCAGCCCGGGCTTGCCGTTGGCCGTCGGCGGGCCCTCGTAGAAGACCCACGGCGGGGCCCCCTTGCGCAGGGCCTTGACCTGCTCCACCAGCCCCGTCTCCCGCCACCGGTCCAGGACCCGGTGCTCCAGGGCCACCAGATCCAGTTGGGGGTCGACGGGTCCGTAGGCCATGGTCAACAGTAAGCCAGCGGCGCGCCGGCGTCGTCGACCGGAAAACGAGAGGAGACGCTCGTGCTCAAGGACTTCAAGGCCTTCGTGCTGCGGGGCAACGTGGTGGACCTGGCGGTGGCGGTGGTCATCGGTGCCGCCTTCGGGACCGTGGTGGAGTCGTTCGTCAAGAACCTGCTCACTCCGCTGGTCGCCATCCCGGGGACGCGGGACTTCAGCAAGCTCGACTTCACCATCCGCCAGAGCCACTTCACCTACGGCGTGTTCATCAACGACCTGATCGCGTTCGTCCTGATCGCCGCCGCCGTCTTCTTCTTCGTGGTCAAGCCGGTCAACGCCCTCATGGCCCGGCGCAAGACGGAGCCGGACGTGGAGTCGACGACCAGGGATTGCCCGCACTGCCTGAGCTCGATCCCGGTCGGCGCCACCGTGTGCGCGTTCTGCACCCGAGACGTGGCCGCCGCCTAGCTCACAGGGTGCCCCGGTAGGTCTCGAACCCGGCGTAGAAGTCGGCGGGCGATGTCCCGAAGGTCTCGGTGAAAGCCCGGGCCCAGTCGCGGTCGCGGGCCATGGCCAGCCAGAAGCCGTGCAGCACGGCGTCCTGGCCGCGGGTCTGGGCCAGCCGCTCGCACCCGAGCCAGCCGATGATGTAGGAGTCGCCGCTGCCACCGAGGAACTCGGCCTGCCCACCGGTCTCGAACGTGCGCAGGGGCTCGGCCGTCGTCTTGGCGACGGCCACCACCAGCGCCCGCTCGTCCTCGGGATCGACGAAGTGGCGCGTCGCGCCGGCCTGGACCGAGAGGTACTCTGCGCACCCCTCGACCATCCATCGGGGTACGAACGACCGCTCCTCCGGCTTGTCGCTCTGGAAGTTGACCTCGGCCTCCCAGTCCTGGACGGTGTGCACGTACTCGTGGAACAGGACGTGGCGCCGCTCGAGCTCCGAGTTGTCCTCGTAGTTGGGCAGGTAGATCCACAGGTGGCCGCCACCGCTCTCGAACGCGGTCTGCCCGTCCATGAGTTGCCGGCGGGCCTCGTCGGCCGAGATGGCGAAGTCGTTGGTGTAGGCGGCGACGAAGTGGTCCATGTCGCTGTAGACGTGGATGGTCAGCGGGCCGCTGTCGCCCAGGTCGGTGTGGGCCCACGCCAGGGTCTCGACGATGAAGCGCTGCTCCTCCGGGGTCACCGAGGTGTCGAGCCGGAAGCGGACCGGCCGGTCGCCGGGTTGCAGGCGGGCCACGTCGTCGCCGCCCGCCCCCACCGGGTCCCCACCGCCACCGCCACCGCCGCAGGCGACCAGCAGCAGGGTGGCGGCGACCACGGCCAGCACCCGACGCCCCCTGCCCACCGTCTCGCGTCGCACCTGGCCTCCCACCGTACGGGTCGTCCCGGTTGTCGACCCCGTACCGGCCCGGCTTGAGCCCGGGTAACGTCGCTGTCATGACCACGTCGCACGTCGACGACCTGTTCCGCACCGAGGGCGAGGACGCCGTCGTCCTCCACGTCCACGTCCAGCCGGGCGCCGGGCGCTCGGCGGTGGTCGGCCGCCACGGGGCCGCCCTCAAGGTGCGGGTGGCTGCCGCCCCCGAGGGGGGCCGGGCCAACTCCGCCACCGCCGACCTGCTGGCCGAGACGTTCGGGGTCAAGGCGGCCCAGGTCGAGCTGGTCAGCGGGCCGAGCAGCCGGGCCAAGCAGTTCAAGCTCGCCGGGGTCGACCTGGACGCCTTCCGGGCCCAGCTCGAGCGGGTAGCCGCCGCGGCCCGGCCCGGGGCCAACAGCGCCCCGACGGCGCACCAGGGCCGGCTCTAGCGCCCCCGGAGGTCCGGCCGTAGTCCGGGGGCCACTGGTAGAATTCCGTCCCGTCGCGCTCCAGGAGCCGCCTGACATGACGAAAGCCACCAAAGCAGCACCCGCCACCCCGACCACCGCCAAGGCCTCGTCGCGGGCCGCCGGCGGGGTGAAATCGGCCCCCGACGGCCCGGCCCCCGACCGCTTCCTGGTCGAGCAGCGGGCCCAGCTTGTGGCCGAGCGGGCCGAGTACGTCGACCAGGCCGAGTCGCTGCGCATGGATGCCGAGGCCCTGGCCGAGGACATGGAGCCGGGCGACATCCAGTTCGACGAGGAGTCCGGTGAGGGCGACACGCTGAACGTCGAACGGGAGCGGGATCTGGCCCTCAGCGCCCAGGCCCGGGCCGCGGTGGACGAGATCGACCGGGCCCTGGCCAAGATGGACGCCGGCACGTACGGCGTGTGCGAGCGGTGCGGGAACCCCATCCCCAAGGCCCGGCTCAAGGCCCTGCCGTACGCCTCGCTGTGCGTGGCGTGCAAGAGCGGGGGGCTGTCGCGTCGCTAGGAGCCCGCGGGGGCGGGGGACCGGACCCGCGACCGCCGAACCACGGACCACAGGCCGGCGCACCCGGCTGGTGCTGGCCGTCGCCGCCGGCGTCCTGCTCCTCGATGTCGTCACCAAGCAGTGGGCCACCTCGGCCCTGGCCGACGGCCCGATCGACCTGGTCGGCGGCGTCCGGCTCGCCCTGACCCACAACAAGGCCGCCGCCTTCGGCCTGGGGGGCGCCGTCGTGCCCTTCCTGGCCGTGGGCGCCCTGGTCCTGGTCGTCGTCATGGTCACCACCGGCTCGGCCACCGAGCACCTCCCCGTCGCCGTGGCCCTCGGTCTCGTCCTCGGCGGGGCGTTCGGCAACGTGATCGACCGGGTCTTCCGGTCGCCCGGGTTCCTGCGGGGGGCGGTGGTGGACTTCGTCGACCTGCGGTTCTGGCCGGTGTTCAACCTGGCCGACTCGGCCATCACGTGCGGCTGCCTGCTCCTGCTGTGGGCCAGCTGGGCCAAGAAGTGACGGAGCGGCCGGCGGCGAAGGCCGCCACGCTCGAACGGATTTCCATCCCGGAGACGCTCGACGGTGAGCGCCTGGACCGGGTCCTCTGCCTGCTCTGGGACCTGGCCCGCGCCGAGGCCTCCGAGCTGATCGCCTCCGGCGCCGTCCGCCTGGCCGGCCGGCCGGAGGGCACCCGGGCCCGGCGGGTGGTGGGCGGCCAGGAGCTGGAGGTCGCCCTGCCCCCTCGCGGCCCGCGCCCCGGTCTCACCGGCGAGGTGGGCGGCGACCTGGACGTCGTCCACGCCGACGAGCAGGTGATCGTGGTGGACAAGCCCCCCGGCCTCGTCGTGCACCCGGGGGCAGGCCAGGCCACGGGAACGCTGGTCCAGGCCCTGCTCGGGCGGTTCCCCGACCTCGCCGCGGCAGGCAACCCGGACCGGCCGGGGATCGTCCACCGCCTGGACAAGGGGACCTCCGGCCTGCTGGTCGTGGCTCGCACGGCCGCGGCCTACGAGTCCCTCGTGGCCCAGCTGGCCGCCCGGACCGTCGAGCGCCGCTACCTGGCCCTGGTCCGGGGCGCGGTGGCCACCGACGCCGGGGTGGTCGACGCCCCCATGGGCCGCAGCTCGGGCGACCGCACCCGCATGGCGGTCGTCGCCGGTGGCCGCCCGGCCCGCACCCACTACCGGGTCGTGGCCCGCTACGCCGCGCCCGAGGCCGTGACCCTGGTCGAGTGCCGCCTGGAGACGGGCCGGACCCATCAGGTCCGCGTCCATCTCGCCGCCATCGGCCACCCTGTCGGCGGCGACACCCGCTACGGCGACAACCGCCGCTCGCTCGGCGCCGCCCGACCGTTCCTGCATGCCGCGGTGCTGGCGTTCGACCATCCGGGCACTGGCGAGCGGTGCCGCTTCGAGTCCCCCCTGCCCCCCGACCTGGAGGCCGTGCTTGTACCCCTACGGTGACACCCGGTACGACACCGGGCGGATGTCTCTCCCGGAAGACCAGGACCACCAGGCCGCGGTGTGGACGGTCCGGGCCCTGGGGGCGGCGTTCTTCCTCCTGGTCCTGGCCGTGACCCTGGTGCTGAGCCTGCGGGCCCTCCACGACCTCCCCGGCCCGGCGCCCCACGTCACGGCCGCCCCTCCCCCCGAGCTCCAGGCCAAGCCGACGATGACGACGGACCTCGGCCCGCTCCCCGGCGTGGAGCTGCCCGGCTACATCGCCAACCGGCGCCAGGCCCTGGCCGCCCTCAAGGAGGACCGGGTGGCGGTCGTCTCGCTGAACAAGTACTCGACGGAGACGCAGGCCAAGGCCGTCGCCGGCTCGCTGCCGATAATGGGCCTGCTGGTCGCCCCGCCCGGCGTGGCCCCGGCGTTCGTGACCACCGACCTGGCCACTTGGGCCAAGGCCCAGACCGACGCCACCCGCAGCGAGCGCGACGAGATCAGCAAGCTGCTCCCCACGGTGGACGACCCTGCGTTCAAGTCCTTCTACCAATCCGAGATCGCCCGGCTGGACAAGGCGGTCAAGAACTTCGCCCCCGACTCGGCCATCGTCTTCGGCGTCGTCGTCAAGGGTGGGCCGGCGCAGCTGCAGGCCCTCGGCGCCCGGCCCGACGTCCGCCTGGTCGACGTGGCCGACCTGGCCCAGGTCGACCCCAAGGCCACCTTCCGGGGCCTGCGTCCCGAAGAGACGGCCAAGGCCAACGACCCGTCCCTCCGCCCGATCTAGAGGCGACGGCTGCCGTAGCGACGGCTACTTCAGCCCTTTGACGCCTCGCTGGTAGAAGGCCCCCTCGATGCGCAGCTCGGAGCCCCCCTCCACCTTGGCCAGCACGCAGACCCGGTAGCGCTGCTCGCCCTTCTTGAGCTTCTTGCGGGCCTGGACCCGGACGATCGCCGTCGCCGTCTCGCCGGGGTCGGCCCGGACCTGGGTCGGTTGCACGTCGACCTGCAGGGCGCCCGAGGGGTCGTCGGTGCTGAGCGTGGCCTGGATGGGGACGTTGCCGCGGTTCTCGAGGTTGAACGTGTACGTGTGCCCCATCACGTCGTGGGCGACCATCGGGTCGAGGATCCCGGCGGCGTCCACCCACGGCCCGACGTCGATCCGGCCCTGGCCGGTGGCCGACGGCGCCGGCTCCCCGGAGGCTTGGGCCACGACGGCCACGGTGTGGGACCCGGCCGTCGGGTTAGGCCCACACTGGGGTTTGAAGAAGACGGCGACGACCGACTCCTCTCCCGGCCCGATCCCCACCGACTCGGGGTGCACCCAGGACCAGTCCCGCTGGCCGGCGGGCACGGCCACGGCCACTTCGCACGGGTCCGGCCCGGTGTTCGTCAGGTGGACCTGCATCGTGCCCAAGCGCCCTGGATCGACCGCGAGCGCCGACGGTAGTAACTCCATCGCGATCCCCATGCGGGGAACGCTACGCCCGCGCCCCCCGGGCCGCCACGGAAATGTGCGGCGGCCCCGGGGGGCGGGCGTCGCCGGCTAGTGGCCGGGTTTCTGGATGTAGACGACGCACGCCCAGGCGGGGGCCCAGGCGGTCACGGCGAGGAACGCCGACGTCATGGCGACGAACACCCGGCGGCGGTTCTTGCGGTTCTGCGTTTCCATGGTGCTTCCTCCCCTCCCTCCGGCTCACGGTGGGCCGGATGCAACCCCTGTTCGGCGCCGGCGGCGGCGCGGGATGCCTATTTCCGGAGAAGGCGAAAGCTCAGTTGGCCGCCGGCTGGCCGAGGGCCAGGACGGCCGCCTCGTCGGCGAAGCTGGGCGCGGTGGGCGGGCCGCTGGGGCCTTGGCCGCGGGAGCGGGACACCATGTCGGCCAGGGTGAAGGAGTCCAGGTGCTGGCGCATGT
>DATJHJ010000099.1:0-9500 GCA_035494015.1 Acidimicrobiales bacterium
TGTCCCCCGCTCAGGGGGCCGCTCGGGCCCTGTCCCCCGCTCGGGTGGCCGCTCGGGCCCTGGCCGATCACCCGGGCTGCGGCCCGGCCGAGGGCGAGAACCAGTTCGGGCGTCAGCTCGGCGTTGGCCACACCGCGGACGCCGTCAGTACCGAACCGGAGGGTCACCGAGGACCGCCTCCGCTTATCGCTTGGAGTACTGGGGGGCCTTCCGGGCCTTTTTCAGGCCGTACTTCTTGCTTTCCTTCTCACGGGCGTCACGGGTGAGGAACCCGGCGCGCTTGAGGGTCGACCGCAGCTCCTCGTCCAGGTTGACCAGGCCGCGGGCGATCCCGAGGCGCAGGGCGCCGGCCTGGCCCGAGATGCCGCCGCCGTCCATGGTGGCGTCCACGTCGTACGTCTCGTTGAGCGTGGTCAGCCGCAGCGGCTCGGTGACGATCATCCGGTGCGTCTCCGACGGGAAGTAGTTCTCGATCGGGCGCTTGTTGACGGTGATGACGCCGGTGCCGGGGCGGATGCGCACGCGGGCCACCGCTTCCTTGCGACGGCCGGTGGACTGGGTGAGAGGCTTGGGCACGAAGTTCCTTGTTACTGGCCGCGCTCGCGAGCGACGGCGCCGGCGAGGGCGAGGGGCTCGGGCAGCTGGGCGGCGTGGGGATGGGTCGGCCCGGCGTACACCTTGAGCTTCTTGAGCATGGCGCGGCCGAGGGGGCCCTTGGGCAGCATGCCCCGGACCGCCTTGCGCACCATTTCCTCCGGCCGCTCGCTCATCATCTCGGTGTAGGACCGCTGCTTCAGGCCGCCCGGGTAACCCGAGTGGCGGTAGGCGACCTTCTTGGCCTCCTTGTTCGAGGTCAGCACGACCTTGGAGGCGTTGACCACGATCACGTGGTCACCCGTGTCCATGTGGGGGGCGAAGTTGGGATTGTGCTTGCCGCGCAGCAGCCGGGCCACCTCGGACGACATGCGCCCGAGGACCAGGCCCTCGGCGTCGACCAGGTGCCAGGCGCGCTGGACGTCCGATGGTTTTGGGGAGAAGGTGCGCACCGGGGGAAGAGTGTAGTCGGGTTTACGGATTCCGGAGCCAGGAGCGCAGCTGGAGGCCCAGCCAGGGCTTGCGCCCCCACGCCAGCATCTTGCCCTTGCCGATGGCCGGCCACTGGCTGATCCGGGCCCACGCCACCAGCAGGTAGGCCTCGGGGTCGACCGACAGGTGGACGTCGACCGGGCCCTGGGGCGAGTTCTCGACCGAGAAGTCGCCGTTGGCGAAGCGCAGCCAGGACGTGCTGTCGGTGCCCCGCAGCCGGACCTGGAAGCGGGCCCTTTTGCTCGCCCCCGCGTCGCTGACCATGGCTCGGCCCAGGGCGTTCAGCGAGGGGTAGATGAACCCGTCCACGATCATGGCCGCGTGGCTGCGCTCGATCGGCCACGGTACGCCCTCGGCCCGGGCGATGTCCCAGCCGTGGACGGTCAGCTCGTTCAGGATGTGGCAGGTCAGGCTGGACATCGGCAGCTGGGTGCCGGCCACGATCCACACCCGAGACGCGTCCTCACCCGCCTTCTCCGCCGTTTCCAGGGCGGCCAGCAGGCGGGCCAGGCTCTCGTCCAGCCGGTCGGCGATCTCGCCGAGGGGGCGGTGGCCCTCCCCGGCGACCATCACCCTGGTCAGGTTGGGCATGTCCCAGATGTCCTCGAGCAGGTTGCCGCCGCCCTGGGTCATGGCATGGACCACGTCGGCGGCGTGGGAGACGTGCTGCGCCACCTCGGTCACGTCCCACGCGCCCAAGGCCGGGGCGTCCGGCTTTTGGGCGGCGCGGATCAGGGCGCTGAACCGGGGGCCGGCCTTGGCCACCGCCGCTCGTGCCGCCGACCAGTCGACCCGGGTCCCCAGCGCAGTCGCAGTCACGGCGTCAGGTTAACAGTGTTCAGCTTTCACCTCCAGAGGCCGGCCAGCATTCCGTCGACCGCAGCCAGGCCGCCTTCGACCACCCCGCCGGCGGCCCCGTCGAGGGCGGCGTCGTCGTACTCGGGCCGCCCCTCGACGTGGGCCTCGTCCATCAGCGACCGGACCGCAGGCGACAGGAACCGGCTGGCCTGGGCCAAGCTGTGGGCGTCGGCTAGGGGGCGCTTGCGGTGGTGGTACCGCAGGGGGACGTTGACCTCCAGGACCGAGCGGGCCCGGGTGACGGCGACGTACATGAGCCGCCGCTCCTCCTCGATGCCCTCGATGTCGCCGGTGGCCATGTCGGAGGGGAACATTCCGTCGCTGGCGTGCAGGACGTGGATGACCTCCCACTCCCCGCCCTTGGCCGAGTGGACGGTGGACAGGACCAGCCAGTCCTCGTCGAGCAGCGGCGGGCCGGCTAGGTCGGCGGTTGACGACGGCGGGTCCAGCGTGAGGTCGCCGACGAACCGGCCCCGGGACGGGGCGGCGGCCGCCACCCCCTCCAGCTGCTCAAGGTCGGCCAGCCGGGCCGGCACGCTGTCGTAGGTGCGCTCCACGATCGGGCCGAGCCACCGCCGCAGCCGCTCGACCTGCACCGCCGGCGGCGGGGTGGCGCCGCCGGGAAGGGAGCCGTCGGCGCAGTCGGCCAGGGCGGCCCGCAGCCCGGCCAGCTCCTCCCGGGCCGCCGCCGGCACGCGGGGCGGGGCGGCGAGGAGCCGGGCCAGGGGCGTGACCGCCGGGTCTCCGCCCCGGGCCGTGTCCAGCTCGCCCATGACCCGCCGGGCCGTAGCCGCCCCCACGCCCTCCAGCAGCTGGAGGGTGCGGAACCAGGCCAGCTCGTCGAAGGGATTGTCGAGGACCCGCAGCAGGGCCAGGAGATCCTTCACGTGGGCCGCTTCCAGGAACTTCAGCCCGCCGTATTTCACGTACGGGACGTTGCGCCGGGTCAGGTGGAGCTCGAGCAGGTCCGAGTGGTGGGAGGCCCGGAACAGCACCGCCTGGTCGTGGAGGGCGACGCCGGCATCGCGATGGGCCAGCACCGAGTCACAGACCGCGGCCGCCTCCGCCTCTTCGTCCCCGCAGGTGCGCAGGACCGGGCGGCGCCGGCCCGTGCGGTCCGACCACAGCACCTTGTCCATGGCCGTCCCGACCGTGGCCTCGGCCATGACCGCGTTGGCCACGGCCACGATGGGCGGTGTCGACCGGTAGTTCTGCTCCAGGCGGACCACGGTGGTGCCCGGGAACCGGTCCGGGAAGGCCAGGATGTTGCGGCTGCTGGCGGCCCGGAAGCCGTAGATGGCCTGGGCGTCGTCGCCCACCACGGTCAGCCCGGCGCCGCCGGGCCGCAGCAGGGCCAGGATGTCGGCCTGCAGGGTGTTCGTGTCCTGGTACTCGTCGACCAGGACGTGGTCGAACATCTGCTCAAGCAGGCCGGGGACCGCGCCCAGGGCCCGCCAGCACAGCAGCAGGTCGTCGTAGTCGAGGAGCTGGCGCTCGCGCTTGCGCACCGTGTACGCCTCGAACACGGCGCGCACCCCGTCGGCCTCGCTCGCGCACCACGGGAACCACCGGTCGAGCACCACCGGGAGCCGCTCCCCGGTGTTGACCACCCGGTCGTAGATGGAGGCCAGCGTGGAGGCCCGGGGCGACCGGCGGGCCGGGCCGGAGGCACCGCCGGCGTTGTGGTGGAGCCCGAGGTCGGAGCGGACCATGCCCAGCAGCTCGGCCACGTCGGCCTGGTCGAGGATGCTGAAGCCGGGGTCGAGGCCGAGGCGGCGACCGTGCAGCCGGAGCACCCGGTTGGCCACGGAATGGAACGTGCCCCCCCAGATGCGGCCGGCGGACCGCCGATCGGAGAGGCGACCGGCCCGGTTCAGCAGCTCCTGGGCCGCCCGCCGGCTGAACGTCATCAGGCACATTCGCTCGGGCTGGGCGCCATGGCGCAGCAGGTGGGCCATGCGGTGGGCCAGGGTGCCCGTCTTGCCGCTCCCCGCGCCGGCAAGGACCAGCAGCGGCCCACCCTCGTGCTCCACGGCCAGGCGCTGCCGGTCGTTCAAGTCGAACATGTGTTTGGGAGCGTAGCGCGACGCGCGCATGAACGGGCGACGTTGCGGGTACAAGCGCGGCGGGATCGTCTGTGGGCCCGCGGGTCGAGCAGCGGACCGTCAGAGAGGAGAAAGCCATGGTCGACGTCGCACCGCACCTGCAGGACCACGCCGTGGGGCTCGAGCTGGAGATCGTCGAGTTGGCCCGCCAGGCCGACCAGGCCGCCCACGAGGGTTGGCCCGAGCGGGAGGCCGAGCTGCGCCGGGAGCTGCAGGATCTGTACGGCGAACTGGCGTCGGTGGCCGAGCGGCTGACCGACGAGGTGGCGGCGGCCGCCCCCGCCCCCGAGGTAGCCGCCGAACCGGCGGCAGTGGCGACGGCGCGTCACTGAGCGCAGCCCCGCTACCGGGGGCGGGAATGCTTCTGGTCGAGATCTGTTGTAGAGTTCAACTAAGTAGTTGAACCCTCATCTATCCCGCCCGAAAGCGGCGGAAAGGAGCCTGACGATGGCCACGACCGCAGTTCGTGAGTACCAGGGAGTCACCATCCCCGAGGCCGGCACCTACGCCATCGACCGCGGGCACACCACGGTCGAGTTCGTCGGTCGCCACCTGATGATCACCAAGGTGCGGGGCCGCTTCACCGACTTCGAGGGTCAGATCGTCATCGGCGACGACCCCGAGGCGTCCTCGGTCGAGGTCACGATCCAGACGGCCAGCGTGTCCACGGCCGACGAGAACCGCGACGGGCACCTCCGGGGCGGCGACTTCCTCGACGTCGAGAAGTACCCGACGATCACCTTCCGGAGCACGGACGTCTCGTTCAACCGGGACGGCACGGCCAAGGTCACCGGTGACCTCACCATCAAGGACGTCACCCGCCCCGTCACCCTGGACGTGGAGTTCGAGGGGGCCCAGCCCGACCCGTGGGGCGGCCAGCGCCTCGGCTTCTCGGCCAGCGCCGAGATCGACCGTGAGGACTGGGGCCTGACCTGGAACGTGGCCCTGGAGACCGGCGGTGTGCTGGTCGGGCGCAAGATCCGCCTGGAGTTCAACGTCCAGGCCGTCAAGCAGTAACCCCCCCCCCCCGTTTTGGCTGCAGTTAACCCCCGTATTGCCGGGTAACTGCAGCCAGATCGTCGGGAGCGGCGGGGTCGTCGGGCGGGTACACGACCTCCCACAGACACAGGCCGCGGGCCGGCGCCACCTGGTTGGCGCCGGCCCGTGACCGTGCCCGGAGCAGGGCGGCCATCTCCCCCGCCCGCCGGCGGCCCAGGCCCATGGGGACCATGGTCCCGACCAGGGCCCGGACCATCTGCTGGCAGAACGAGCTGGCGTCGATGTCGAAGCGCAGCAGCCCGTCGCCCAGGTCGTGCCATGACGCGTCGTAGACCAGGCGGACCAGGCTGGCGTCGGGGATCCGCTTGGGCACCCGGCAGAACGACGAGAAGTCGTGCTCGCCGATGATCGGGTCACAGGCCAGCCGGAGGGCGGCGAGGTCGAGGGGCTCGTCCACGTGCCAGGTGGTGGCGGCCAGGAACGGGTCGGGGACGGGCCGGTTGAGCACGGTGTAGCGGTACCGGCGGGCCAGGGCCGAGCGGCGGGCGTTGAACCACGGCGGGGCCACCACGGCCGCCCGGACCACGATCTCCGGCCCCAGCATGGCGTTCAGGTGGCGCTGCAGCCGGAGCAGGTCGGGCTCCGCCTCGGCCACGTCGAAGGTGACGACCTGGCCCCAGGCGTGGACCCCGCGGTCGGTACGCCCGGCGACGATCAGGTTGACCGGCTGGCCTAGGACCGTCTCGACGGCACGGCCCAGCTCGCCCCCGACGGTGCGGACGTTGCGGTTCTCCGAGAACCCGTGAAAGTTCGTCCCGTCGTAGGCGACCGTCATGCGGACCCTCACGGGTCCGGTGGTGAGCTTCACCCGCACGGGTGGCGGGCTAGACCAGTTCGATGCGGGCCATCGGCGCGTTGTCACCGTGGCGGGGGCCGAGCTTGAGGATCCGGGTGTAGCCGCCGGGCCGGGCCTCGTAGCGGGGCCCGATCTCCTCGAACAGCTTGTGGGCCATGTCCTTGTCGCCCATGTAGGCGACCACCTGCCGGTGGTTGTGCACGCCGCCCTTGCGGGCCTTGGTGATCAGCTTCTCGGCGATCGGCCGCAGGGCCTTGGCCTTGGCCTCGGTGGTCACGATGCCCTCGGCCGCGAACAGCGAGGCGGCCATGTTGGCGAACAGCAACCGCTGGTGGGCGGCGCTGCCCCCGAACCGCTTGCTCTTGGTGGGCGTGCCCGGCATGGCGGCTACGCCCCCTTCGAGCGCAGGGCCAGGCCCCGCTCGTCGAGCTTCTGCAGCACCTCGTCGAGCGACTTCTGGCCGAAGTTGGTGATGGCCAGCAGGTCTTCCTCGGTCTTGTTGACCAGCTCGCCCACGGTGTTGATCTGGGCCCGCTTGAGGCAGTTCCGGGGCCGCTCGGACAGGTCGAGCTCCTCGATGGCCAGGTCCAGGTCCGGGGACCCGCTGCCCAAGGCGCCGACGTCGCCGAGCTCGAGGGCCCGGGGGGCGTCGCTCATCTCGGCCACCAGGGTGATCAGCGAGCGCAGGGTGGCGCCGGCCGAGGCCAGGGCCTCCCGGGGCGAGATGGACCCGTCGGTCTCGATGTCGAGCGTCAGCTTGTCGTAGTTGGTGGCCTGCTCGACCCGGGTGGGCTCCACCGCGAACGCCACCCGGCGGACGGGCGAAAAGATCGAGTCGATGGGGATGACCCCGATGACCGACGACTTCTTGTTCTTGTCGGCCGACACGTAGCCCCGGCCCCGCTCGACGGTGATGTCGAGGGCCAGGCGGGCCTTCTGCGACAGGGTGGCGATGTGCATCTCGGGGTTCAGGATCTCGACGTCGGCGTGGGGCTGCAGGTCACGGGCGGTGACCTCGCCGGGGCCGCGGGCGTCGAGGCGCAGCGTGACCGGCTCGTCGGACTCGACCCGCAGGACCAGATCCTTCAGGTTGAGCATGATGTCGGTGACGTCCTCCTTCACCCCCGGGATGGTGGTGAACTCGTGGAGGACGTCGTCGAACCGGATGGACGTGACGGCGGCGCCGGGGATGGACGAGAGCAGGGTTCGCCGTAGCGAGTTGCCCAGGGTGTGCCCGAAGCCGGGCTCCAGGGGCGAGATGCTGAACCGCTGGCGGTCGCCCTCCTGCTCGCCGAGAGCTTCGACAGAGGGGCGCTGAATGATGAGCATTGGCTTCTTTCCTACTTCGAGTAGAGCTCGACGATGAGGGACTCCCGGACCGGGACGTCGATGTGCTCCCGGAGGGGCAGGTCGCGCACGGTGGCCGAGAAGCCCTCGCCGCCGACTTCCAGCCAGGGCGGCTTGATGCGGTCGAGCGTGTCCAGGTTGTGGCGCAGGACGATCATGGACCGGGACTTCTCCCGGATCTCCACGACGTCACCCTTGCGCACCTGGTAGCTGGGGATGGTGACGCGGCGGCCGTTGACGTTGACGTGGCCGTGGCGGACGAACTGGCGGGCCTGGTTGCGGCTGGAGCCCCAGCCGGCCCGGAAGGCGACGTTGTCGAGGCGCTGTTCGAGCATGCGCAGGAGGTTCTCGCCGGTGATGCCGTCCTGGCGGTTGGCCTCCTTGTACATGTTGCGGAACTGCTTCTCGAGCACGCCGTAGATGCGGCGGGCCTTCTGCTTCTCCCGCAGCTGGAGCATGTACTCCGACTCCCGGATGCGGCCGCGGCCGTGCATCCCGGGCGGGTAGGGCCGGCGCTCGATCGGGCACTTCATCGAGTCGCACTTCGGGCCCTTCAAGAACAGCTTCATCTTCTCCCGCCGGCAGAGGCGGCAGACCGGACCGGTGTACCTAGCCATGTCTCAGACCCTCCGGCGCTTCGGGGGGCGGCAGCCGTTGTGGGGGATGGGGGTGAGGTCCTTGATGCCGGAGACCTCGATCCCGGTGTTCTGCAGGGACCGGATGGCCGTCTCCCGGCCCGAGCCGGGGCCCTTGACCAGCACGTCGACCTTGCGGATGCCGTGCTCCATGGCTCGTCGCCCACACGCCTCGGCGGCCAGCTGGGCGGCGAAGGGGGTGGACTTGCGGGAGCCCTTGAAGCCGACGTTGCCGGCCGACGCCCAGGCCAGGACGTTGCCTTCCATGTCGCTGATCGAGATGATCGTGTTGTTGAACGAGCTCTTGATGTGGGCGACGCCGTAGCTGACGTTCTTCCGCTCGCGCTTCTTGGGCCGCCGGCCTCCCGGCTTGGGCTTCGGCATTACTTGCGAACCTTCTTCTTGCCGGCCACGGTCTTCTTCGGGCCCTTGCGGGTACGGGCGTTGGTGTGGGTCCGCTGGCCGCGCACGGGCAGGCCCCGGCGGTGGCGGATGCCCTGGTAGCAGCCGATCTCGATCTTGCGCTTGATGTCCTGGGCCACGTCGCGGCGCAGGTCACCTTCGACCTTCAGGTTGGCGTCGATGTGGGTGCGGAGCTGGGCGACCTCCTCTTCGGTGAGGTCGCGAACACGCGTGTTGGGATCGATCCCGGTCGCCAGGCAGACCTGGGTGGCGGTGGTCCGGCCGATCCCGAGGATGTAGGTGAGAGCGATCTCCAGCCGCTTCTCGCGGGGAATGTCGACTCCCGAGATGCGCGCCATCAGATTGCCCGCTCAGAGATCCGCTCCGGCCACGTCTCGTTCGCTGCGCTCACTCGACTCACCCCTGCCGCTGCTTGTGGCGGGGATTGGAACAGATCACCATGACCTTGCCCTCCCGGCGGATGACCTTGCAGCGCTCACAGATCTTCTTGACGCTGGGCTTGACTTTCATCGGCAGACTTTCAATGTGGCTGCCTCTACTTGTAGCGGTAGGTGATGCGCCCACGACTGATGTCGTACGGCGTGAGTTCCACCTGCACCCGGTCGCCCGGCAGGATCCGGATGTAGTGCATCCGCATCTTGCCCGAGATGTGCGCGAGTACCTTGTGTCCGTTCTCCAGCTCGACGCGGAACATGGCGTTGGGCAGCGGCTCGACGACCGTGCCTTCCATCACGATGGCGTCTTCCTTGGGCTTGGGCAGGTGATTTTCTCCTGACGACGCGTGTCGACCAGCAAACTGCCGGGGGACAGGTGGATAGAGTAACGCAATTCGGGGCGTTCGGTTCCCGGGGGTCGGCGCGCGGCCGGCCGCCCGATCTGCCCTGCCCGGCGCAAGTCGAGGACGGTGAGGACCTCCGGGCCGTCGTCGGTGACGGCGATCGAGTGCTCGAAGTGAGCCGACAGTCGGCCGTCGGCGGTGACGACCGTCCAGCCGTCCTCGTTGAGCTGGGTGTCGGCGCTGCCCAGGTTCACCATGGGCTCGACGGCCAGCGCATGGCCCACCTTGAGCTTCAGCCCCCGCCCGGGCTCGCCGTAGTTCGGCACCTGGGGCTCCTCATGCATGGCCCGGCCGATGCCGTGCCCGACGTACTCCCGCACCACCGAGAAGCCGGCGCCCTCGGCCACCGTCTG
>DATJHJ010000100.1:0-15245 GCA_035494015.1 Acidimicrobiales bacterium
CGCGGTGGCAGAGGGCAACGCGGGGCAGGCCAGGACGGCGACGATCCGCAGGGCCTCGACGGCCGAGCCGAGGACGATGTCGACCTCCGGTCCGGGCTCGGCCTTCCACGGCTCGTTGGCCTCCAGGTAGGCGTTGGCCTCACGGATGAGCTGCCAGGTGGCGTCCAAGGCGTCCGCCGGAGCGAGCCGGTCCCACGCCCCGGCCGCGTCCGAGTAGACCCGCTCGGCCACCGCGGCGAGCGGGCTGTCCCCGGCCGCCGCGGGGCCGATGCCCCCGCACTTGCTGCCCACGACGGTGGCCACCCGGGACAACAGGTTGCCCAGGTTGTTGGCCAGGTCGGAGTTGTACCGGGAGACCATGCCCTCGTAAGAGAAGTCCCCGTCGGGGCCGAAGGGGACCTCCCGCAGGAAGTGGTAGCGGACCGGGTCCACCCCGAAGTCCTCGACCAGCTGGGCCGGGGCGATCTGGTTCAGCCGGGTCTTGGACATCTTCTCGCCCTTCACCAGCAGCCACCCGTGGGTGGCCACGCAGCGGGGCGGCTCCAGCCCGGCGGCCATCAGCATGGCCGGCCAGTAGACGGCGTGGAACCGGACGATGTCCTTGCCGATGAGGTGGTAGTCGGCCGGCCACCACGTGGCGAAGCGTTCAGGGTCGTCGCCGTAGCCGACCGCGGTGAGGTAGTTGGGCAGGGCGTCGAACCACACCCAGGCCACCTGCTCGGGGTCCCAGGGCAGCGGGACCCCCCAGTCGAAGGCGCCGCGGCTGATGGAGATGTCGCGCAGGCCGGACCGGATGAAGCCCAGCACCTCGTTGCGACGGGTGGCCGGGATCACCGCGTCGGGATGGGCCTCGTACCAGTCGAGGAGGCGCTGCTCGTACCGCGACAGCCGGAAGAACCAGTTGGTCTCCTGCATGCGCTGGACCGGCCGCCCGTGGATCGGGCAGTTGCCGTCGACCAGCTCGTCCTCGGTGTAATAGGCCTCGCACGAGACGCAGTACAGGCCCTCGTAGGTGTCCTTCTCGATGTCGCCGTGGTCGTAGACGGCCTGCAGGAACTTCTGCACCGCCACCCGGTGGCGGTCCTGGGTGGTCCGGATGAAGTCGTCGTAGTCGACATCGAGCAGGTCCCAGGCGTCCCGGAAGCGCTGGCTGTTCCGGTCGGCGAGCTCCTGCGGGTGGACGCCTTGCGCCTCCGCCGCCTGCTGGTTCTTCAGGCCGTACTCGTCGGTGCCAGTCAGGAACAGGACGTCGTCGCCCAGCAGCCGGTGCCAGCGGGAGACGGCGTCGCCGATGACGGTCGTGTAGGCGTGGCCGATGTGGGGCGCGTCGTTGACGTAGTAGATCGGCGTCGTCGCGTAGAAGCGGGCCACGGCTCGTACCCTACCGACGGCGCCCGGCGTACCCTCTCGGGTTATGAGCGAATGGCAGCCGGAGACGCAGGGCCGCTCGGCCGGGGCCGTCCCCGAGAGCATCCCGATCACCACCGCGTTCGACTTCCCGGACTGGCGGACCGAGCGCTACGTCGGCAGCTGCTTCGGCCTCATCGTCCGCAGCATGGGGGCGATCAAGGGGATCGGCGCCGCGTTCAAGTCCATCGCCGGCGGGGAGGTCCACCAGTACACCGAGCTGCTCGAGGACAGCCGCCGCCACGCCATCGACCGCATGGTCGAGAACGCCAAGCTCATGGGGGCCAACGCGGTCGTGGGCATGCGGTTCGACTCGTCGGAGATCGGCCAGTCGATGACCGAGATCGTGGCGTACGGGACCGCGGTGATCGTCGGGCCCCGTTGATCGGCCTGGTGATCCTGCTCGTCGTCCTGGTGGTGGGCGTGGTCGGCTGGTTGAACCTGCGGCGGCACGGCGAGGCCAGCGTGCCGGCGGCCGACTGGACCCGGACCGACGAGCTGTTCCGCGACCCGTCGTCGGGGCGGCTCATGCGGGTGTGGATCGACCCGGCCGACGGCATCCGCCACTACGTGCCCGAGTAAACCCGCAGGGCCACGTCGTAGACGAGCCGCTTGGGGACCCGCAGCGCTCCGGCCACCTCGGCCACCGCCGCCTTCTTGCCCACCCCGGCGGCCAGCCTGCTGCGCAGGGCGACCTCGACGTCCGCCTCCCCGGCGGGCTCGGGCGGCGGGGCACCGTCGAGCACGAGGACGTATTCACCCCGCGGCTCCCGCTCGGCCAGGTGCTCGACCGCGCCCGACAACGTGCCCCGCCACACCTCCTCGTGCAGCTTGGTCAGCTCCCGGGCCACCGCCACTCGCCGCGCCCCGCCCAGGGCGGTGGCCAGGTCCACCGCCGCGTCCCGCACCCGGTGGGGGGCCTCGAACAGCACGACCGTCCTGGGCTCGACGGCCAGCTCGGCCAGCCGCTGCGACCGGGCCGACCCTTTCCGGGGGAGGAAGCCGTCGAAGCAGAACCGGCTGGTCGACAGGCCGCTGACCACCAGGGCGGCGAGCACGGCCGACGGGCCGGGGACGACCTCGACCGCCAGCCCGGCCCCCGCCGCCGCGGCCACCAACCGCTCGCCGGGGTCGGAGATCCCGGGCATGCCCGCGTCGGTCACCACCACCACGGTCTCGCCCCGGTCCAGCCGGTCGATCACGTTCCGGACCTCGGCGGCCTCGTTGTGGTCGTGGACGGCGACCAGCCGCCGTCCGCCGGCCAGGCCCAGGTGGGAGAGCAGGGCGCGGGTGCGACGGGTGTCCTCGCAGGCGATCACGTCGGCCGTCCGGAGCGCTTCCACGGCGCGTGGGGAGATGTCGCCCAGGTTCCCTATCGGGGTCCCGACCAGCACGAGGCGGCCGGCGCTCACTCCCGGATCTCGAGCTGGTCGCCCGGCCGCAGCTTCCACCGCTCGAACGCGCCCCCCTCGGCCTCGATGATGCAGCAGCCCTTGAGCGACGGGCGGGTGATGCGCCCAGGCCGGAGGCAGACCGTGCGCAGCACGACGAGCTCCTTGGTGCAGAAGGCCACGTCGATGGTGAACTGCATGCCGACAGAGTGGACCGACCGGGCGGGCCGGATGAGCATGGCCCCTTCGATGGCGTCCCGGTCGAGGAGCCCCTGCATCCGCTCCTTCCGGGACTCGGTCACCTCGATGGCGGCGAGCACCTCCCCGTCCCGAAGCAGCCAAGCAGGTTTCATCGGCTCAGACGTTGAAGCGGATCTCGAGCACGTCGCCGTCGGCGACCTCGTAGTCCTTTCCCTCGACACGCAGGCGGCCGACGTCCTTCGCCTTCTGCCACGACCCCAGCGAGAGCAGCTCGTCCCAGCGGATGACCTCGGCCCGGATGAACCCCCGCTGCAGGTCCGAGTGGATCACGCCCGCGCACTCGGGCGCCTTGGCCCCCGCCCGGAACGTCCAGGCCCGGGACTCCTTGTCGCCCGTGGTCAGGAACGTCCGCCGGCCGAGCAGCTGGTAGGCGGCCCGGATCACACGGGGCAGGGCGCCCTCGCCCAGGCCGAGCCCCTCGAGCAGCTCCACCCGGTCGGCCTCGTCGAGCGAGGCCGCCTCGGACTCCAGCTGCACGCTCACCCCGAGCACCTCGGCGGCGGCGCCCAGCTCGGCGGCCACCGGCTTGGTCAGCTCGTCGACGTCGGCCACCTGGTCCTCGCCCAGGTTGACCACGGCCAGGACCGGCTTGTTCGTCAGCAGGAAGGTCGAGCGCAGGTCGTTGCGCTGGTCGGCGGTGAGGGTCGACCGGTAGATGGGGACGCCGGCGTTGAGGGCGGCGAGGGCGGCCTCCATGGCTTCGACCTCGTACTTGAGCGACGGGTCGTGGCGGGCCATCTTCCGGCGCTTGACGATCTGGTTCTCGACCGAGTCCAGGTCGGCCAGGACCAGCTCGAGCTCCAGGGTGTGAAGGTCGTCCAGCGGGTCGGTCCCGCCCACGACGTTGTCTTCGGCGAAGGCCCGTAGGACCATGACGATGGCGTCGACCTCGCGAATGCCGCCGAGGAAACGGTTGCCCATGCCCTCGCCGGTGGACGAGCCGGCGACCAGCCCGGCGATGTCGACGAACTCCAGCGTGGCCGAGACGACCTTCTTCGACCTCGACATCTCGGCCAGCGCGGTCAGCCGGGGGTCGGGGACCTGGGCGATGCCGACGTGGCTCTCGGTGGTCGAAAAGGGATGGGCGGCGACCGGGACCGACGCCCCCGTGAGGGCGTTGAACAGCGACGACTTGCCGGCATTGGGCAGGCCGACCAGGCCCAGGCGTTCCACGAGGCCAGGGTAACCCTCGGCCAGCCCGGCGAGGACGGCGGGCGCACCCCTACACTCCGCCGATGCGATTCCGGCGACTTCCCCTCGTCGTGGCCGCGGCCGCGGCCCTGACGGTCCTCTCGTCCACCGCGGCCCTGGCGTCGACCGTCGGCTACGACGTCTCCTACCCTCAGTGCGCGGTGGAGCTCCCGGCCGACGCCGCCTTCGGCATCGTCGGCGTCAGCGACGGCGCGGCCTACGGCGAGAACCCGTGCCTGGCCTCCCAGTACGGCTGGGCCGCCCAGGCGACGGCCCGCCCCGGCTTCTACATGAACACCGGCAACCCGGGCCCCGCCGCCAGGCGGGCCAGCTGGTACGACCCGACCTCGCCGCCGATGGCCTGTGGGCCGGACGCCGAGGCGGGCTGCGCCTACGACTACGGCTACAACGACGCCCGGCGGGCCTATGACTACGCCACCTCCCAGGTCGGCCGGCGCCCGGTGCAGCGGGCGACGTGGTGGCTGGACGTCGAGACCGCCAACTCCTGGTCGGCCGACACCGCCCTCAACCTGGCCGCCATCGAGGGCGCGGTCGACTTCCTCAGCGCCAGGGTGGCCGGCGTCGGTATCTACTCCACCGGGTACCAGTGGGCGGTGATCACCGGCGGGGCGTGGCTTCCCTGGCTGCCGAACTGGGTGGCGGGGGCGGGCGATCCCGACAGCGCCGCCGCCCTGTGCCGGGCGTCGTTCACCGGCGGGCCGGTCGAGCTGGTGCAGTACGGGCTCGGCGGGCTCGACGCCGACTACGCCTGCTGACCCGGTTTAGTCCGACCAGGGGCTCCGGGGCCGCTCCTGGCGCACGCCGTCGACGATCAGGTCGACCTTCTCGTTGAAGAACGCCAGCAGCCCTTTGATCCGCGGGCACTCCACCACCGGATCGGGGTAGCTCCAAGCCAGGTCGGGGTGGGCCCGGTCGCCCACCCGCACCGACCAGTACCGGGCCGTCCCCTTGTACGGGCAGGCCGTCTCGGTGGCGGAGGGGACGAGGACGTCCTGGTCGACGTCGTCCATCGGGAGGTACCAGCGGGTGGGCAGGTCGGTCTCGAACACGGCGACCGGGCGGCGGGAGTCGGCGACCACCCGGCCGTCCAGCTCGACCTGGACGTGGCGCTCGCTGGGGACCGCGTCGACCCGCTTCGACGGGTCCCGGGCATGCACGTGGATCTCCAGCGCCTCCTCGACCCACGTCATCCCCTGGTCCCAGGTGAACGTCCAGTAGCCGCCCAGCCCGTCGATCGGTGGGGGCGGATCTCGGAACAGGCGGGCGCCCCCGGGAACGACAAGGTCGCCGACCCGGACGTCGTGGTCGACCAGGAACGGCGGCCCAGCCGGTTGGGAGGCAGGGACGAAGAAGTCGGTGTGCACGTCATCGGCGGGCAGGCAGTAGGTCGGCAGCATCCCCGGGCCGAACCAGACGAGGAGCTGCGCCCGCCGGCTGTCGGCGACGGTCGTCTCTCCCGCCCGGACCCTGATCCAGCGGGGCGACGGCTCCACCCGCCAGGGGGGCATCTCGACCTTCCACGTGGCCAGGTCCGGCATGGCCTCGACGTTACGACGCTTTCACGGGGTTCTCTCAAAGTGCTCTCGGCGTGCTCCCAGGTTCCGGCCCGACAGTGACGGCCTGCGTACCCGCCTCGTGCTCTGGACCCTGGTGCTGACCGTGCTCTCGGGCTCTGCGGCCTGGGCGGTGAGCGACGTCGAGCGCCCGCCCGGGCCCGCGCGGCCCGGCCCCCCGGCCCGGCCGGTCGCCCCCGTCGCCGTCCCCGTGGCGCCGACGACGACCACCACCCCCAGCACGGTGGACCCGGTCCCGACCCCCGCCGCCGATCCTGGCTCGGACCGCCTGGCCGCCGCCTTCGCCGCCGCCGGGTACGAGCTCCCCGAAGGGACCTCGGTGTACGTGGCGCGCGTGCGGGAGGGCGGCGGCGGGCTGCGCTACGACGAGGCCGAGGCGGGCGGGGGAGCGTACGACACCGCGTTCTGGCCCGCCTCGTCGATCAAGGTCATCGCCGCCATCGGCGCCCTCGAGTACCTGCGGACGCTGGGGTTCACCGGCGACGCCACCGTGTCGTCGGCCGCAAGCTGGACGTCGTCGGTGCGCGACCTCTACGTGGCCGCCCTGCGGGACAGCTCGAACGAGGCCTACGACCGGCTGGTCCAGATCGCCGGGGTGGACTGGCTGAACCAGTACTTCCTCCCCGACGACGGCTTCCCCGCCACGGTGATCCAGCGGTCCTACTCCGGTGAAGGGGTGGCGTCCGCAGCCATGACCGTCACCGAGGGGGACCGCTCGGTCGACGTCGCGGCCCGCGTCTCGGATACCGACGACTCGGTGCCGGACGACGGGAACCGGTCGGACCTGCACGACATGGTCGACGCCGTCCGCCGGATCACCCTCGACCCCGAGCTGCCGGCCGGCGATCGCCTCGGGTTGGCCCCCGACGATCTCGCCGCCATGACCCAGGCCCTGCTCGACTCGGAGGGTTTCGTCGAACCCGGCGTGGCCGACGCCCTGGGCGACGGCGCCCTCGTCTACAACAAGCCCGGCTGGGCGCCGGGCGAGGCCTGTGTCGACGTCGGGCTGGTGGTCGACCCGGCCACCGGCGACCGCTGGCTGCTCGGCGTGGCCAGCCCCGACGACGGCGGCGCGTGCACGGCCCTGGCCGACATCGCCGCCCTCGCCTTGCCGGCGCTCTAGCCGGCGCGGGCGGCCTGGAGCATGCCGATCAGCTCCTGGCGGACGCCGTCGGCCGTCTCCTGCTCGGTGTGGAAGGCGATGCGCAGGGCCTGGCGGCGGTCGTCGCCCAGGTCGGCCACCACCTCGAACCCGTAGCGGTCCACCGCGGTCATCACCGCGGCGAGGACGTCGGGCCGGCCGGCATCGTGGTGGCACAGGGTGACGAGGGCATCGGCGTGGTCGGCGTTCATGTGGCCGATGATCCCGGCGGCCGCCGGGGCCAGCGGGTCGGGACGGGCCGCCGCGTAGCGGGCGACGTCGACCCAGCTCATGCGGCCGAACCCGCCCACGTAGCGGACCCCGGTCACCTCGAGGCGCAGGCACCGGAAGTCGCCGTAGTCGACGTAGAACGCCGCCGGGTTGGCGGCCAGGTACCCGGCCCGGGCCGCGGCCCGCTCGGCCTCGTCGGTCACCTCGCCGACCGTCCCGAGGAGGGTGACCCGGCCGGACGCCAGCGGGTCGGCGCCCTCCGGCGTGTCCTCGACGACGAGCACGCTGGCCCGGGGATCGGCGTCCAGGTTCCGGGTGTGCTCGGCCATCGTGCTGACGAAGAAGCTGGGCCGACCGGTGTCGTCGAGCCCGTAGGTGATGACCGAGCCGAACGGCATCCCCGGCGGATCGAGGGCCAGGGTGGACAGGGCGGCCCGGCCCTGGCCGGCCACGATCGTCCGGGCCCGCTCGGCGTGGCTGGGCTCGGGCGGGGCGGGGCGGGGGGCGGCAGGGCCGTCGCCGGCGGGTGACGGCTCCCAACCCGGGATGATGTGTCCGGTGCTCACAGCGCCTAGCCTCTCGCAACCATGTCGAAGAAGACGAACAAGCGCAAGATCAAGTCCCGGCGCAAGAAGGCCAACCACGGCAAGAAGCCCAACGCCGGTCGGTAGCGTCCCGGTCCCGCCGGCGCCGGCCACGCCGGTGCGCGATGTCGTCGAGGTGCTCCACGGCGTGGCGGTCCACGACCCGTACCGGTGGCTGGAGGACGGGGGCTCGGAGGAGACAGCGGCGTGGGTGGCGGCCCAGAACGCCCGGGCCCGGGCCGTGCTCGACGCCCTCCCGGCCCGCCCGGTGCTGCACGCCCGCCTCCTCGACCTCCTGCAGGTCGGGCTGGTCGGCGCGCCCGCGGTGGTGGCCGACCGGGTGTTCACCCTCGAACGGGTCGGTGACCAGGACCAGTTCGTCCTGGTCATGCGCTCGGCGGTCGACCCGCAGGCCCGGCCACGAACGGTCGTCGACCCCCACGGCATGGCCGCCGACCACGCCGCCTCGATCGACTGGTTCTCCCCGTCACCGGACGGCCGGCTGGTGGCCTACGGCGTGTCCGAGGGCGGGAGCGAGCACGGCACGCTGCGCATCGTCGACGTCGACACGGGCGAGCACCGGCCCGACGCCATCCCCCACATCCGCCACGCCTCGGTCTCGTGGCTCCCCGATGGCTCGGCCTTCGCCTACAGCCGCCTGCCCGACCCCGCCACCGTGGCCCCGGGCGACGAGGGCTACTGGGAGACGGTGTGGTGGCACCACGTCGGCGACGACGCGGCCGAGGACGAGAAGCTGCTCGGCGACGGGCTGGACAAGACCGCCCTCCCGGCCACCACCATCTCCCCGGACGGCCGCTGGCTCGTGTTCCACGTGAGCTACATGCCGACGCGGACCGACGTGACCCTGCTCGACCGCGAGACCGGGCTGCGGTGCGTCGTGGTGGAGAACCAGGAGGCCACCACCTGGCTGCAGGTCGCCGGCGACCGGCTGTACGGTGTCACCAACCTGGACGCCCCGCGGGGTCGGGTCGTCTCGGCCCTGCTGGCCAGCCCCCAGGTCGATCACTGGGAGACCGTGGTCCCCGAGAGCTCGGCGGTCATCGACGCCGTCGTCGTCGCCGGCGGCCGGCTGGTGGTGGCCTCGGCCGAGCACGCCGTCTCCCGCCTCCACCACTACGCCCTGGACGGCAGCGACGGCCGGGAGATCGCCCTGCCCGAGCTCGGCTCGCTGGGCGCCCTCGACGCCGACCCGGCGAACGAGCGGGCCTTCTTCACGTTCACCTCGTTCGCCCGGCCCCCGGGGCTGTGGCGATGGACGCCGGCCGAGGGGGCCCAGCCGTGGACCGACTTCGCGCCCCCGGTGGACGCCGCCGACTTCGTGGTCGAGCAGGTCTTCTACCCGTCGACCGACCGCACCCAGGTCCCGATGTTCCTGGTCCGCTCGGCGCGGACGACCCCGTCGCCGGCCACGGCGACGCTCCTCACCGCCTACGGCGGCTTCGCCATCTCCAACACGCCCGCCTACGGGGCGGCGACGGTGGCGTTCTGCGAGGCGGGCGGCGTGTGGGCCGTGGCGTGCATCCGAGGCGGCGGGGAGTACGGGGAGGACTGGCACCGGGCCGGCATGCTGGCCGGCAAGCAGCAAAGCTTCGACGACTTCTACGCCGCCGCCGACTGGCTGGTGGCCGAGGGCCGGACCAGCCGGGACCACCTGGCCATCCGCGGCGGCTCGAACGGCGGGTTGCTGGTCGGCGCCGCCCTCACACAGCGGCCCGACCTCTGCCGGGTCGCCCTCTGCGGGGTCCCCCTGCTCGACATGCTCCGCTACCACCGGTTCCTGATCGGCGCCCTATGGGTCCCCGAGTACGGCGACCCGGACGACCCCGAGCAGTTCAAGGTGATCGCCGCCTACTCGCCGTACCAGCACGTGGTCGACGGGACGGCCTACCCGGCCACCCTCATCACCACCGCCGAGTCCGACTCGCGGGTCGACCCGCTGCACGCCCGCAAGTTCGCCGCCCGCCTCCAGGCCGCCACCTCGACCCCCGAGGAGCGGCCCGTCCTGGTGCGCATCGAGACCCGCGCCGGCCACGGCGTGGGCAAGCCGGCGTGGAAGCAGGCCGACGAGGGGGCCGACACCTGGGCCTTCGTGCTCTGGCAGCTGGGGATGCAGCGTCCCGGAGAGGGGTAAGAGTCAGTGTCCGGTCCCGAAGGAGGTCGACCGTTGCGTATCGCCGAGATCGCCCCGCCGTGGGTCAGCGTGCCCCCGCCCAGCTACGGAGGCATCGAGCTGGTCGTGGCCCTGGTGGCCGACGGCCTGGTCGACCGGGGCCACGACGTGACCCTGTTCGCCAGCGGCGGGTCGAAGACCAAGGGGAAGCTGGTGTCCCCCCTGGAGGAGACCCCCGACCTGGCCGACATGGGGGTGAGCATCACCGACGACACCATCCACACCCTGACCGCCTACCTGCACGCCGGCGAGTTCGACGTCATCCACGACCATTCCGGGTGGGGGCCCGCCTTCGGCGCGCTGCTCAACGGCCACCCGCCGGTCGTGCGCACGCTGCACGGCCCGTGGAGCGAGGAAGCCCGCCGCTTCCACGCCGCCCTGCAGGACCGCGTGCACCTGGTGGCCATCAGCGAGTCGCAGAAGAGCCTGAACCGGGACCTCAACTACGCCGGTGTTGTCTACAACGGCATCGACCTCGACACCTACCCGTTCCGGGAGGACAAGGAGGACTTCCTCCTGTTCCTCGGCCGCTGCAACCCCGAGAAGGGGCCCGAGGTGGCGGTCGAGGTGGCCAAGAAGGCCGGCAAGCACCTCAAGATGGTGGTGAAGCGGGCCGAGCCGGCCGAGATCCGCTACTGGGAGCGCATGGTGGAGCCTCGGCTCACCGGCGACGAGGACATCTCCTTCGACGTCTCCCACGAGGAGAAGGTCGACCTCCTGGCCCGGGCCCAGGGGACGCTGTGCACCATCCAGTGGGCCGAGCCCTTCGGCCTGGTCATGATCGAGTCCATGGCCTGCGGGACGCCGGTGATCGTGCCGCCGATGGGCGCGGCACCGGAGCTCGTGGTCGACAGCGAGACCGGCTTCGTGCGCAGCGAGGTCGCCGCCATGGTCGACGCCGTCGGCCACCTCGACGAGATCTCCCCGGCCGCCTGCCGGGCCCGGGTGGCGGAGAACTTCTCCGCCGAGGTCATGGTGGCCGGCTACGAGAAGGTGTTCGAGCGGGTCCTGGCCGGCCGCTAGCGCTAGCCGTTAGCGCCCGGCGGCCCGACCGCCGAGCCCCCACGACACCACCCGGTCCGGGTGGATGCGGATCATCGGGTTCGGGTCGTCCACGACCTCGGCCCGGCCCCGGACCTCGATACCGCGCGGTCGCCACGGGTCGGTGCTGAGCAGGTCGTCGATGACGATGGCGGCCCGGCCGGTGCGGGCCACGTCGCGGTACTTCTTGGTCTTGTCCAGCTCGTAGCCGCCGACGTCGATGGTCTCCGGCCCCGGGTTGTAGGCCCAACCGACGGGGGCGACATGCGGGGTCCCGTCCTTGCCGACCGTGGCGATGCGCCCGAGGCGCCGCCCGCCCCGTAGGTAGGACAGCTCGTCGTCCGTGAACGCGCTCATCCCGGCCATCCTGGCAGCCCGGCCGGGCCCGGGCTACCAGACCTCGCGGTGGACGACGTCGTCGAACGGGCGGCGGTTGGGGCGGGCGATGGGGGCCAGGGGTCGATCGGCGGGGTAGCCGAGGGGGACGAGGTACACGCACCAGCGGTCCTCGGGCAGCTCCAGCAGGCGACGGGCCAGGGCTTGGTCGATCACGGCGGAGTGGCCCGACCCGATGCCCAGGTCGGTGGCGGCGAGCATCATGGCCATCGTCGCCTGGCCGAAGTCGTACATGATCCAGTCACGGCGCCTGGGGTCCGCCGGCGTGGGGGCGACGAGGGCGATGGTGGCGGCCGAGCCGGCCACCGGCCTGGCCCACTCGAACACCTTGGACAGGGCGACCAGCCGCTGGCGCTCGGTGACCGCGACGAAGTCCCAGGGCTGCCAGTTGGTCGACGACGGGGCCCGCCGGCCGGCCTCCAGGATCCGGTCGAGGTCGGCGGGGTCGATCGGCCGCTCGGTAAAGGCCCGGATGTTGCGCCGGGCCCGGATGGCGTCCCACGTCTCCATGCCTGCCTCCCCTGGTCGGGCCGTGATCGGCCGCCTATCGTCTATCGCGACTCCAGTGGCCGGACTGCGCGACACCGATACCGGGGCTCCCGCCCGCCCGCGCCGGGCCAGATCACGGTGGCGGAAGCGGCTGCGGCGGCGGTGGGAGGACCACGGGTGGATCCTCCTCTTCGTCAGCGCCCTGGTGGCGCTCGCCCTCGGGCTGGCCGGGTTCAGCCGCAGCGACCCGAGCGGGTCCGTGTCCGACTCGTTCTACCGGGCCATCCAGCTGTTCTTCGTGACCGCCGGCGCCGGCGTCGTCGACGGGCCGACGCCGCTGGCCTTGAACATCGCCCGCTTCCTGGCCTTGGCCACCACGGCCTTGGTCAGCATCCGGGCCGTATTCGCCATCTTCGGGCAGCGGGCGGCCCGCACGTGGGTCCGCTACCTCCTCCGGGACCACGTGATCGTGTGCGGCTTGGGTCGCATCGGCCTCCGCATGGCCAACGCCTTCAACGACGCCGGGTACCGGGTGGTGGTCATCGAGGAGGACGCCGGGCATGCTGCGGTCGAGGAGTGCCAGGCGGAAGGGATCGTCGTCCTTATCGGCGACGCCGAGGACCGCACGCTGCTGTGGCGGGCCGGCGTGCTGAACGCCCAGTACCTGGTCAGCGCGTGCGGGGACGACGGAGCCAACGCCCGGGTGGCGGTGGCCGCCGCCGCCGTCGTGCGGGGCCAGCGGCGGCAGCGCCTCACCTGCTTCGTCCACATCCGGGAGGAGGGCCTGGCCGGGCTGCTCGAGGAGGCCGCCTTCGTCAGCCACGACGAGGCCTCCTGCCGGTTCCAGTTCTTCAACCCCGTCCAGAGCGTGCCCGCCACCCTGCTCGAGGAGTTCCCGGCCTTCGACGACCCGCCCGACCCGGCCCGCCCGCCGGCGGTGGTGGTCATCGGGGCCGGGCCGCTCGGGAGCAGCCTCATCGCCAACATGGCCCGGCGATGGCTCTCGGTGGCGAGCGACGGCGCTCGCCTGCGGATCGTGGTCGTCGACGGGCAGGCCGAGGACGCAGTCGCCGCCCTGCGCAGTCGCTACCCCGCCCTCGACCGAGCCGCCGAGCTGGTCGTGCACGACATCGAGGTGGGGTCGCCGGAGTTCGACCGCTGCGCGTTCCTGCCCCGCGGCTCGGACAACGTGGACGTCCGCGTCTACGTCTCCCTCGACGACGACGCCTGGGGGCTGCACGCCGCCCTGGCCGTGCACCGCAAGCTGCGGCGGCGGGAAGTCCCGGTCGTCGTGCTGACGACCGAGCGGGGCGGGCTGGCGTCACTGGCCGGTGGAGCGGGCGCCGGCCTGGTCAAGCTCAAGGTGTTCGACGTCCTCGACCGCACCTGCCGGCCCGAGGTGCTCGTGTACGGCACGTTCGAGCTGCTGGCCCGGGCCATCCACCGGGACTACGTCCGCCAGCAGCGCGCCGCGGGCCAGACCCCCCAGACCAACCCGGCGTTGCGGGACTGGGACGAGCTCGACCAGGCGATCAAGGAGCGCAACCGGCACCAGGCCGCCCACCTCGGGACCAAGCTCGACTCCGTCGGCTGCGACATCGAGCCGTGGACGGACTGGGACAGCGAACCGGTGATGTTCTCCAAGGAGGAGGTCGAGGCGCTGGCCGGGATGGAGCACGAGCGGTGGTGCCGCGAGCGGGAGGCGGAGGGGTGGATCTACGCCCCCCAGCGCGACGACGCCCGCCGGCGCAGCCCCTACCTCCTGCCGTGGAGCGAGCTCCCCGAGACGGTCAAGGACTGGAACCGGTCGACGGCGCGCAGCCTGCCCGACTTCGTCGCCCGCGCCGGCTTCGTCATCGTCCGGGAGGAACCGGCCGAGGCCCAACCGGCGGGGCCGGCTTCGGCCGGCGCCATCGGGGGTACGTAGCTCTCGTGGACGAGCCCGAGCACGCCAAAGAGAGCCTCATCGACCGCCTGCGAGGGTCGCCCGTGGGAGTCGAGGATCCCAACATCGTGGGCGACGTCGGCCCGGTGGACATCCCGCCCGGCCGGGATCCCGATGGCGGCGGGCTGTTCGCCGATCCCATCGACCCGCTGGCGTCGGAGGATCCCCTCGAGCCGGTGGACTCCGTCGAGCCGCCCGATCTGCTGAACGAAGAAACGCCGTACTAGGCCGGTAGCACGGCGCGGCGCACGGCGCGCACGACCGTGCGTTCTCCGTCGCGGCGGACCGACAGGTCGTCGGTGAGGGCCCGCACGACGTACAGGCCGCGGCCGGTCTCGGCCTCCAGGTCCGGGTCCTCGGCCCGGTGGCTCAGCTCCATGCCCGCCCCGTCGTCCTCCACCTCGACCACCACCGCGTCGGCGTCGGCCCACGCCCGCACGGCCAGGGCGCCGGGCTTGCCGCTGGCGTGGCGGACGGCGTTCGAGCACAGCTCGGAGGCGACGAGCAGCAGGTCGGCCCGTTCGGCCTCCTCCAGCTTGAAGTGCTCCAGCCAGTCGCCGAACAGGTGGCGGGCCAGCGGGACGGTGGCCAGGCTGGGGGAGAACCGGTACTCGAAGGCGCCCAGGGGCGGCTTCAGGTCGGCACCGGGTGGGACGCGGCGGCGCAGGACGAGGGCCAGGGAGTCGTCGCGGCGCATGGCCCCCGACAACGACCGCTCGACCAGGGCACGAGCCAGGTGCTGGGCCGGGTACTGCGCCGTTTCCGCCGCCGCCGCGGTGATGCGCTCGAGCCCGGTCACGATGTCCTTGGTCGCCTCGATGAGCCCGTCGGTGTACAGGACCAGGGTATCCTGGCGGCCGAGGCTGAGCGAGACGACCCGCGTGGTCCCGGCGCCCGGGTAGCCGATGGGGATCCCCGGGGCGCTGACCTGGCGCACGTCGCCGCCGGCCGAGATGACCAGGGCGGGAGGGTGGCCGCCGCCGGCCAGGCGCAGGTGCCCGTCCGCCGGGCGGTAGCGGGCGACCATGACCGTGGCCACCAGATCCGGGCTCTGGGCCGTCGTCAGGATGTCGGCCCGGGCCACCAGGTCCTCCATCGGGCAGCCGTCCAGGGTCAGCAGGCGCAGGGCGTGGGTGACGCTCACCGCCTCCTTGGTGGCCCCCACCCCCTTGCCCATCACGTCGACGACGGCCAGGTGGAGGTCGCCGTCGGGCAGGACCAGCCAGTCGTAGAGGTCGCCGCCGGTGGGCGAGCTGGGGTCGGCCGACACGTAGTGCACGCCCAGCTCGGCCGCGTCGGCGTCGACCGGCGGGGGCTGCACCGCCTCCTGCAGCTGGTGGACGATCTCGCGCTGGACGGCCTGGAGCTCGGCCAGGCGCTCC
>DATJHJ010000101.1:0-10232 GCA_035494015.1 Acidimicrobiales bacterium
CCCTTCGTCCCGCAGAACACAAGCCCATCGCGTCCGGGCGCGGCCCACGAGGCGAGATGTTCCTCCATGTCAGCGACGATGGCATGGGGGAAGCTGACGGTCCGCCGGCCGGCGTCGCTCTTCGGCTCACCCACCAGCAGCGTGCCGTCCTTCAGCTCTTGTGTCTGCTCGACGACGTGAACCTTCGTCCGGGCGATGTCGAGCTTGCTCCGACGCAGGGCGCGGAGTTCCCCGAGCCGCAGGCCGGTGAACGCGGCCAGGAGCACCATCGCCCGGAAACGAGGCTCGATCGCATCGGCGAGCGCGTACACCTGCTCGATCGTCGCGATCGGCCTCTCGGGCGCGTTCTCGACGCCGGCGCGCTTCAGGACGCAGGGGTTCTTGAGGATGAGCTCGTCCTCCACGGCTGTCGTCAGGATCGCCCGCAGCAGCCTGTAGCACTTGGCGACCGTCGGCGGCCCCGGCTTCTCGCGCTTGGTCATCTCGGCATGCCAGCTGCGGACCCGGGCGCTACTCAGCTGCCGCAGCTGGATTTCGCCGAGGACGGGCAGGATGTGGAGGCGGAGCTCGCTCTCGTAGAGCTCACGGGTCCGCGGTCGCAGGCCGGGGCGCTCGGCCAGCCACGCGGTGGCGAAGTCGGCAAGGCTGATCGACCCGGCATCGGGGTCGATCCAGGAGCCCCGGTCGAGATCGATGCGCACGCCCGCAAGCCAGGCGTTGGCCTCGCTCTTCGTGCGGAACGTGGTCGGGCCGGTGTACTCGACTCCCTCGACGCGGTATCGGGCCTGGTACCGGCCCGAGTTGAGCTTTCGGATGCTTCCCCACGACTGCCGCCTCGCCATGCCTCAAGGATAACGACTCGGATCCGATGTGGCACGGATGTGGCACGAAACGGATCCGGTGAAAGTGGCCGGAGGGCGGAAACCGCCTCTGACCTGGGCTTTCGTGGAGAGCGGGCGACGAGAATCGAACTCGCGTTCTCAGCTTGGGAAGCTGATGTTCTGCCTCTGAACTACGCCCGCGGGATCCCTAGCTTACCGCCGGCCGGCGCCGCCGCCAGTAGTTCACCCGGGCGAAACACCGCTGCAACCTTTCGTCTCTATGGTCACCGTCGATGGACGTCACCATGATCAGGTGGCCCGACGAGCAGGCCCGGCGCAGCCGGATCAGCCTGTCCGGCGAGCCAAGGTTGCTACTCGTGCCCGACGGTGAGGAGCCGCCCGCGGTCGTGGACTGCCTGGAGGACTGGATCCGCGTCCCGGCGACCGAGAACGAGGTGCGAGCCCGCGTGGACGCGCTGGCCGTCCGCAGCCTGGCCCACCTGCCGAAGCTGAACGGGACCGGGAACGGGCACGCCGACGGGAACGGCAACGGTCATGGGGCGCCGTCCGCGCCACCGATCATCGACGACTTCGGCGTGCTACGGGTCAACGGATCGTGGGTGGCGCTGCCCCCCCTCGAAGCGCGGCTGACGGAGGCCCTGCTCGAACGGCTCGGCGCCGTCACCAGCCGAGAGCTGCTGGTCCGGGCGGGCTGGCCGGCGGGAGCCCCCGGTCGCAACGCCCTCGACGTGCACGTCCTGCGCCTGCGCCGGCGGCTCACCCCCGTGGGCCTGGTCATCCGCACCGTCCGGTCCCGGGGCTACCTACTCGAGCCCGCGCTGGCCTGAACCCGCCGCCCCAGGCCGTACGCTGGAGCGATCATGACCCTCGATCTCGCCACTCTCGTCCAGCCCGCGTCGACCAAGATCCTCCTGGTCGTGCTCGACGGCCTGGCTGGCTACGCGGGCCCGGACCGCGGCACGGAGCTGGAGGAAGCAGATACTCCCAATCTGGACCAGCTGGCCGCGCGCGGCTCCACCGGGCTCCTGGATCCGGTCGGTCCCGGCATCACCCCGGGATCCGGCCCGGCCCACCTGGCCCTGTTCGGCTACGACCCGTTCGACTACCACCTCGGCCGAGGTGCCCTCTCCGCCGCCGGGCTCGATGTGGAGCTGCGGGCGGGCGACGTCGCCGCTCGCGGCAACCTGGCCACCCTCGACGCCAACGGGGTCATCACCGACCGCCGGGCCGGGCGGATCCCCGACCTCGAAGCAGTCGAGGTGGTGCGCCAGCTCACGGCCAACGTGAAGATCCCCAATGTGGACGTGCTCTTCGTCCATGAGGCCCAGCACCGCGTTCTGGTCGTCCTCCGGGGCCCGGACCTCGATCCCCACGTTGACGACACGGATCCGCAGGTGGTCGGCAGCCCACCGTTGGCACCCATGGCCCAGACCCGCGCCGCCACCCACACCGCCGAGGTCATCGCCGAGCTCGACCGCCAGGCCCGCGAGATTCTGGCCGGCCAGCCGAAGGCCAACGCCCTGTTGCTTCGCGGCCTCGATTCCCACCGCCAGCTGCCGACCGTGCAGGAGCGCTACGGGCTACGGGCCGCGGCCGTCGCCGTGTACCCGATGTACCGGGGGATCGGCCGGTTGGTCGGCATGGACGTCGCCGGGCCGCCGGCCACCATCGACGAGCAGCTCGTCCTCCTCAAGGAACACTGGGACAGCTACGACTTCTTCTTCTTCCACCACAAGCCGGCGGACTCCGCCGGCGAGGACGGGAACTTCGACGCCAAGGTGGCGGCCATCGAGGCCCTCGACGCCGTGGTCCCCGCGCTGCTCGACATGAGCCCGGACGTGATCGCGGTCACGGGGGACCACGCCACCCCGAGCCAGATGGCGGCCCACTCCTGGCACCCGGTCCCGGTTCTGCTCGCCGGCGAGCGCGTCGGGCGCGACGACGTCGACCGTTTCGGCGAGCGCTGGTGCCTGCGCGGCGCCCTCGGTCGCCGTCCGGCTCGGGAGCTCATGCCGATCATGCTCAACCTGGCCGGTCGGCTGGCCAAGTACGGGGCCTGACGCACTGAATTTGGCCTTACCGCTTGACTAACGAATAGGCGAGCAGTATATCTGGCGTCGTGAGCGACGCCACCCCCACCCGGACCTACCGCTCACCCCGACGAGAGGAGTCGGCCCGGCAGACGCGGGCCGCCATCCTCGAAGCGGCGGCCGAGCTGTTCATCGCCAACGGGTACGGCGGCACCTCGGTCGACGCCATCGCCGAGCGGGCCGGCGTTTCCAAGCCCACCGTGTTCACTGCGGTGGGCAACAAGGCCACCGTGTTGAAGGTGGCCCGTGACGTGGCCATGGCCGGCGACGACGAGCCCGTACCCGTCATGCAACGCCCGGCGTACGTCGAGCTGCTGGCCGACCCCGACCCGTACCGCACCGTCCGGCGCATCGCCGCGCTGAGCACCGGCCTGCTGGCCCGCTACGCCGCCCTGGACGAGGTGCTGCACGGCGCCGCCGACTCGGACGCCGAACTGCGCGAGCTGTGGGCGGCGAGCGAGGCCCAGCGGCTGGCCGCGGCCCGGACCTACGTCGCCAACCTGGCCGGCAAGGGCCCGCTTCGGCCGGGTCTGGCCCTCGAGGCGGCGGCCGACCTGCTGTGGCTCCACATCGCCCCGTCCAACTACTTCCGCCTGGCCATCTCCCGGGGCTGGTCCGACGACCGGTTCGAGCAGTGGCTGGGCGACGCCGTCATCCACCACCTGTTGCCCGTCCCACCACCAACCAACAAGGAGAAGAACCAGTGACCATCAGCGCGTACTTCAGCCAGCGCGCCGACCACGAGCGGATCCGCTGGATCGGCGGCGCCACCCTGGAAGTGTTGCTCGACTCCGCCGCCAGCAACGGCCAGCTCATGATCCTGCGCACCGACGGCACGCTCGGCGACGCCGCCCCCGTGCACGTGCACGGCCACGAGGACGAGGTGTTCATCGTCCTCGAAGGGTCGATGACCGTGTGGGTCGGGGACGAGCGACGGGAGGTGGACGCCGGTGGCATCTGCTTCCTCCCCCGCGGCATCCCCCACGCCTACCGGGTCACGTCGGAGACGGCGAAGGTCCTCAACGTGTGCACGCCCGGCGGCCTGGAGGCGGCCTTCCGCCAGGCCGGCTGGGTCCTGTCCAGCCCGACGCCGGACGGGTGGGCGGTGAGCCCCGCCGCCATCGCCCAGGCCATGGCCATGGTCGACTGCCAGATCGTCGGGCCGCCCCGGGCCGCCGCCGACGGCCCGATCCTGGCGCCCGCCGCGGCGACCGTCTAACCGTTCAGGTTGCCGGAGCGGAACCCTTCGAGGTCCAGCGTCACCCACCGGTAGCCCGCCGCCTTGACCGCCGCCACCACGTCGTGGCGGCGGGCCAGGGCGGCGTCCAGCTCGTCGACCTCGACCTCCACCCGCGCCACCTCCCCGTGGTGGCGCACCCGGACCTGGCGGAAGCCGAGCCGGTGCAGCCCGGCCTCGGCCCGGCCCACCCCGCCGAGGGTCGACAGGGTCACCGGGGTGCCGTAGGGGATCCGGGAGGCCAGGCAGGCGGCGGCCGGCTTGTCCCAGGTACGCAGGCCGAGGGCGCGGGACGCGGCGCGCACGTCGGGCTTGGTGAAGCCGGCCTCGACCAGGGGGAAGACGGCGCCCCGCTCCTCAGCCGCCCGCTGGCCCGGGCGATGGTCGCCCAGATCGTCGACGTTCACACCCAGGACCACGGTGGCGCCTTCGGCCTCGGCCAGCGGGCCGATGACGTCCATCAGCTCGGCCTTGCAGTGGAAGCACCGGTCGGTCCCGTTGGCAACGTAGTCGGGCCGGTCCAGCTCGGCGGTGTCGACCGCCTGCCACCGCAGCCCCCACTCCTTGGCCAGCGCGGCGCAGTCGGCGGCCTCGTCAGCGGCCAGCGACGGCGAGACCGCAGTGACCGCCAAAGCCCGTTCCGAGCCGAGGGTGTCGGCCGCCACCCAGGCCAGGAAGGCCGAGTCGGCCCCGCCGCTGAACGCCACCGCCACCCGGTCCAGAGCGCGCAAGCGACGGCGCAGGACGTCCAGATCGGCGGTCACGACCGTTCACGGTACCGGGTTAGCCTCGGTTGATGACCAGTTTGGAGTTCTTCTTCGACCCCGGTTGACCCTGGACCTGGATGACCTCCCGTTGGGTGGTCGAGGTCACGACCAAGCGGCAGGTGCCGGTGCGGTGGCGGGCCTACAGCCTGGCCATCAAGAACGAGAACGTCGACATCCCCGAGCAGTACCGCCCGCTCCTGCGGACCACGTTGGGCACGCTGCGGGTGGTGGAGGCGGTGTGGGCCCAGTATGGCGACGAGCCCATCGGGCGCCTCTACACCGAGATCGGCACCCGCTTCCACCTCGGGGACGACAAGTCGTTGGACGCGGTGGCGGACGCGCTGGAAGCGGCCGGCCTGGACCGGGAACTCGTGGGCGCCGCCGACGACGAGAAGTGGGACGCCGAGATCCGGGGCTCGATGGCCGACGCCACCAAGTACGTGGGCGAGGACGTGGGCGTGCCCATCCTCGTCCTGACTGACGACGCCGGGCGTACCGCCGGCACCTCGGGGCCGATCATGTCGCCCTCGGCCACCGGCGACGAAGCGCTGGCCATCTGGGACGCGGTCACCGCCCTGGTCTTCGCCCCCTGCTTCTTCGAGCTGAAGCGCACCCGCACCCTAGGACCCCAGCTCGGGCGCGACTAGCTCAGCCGGCCGCGACCTCGGCCAGGATCTGCTCGACCGGGCCGATGAGGCCGGTCACGAAGGGGCCGAACTCGGCGTAGACGGCGGACGCCACGTCGAAGCGCATCTCGTAGACGCACTGCTTCAGGTCGGCCGGGTCGGCGGCGAAGAGGGTCACGGCCCACTCCCAGTCGTCGATGCCCGTCGAGCCGGTGACGAGCTGTACGACCCGGCCGGCGAACTCCCGGCCCTTGCGGCCATGGCTCTCCATCAGGTCGCGGCGCTCCTCGTACGGGAGCATGTACCAGTTGCCGGCCACGTCGCGCCGCTTCGACATCGGGTAGAAGCAGATGACCGGCTTGCCCTCGGGCGGGAGCCTGGGGTGCAGGCGGGGCTCCAGCCGCTCTTGCGGCACCCCCTGGGCGTATTCGGACACCTCGGTGAGCGAGACGTACGAGTCGGCGATCACCAGCCCGGCGGCGGCCAGCTCGGCCTGGAACCGGCGCAGCCGCCACAAGTCGGGGCCCACGGCCATGAAGGCCACGTCGGCCTTGTGGCCCAGCACGGCGAACGTCACCACCTGGTGGTCGTCGCCCTCGCACGCCTTGACCGCAGCAACCACGGCCTCCGGGTCCAGCTCGGGCCCGAGTATGCAGAACAGGTGGAGCACGCCCCACCCCTGGGCCGAGGTCACCGGTTCGAAGGTCACAGCGGTTGGGCGCAGTCCTTCATGCCGTACAGCTTGGCAGCTGCCGCCGCCTTCTTGGCATTCGCCTGGGCGCCGGTGAGGGCGGTGGCGGCCCGGGTCGAGTCGTTGACCTGCCGGGACTGGTCAACGTCCTGCAGCGACAGGTAGGTGTTGGTGAGGGAGGCGATGAACAGGTCGGCCCGCTCGCTGTCCTCCGACGGCTTCTTCACCGCCTTGATCTTGTTCACCGCCCCCTCGATGGCCGCGGCCTGCTTGCCCGGATCCGAGCCCAGGTCACCGACCTGGCCCTGCAGATCCCGGCAGATGGGGTCGACCTGGGCGACGTAGCTGGCCTTGGCCCCGCTCAGCTTGTCACCGCCACTGCCACATGCGCCGACAAGGAGAGCGACGAAGAGCGCGACGACAACGTTCCGAGCCATCGAGGTGTTCACACCGGGATGCTAGCGCGACGCAGCCCCGGCCCTTTCTGGAGCCGGGGCTGCGAAAACCGCTGGTGCGGGGTCGGACTAGAAGTCGCCCATGCCTTCCATGCCACCCATGCCGCCGCCACCGCCGCCGCCCGACTTCTCCTCGGGCTTGTCGACGATCACGCACTCGGTGGTGAGGAACAGGGCGGCGATGGAGGCCGCGTTCTGCAGGGCCGAACGGGTGACCTTGGCTGCGTCGATGACGCCGGCCTTGAACAGGTCCTCGTAGTCGCCCGTGGCCGCGTTGAGGCCGGAGGGGCCGTCCAGGTTGCGGACCCGCTCGACGACCACACCACCCTCCATGCCGGCGTTGATGGCGATCTGCTTGAGGGGCTCCTCGAGGGCACGGGCCACCAGACGGGCGCCCGTGGCTTCGTCGCCGATCAGGGTGCCGGCCAGCTCGTTGACCTTGACCTGGGCCCGCAGCAGGGCCACGCCACCGCCGGGGACCACACCCTCCTCGACCGCGGCCTTGGTGGTGCTGACCGCGTCCTCAATGCGGTGCTTCTTCTCCCGCAGCTCGACCTCGGTGGCAGCGCCGACCTTGATGATGGCCACGCCACCGGACAGCTTGGCCAGGCGCTCCTGGATCTTCTCCCGGTCGTAGTCCGAGTCGGTGTTCTCCATCTCGGCCTTGAGCTGGTTGACCCGGCCCTTGATGTCGGCCGCCGAACCGGCGCCCTCCACAATGGTGGTCTCGTCCTTGGTGACGGTGACCTTGCGGGCCCGGCCGAGCATGTCCAGGGTGACGTTCTCCAGCTTGAGGCCGACGTCCTCGGTGATGACCTGGCCGCCGGTGAGGATGGCGAGGTCCTGCAGCTGGGCCTTGCGGCGCTCGCCGAAGCCGGGGGCCTTGATGGCGACCGACTTGAACGTGCCGCGGATCTTGTTGACGACCAGGGTGGCCAGGGCCTCGCCCTCGACGTCCTCGGTCACGATCAGCAGCGGCTTGCCCGACTGCATGACCTTCTCGAGGACGGGCAGCAGGTCACGGACGGCGCTGATCTTCGAGCCCGCGAGCAGGATGTAGGGGTCGTCCAGGTCGGCTTCCATGCGCTCGGGGTCGGTGACGAAGTACGGCGAGATGTAGCCCTTGTCGAGGCGCATGCCCTCGACCAGCTCCAGCTCCATGCCGAAGGTCTGCGACTCCTCGACGGTGATGACACCGTCCTTGCCCACCTTGTCGATGGCGTCCGAGATGGTGTCGCCGATCTCACGGTCGGCGGCGGAGATAGACGCCACCTGGGAGACCTGCTCCTTGGACTCGATCTCGACCGAGATCTCCTTGATGCCCTCGACGGCGCGGATGACCGCAGCCTCGATGCCCTTCTTCAGGGACATGGGGTTGGCCCCGGCCGCCACGTTGCGCAGGCCTTCCTTGACCATGGCCCAGGCCAGCACCGTGGCCGTGGTGGTGCCGTCACCGGCGACGTCGTCGGTCTTCTTGGCTACTTCCTTGACCAGCTCGGCGCCGATGCGCTCGTACGGGTCTTCGAGGTCGATCTCCTTGGCGATGGACACGCCGTCGTTGGTGATCGTGGGGGCGCCCCACTTCTTGTCCAAGACGACGTTGCGGCCCTTGGGGCCCAGCGTGACGCGCACTGCGTCGGCCAGCTGGTTCATCCCACTCTCGAGGGCCCGCCGGGCGCTCTCCTCGAAGGCGATCATCTTCGGCATATGTGTGCTTCCTCCTCTTCGGGCCGGTCGACCGGCCCGTTAGCACTCTCTACTGTCGAGTGCTAACCAGCAAACCACGTACGGCCGGGATGTGCAACCGGGGTCATGCTCACTTCGACTCGGCCGGCTTCTCGCCGCTGGAGCGGAGGGTGGATACCTTGCCCAGGAGGTCGAACCAGAACGGCGCCCCGAGCGAGACGGCCGCCACCGTCAGCACCCACCCGGCGAAGGCCACCGGCCACGACCGCGGCCGGGCCTGGTCAGACCAGCCGAGGGGGAGCCCGGACGCGTCCAGCTGGCGGTACTCGGCGTCCAGACGTTCCAGTGCCGACCTGGTCCGGGCGGGGTCGTCGCTGCCCGCCGCGGACGTGGGCAGGGGCGGGAAGCCGGCGGCCACCGCGGCCCGCACCGGGGCGTCGGTCCACAGCCGCTGGACGATGCCGATGGTGTTGACGTTGAGGGCGACGGTCACCACGGCGGCGATCACGAGCAGCCGGGTCTCCGCCCGCCGCCGGTACCAACCCGAGGCCCGCTCCATGGTGTCGTCGAACCAGCGGGCCACGTTCCGGCGGAAGCGGGTCGGGTCCCCGTCGGCGTCCGCCCACAGCAGGGCCAGGGCGTGGCGGACCCGGTCGGTGGCGGCGCCGTCGAACCCCGGCGTGCCGCCGGCGTGGATGTCGGGGGCGTAACGGTCGACGGCGGCCATGGCGAAGGCGGCGGACGGGATGTACGACGGGCGCCGCCCCGGGAGGTACAGCGACTGGATCAGCGGGTGCTCCAAGATCTGGGCCGCTTCCGCATCGCTGTCGAGCAGCCGGGCGATGGCCCTCTCCAGCGTCCGGCCCCGGTCGCCCCGCTTGGCCGCGATCAACTCGTTGACGGCCGAGCAGAGCAGGCTCAGCACCGAGAAGAGGAACGCCAGCCCGACCGCCACCTCGAGCACTGCCGACACCGACACCGCCTCGCCCTCCGCCCCCTGTGGGCGGCCATCTTCACACCTGGCGGCTGCCCGTGCTCGCCGCTGGCGGCCGTCAGTCGCCGGCGGCCCCGTCGCTGGCCCCGTCGGCGACCGGGGAGCCGGGGGCCTGGAGGCCGCCCATGGCCCGGACGGCAGCGGCGTGGAACCGCAGGGCGACCAGCCCGGCGGCGACGAGGAGCAGGCCGACGGGCAGCGTGGCCGGGCCACCGGTGCGGGGCTGGCGGGCCAGCGCCGTCGTCGCCATGGACCCCGAGGCGGTCGTCGCGGTGGTGGCCCGGGGCGACGATGCGTCGAGGGTGGTGGGCGCGGCCACGGCGGAGCCGGTCGACGTCGCCGGTCCGGTCGGCGCTGGCGCGGTCGGTGCCGGCGGCCGGGCCGCCTCGTTGGACGTCCGCTTGGTGCCGTCGTCGTTGTCGTGGACGAGGGCGGCCACGATGCCGGCGACGAGGAGCAGCAGGACCAGGACCAGGAGCCCGTTCCGCGTCCTCGGTTTCATGCCGTGGTAACGGTATCCCCACCCCCCGCGGGGTCGTGAAATCCCACGCTCGTCCCGGGCCGGGGCTAGGGCCCGGTCACGGCCGACCAGGACACGGCCCCGTCGCCCTCGGGGTGATAGGAGCAGAACGTGCCGGTCCGCACGCAGCGGTCGAGGATGCGGCCGGCGTCGGGGTCGGCCTGCTCGATGCGGGCAATGGCGGCCCGCAGGGCCCGGGTGACGTTGAGCCGCGCCTTCTCCGCCCCGGCCGACAGCCGCCGGTCCCGCCCGCCGATGCCCATGGCCCGGGCCAGCTCGGCGACCAGGGCGTCGATCTCGGCCTCCAGGCGCACGGCCCCGTCG
>DATJHJ010000102.1:0-4837 GCA_035494015.1 Acidimicrobiales bacterium
ATCGCCGCCTCGCGGGAGATCTTGTCCTCGGTGGAGGTCTTGTAGGGCAGGATGTCGCCCTTGTAGATCCACGTCTTCACGCCGATGCGGCCGAAGGTCGTGCGGGCTTCCCGGAAGCCGTAGTCGATGTCGGAGCGGAGGGTGTGCAGCGGAACCCGACCCTCGCGGTACCACTCGCTGCGGGCCATTTCGGAGCCGCCAAGGCGCCCCGAGCACTGGACCCGGATGCCGAGGGCTCCGGCCTTCTGGGCCGTCTGTACCGCCCGCTTCATGGCCCGGCGGAAGCTGACCCGGCCGGCCAGCTGGTCGGCCACGCCCTGGGCGATCAGGGCGGCGTCGAGCTCGGGCTGCTTGATCTCCTGGATGTTGAGCTGGATCTTCGGGTTGCCGCTCATCTTGGCCAGGTCGGCACGGAGGCGGTCGGCCTCGGCGCCCCGGCGGCCGATGACGATGCCCGGGCGGGCGGTGTGGACGTCGACCCGGAGGCGGTCACGGGTGCGCTCGATCTCGATCCGGCTGATGGCCGCCTGCGGCAGCAGGCCCATGATGAAGTTCCGGATCTTCCAGTCCTCGGTGAGGTACTCCGTGTACTCGCGGTCGCTGAACCACCGTGACTTCCAGTCGGTGGTGACGCCCAGCCGGAACCCGTAGGGGTTGACCTTCTGGCCCATCTACTCGGACTCCTCTTCAGATGCGGTGGTCGGCTGCTCGTCGCCGGCGGGTTCGGTGGTGGCGACGGCGTCAGTGGTGGCGGCGGCCTCGGGGGCGGTGGCGGCGGTCTCGGTGCCCTCGGTCTCGGGCGCGGTCAGCAGCTCGTCGACGGTTGCTTCCTCTTCGGCCGGGGCCGCGGCCGGGGCGCCCCGTTCCTCCAGGCGACGGCGGGTGGGCCGGCCCCGGGTCTCCGACGACGCCTCGGCCGCGGCACCGCCCGTGCGCCGCCGGCGGCGGTCGCCCACGATGCCCTGGGCCTGGCGAGCGCGGCGGGCCTGCAGCTCACGGTCGGGCAGCCGGGACACGACGAGGGTGACATGGCAGGTGCGCTTGCGGATGCGGGTGGCCCGGCCCCGGGCCCGGGGACGCCAGCGCTTGAGCGTGGGGCCCTCGTCGGCGAAGCAGGCGGACACGAACAGCTCGTCGCCCACCAGGGCGTGGTCGTGCTCGGCGTTGGCCACGGCCGAGCCCAGCAGCTTGCCGACCACGATGGCGGCGTCGCGCTCGCAGAACTTCAGGATCTCCTGGGCCCGGTCCGCCGGGTAGCCCCGGATCAGGTCGAGCACCTGGCGGACCTTGTACGGCGAGATGCGGACATACTTGGCCACCGCCCGCGCCGACACGACCGGCGTGCGCACAGCCTGCGACCGGGACTCGGGCCGGCGGCGCAGGACGGGCGCCTCGTTGAGCTTGGGACCGGGCATGGGCTAGCGCCTCCCCGCCCGTTCCTGGCCGGCGTGGAACCGGAAGGTGCGGGTCAGGGCGAACTCGCCCAGCTTGTGGCCGACCATGGCCTCGGTGATGTACACCGGCACGTGCTTGCGGCCGTCGTGGACGGCGATGGTGTGACCGACCATGTCGGGGATGACCGTCGACCGGCGGGACCACGTCTTGATGACCCGCTTCTCGCCGCGGGCGTTGAGGGCGTCGACCTTCTTCAACAGGTGGTCGTCGATGAAGGGGCCCTTCTTCAGGCTGCGCGCCACTCTTACCTCCGGGAGCCGCGCGTACGACGGCGGCGGATGATGAGCTTCTGGGACGGCTTGTTGGTGTCGCGGGTCCGGCCTTCGGGCTGGCCCCACGGGGAGACGGGGTGGCGGCCCCCCGAGGTCTTGCCTTCGCCGCCGCCGAGGGGGTGGTCGACCGGGTTCATGGCCACGCCGCGGCTCTGGGGGCGGACGCCCTTCCAGCGGTTGCGGCCCGCCTTGCCGATGGAGATCAGCTCGGCCTCGGCGTTGCCGACCTCGCCGATGGTGGCCCGGCAGTCGATCGGGACCCGGCGCATCTCGGTGCTGGGCAGGCGCAGGGTGGCGAAGTCGCCCTCCTTGGCCACCAGCTGCACGCTCGACCCGGCGCCGCGGCCCATCTTGCCGCCGGCCCCCGGCTTCAGCTCGACGTTGTGCACGGTCGTGCCGACGGGGACGTAGCGCAGCGGCAGGGCGTTGCCCGGGCGGATGTCGGCCTTCTGCCCGCTCTCCAGCAGGTCGCCCACCCGGACCCGGGCGGGGGCCAGGATGTAGCGCTTCTCGCCGTCCAGATAGTGGAGCAGGGCGATGCGGGCGTTGCGGTTGGGGTCGTGCTCGATCGAGGCGACCTTGGCCGGCACGCCGTCCTTGTCCCGCTTGAAGTCGATGATGCGGTACTGGCGCTTGTGGCCGCCACCGCGGTGGCGGGCCGTCTTGCGGCCGTAGCTGTTGCGCCCGCCGGTCTTGGGCAGGGGGGCGAGCAGCGTCTTCTCCGGCGTGGCCGTGGTGACGTCGGAGAAGTCGGAGACGGTCTGGAACCGGCGGCCGGCGCTGGTGGGCTTGCGCTTGCGAAGGGGCATGGAGACGGCTCTCTCAGCTCTCGAAGAGGTCGATGCGCCCGCCAGGGGCGAGGGTGACGATGGCCCGCTTGGTGTCGGGACGGCTGCCGAAGGACTGCGACTTGCGGTTCCGCTTGCGCTTGCCCTTGCGGTTGAGCGTGTTCACCTTGGTCACCTGGACGCTGAAGATGGTCTCGACCGCGTCGGCGATCTCGATCTTGGTGGCCCGGGGGTCGACGACGAAGGTGTAGACGCCGTTGTCGAGCAGCCCGTAGGACTTCTCGCTCACGACCGGGCGGATGATGACGGAGCGGGGGTCGCTCATTCGCCGGCCTCCTCGGGCTCGATCTCGGCGGCCGTGGGCTCGGCGGCCGGGGCCGGCTCGCCGGCGGTGCCGGGCAGGGTGGCCCGGGTGAAGACCACCCAGTCCGAGCACAGGACGTCGTAGGCGTTGAGCTCGGAGGGCAGGATCAGGTGGACCTTGGGCAGGTTGCGGAACGACTTGGCCGCCACCTCGTCCTCCCGGTCGAGCACGAGCAGGACCCGGCCCGACGCGCCGAGGGCGGCCAGGGCGATGCGGGCGTCCCGGGTCTTCGGGGCGTCGAAGTTCCAGGAGTCGACCACGACGACCTTGCCGTCGGCCGCCCGGTCGGAGAGGGCCGACCGCAGGGCCAGGGCGACCATCTTCTTCGGCGTCCGCTGGGCGTAGCTGCGGGGCTTGGGGCCCATGGCCACGCCACCGCCCCGCCAGCTCGGCGACCGGCTGGAACCCTGCCGGGCCCGGCCGGAGCCCTTCTGGCGCCAGGGCTTGCGCCCGCCGCCGCGGACCTCGGCCCGGGTGAGCGTGCTGTGGTCGCCCGAGCGGATGCCGGCCAGCTGGGCGGTGACCACCTGGTGCATGACGGGCACGTTGGGCTGGATGCCGAACACGGCGTCGTCCAGGGCGACGGTGCCGACGGTGTCTCCCGTGGCACTGCGCACGTCGACGGAGGCCATCGTCACACCTTCCCGTTCTGGTTGCCCCGGATAGCGTCCCGGATGAGGACCAGGCCGCCGCGAGGGCCGGGGACGTTGCCCTTGATGAGGATGATCTGGCGGTCGGGGTCGGCCTGGACCACTTCGAGGTTCAGCGTGGTCACCTGCTCGTGGCCCATGCGGCCCGCCATCTTGGTGCCCTTGAACACCCGCGCCGGCGTGGCGCAGGCCCCGATGGCGCCCGGCGCCCGGTGCTTCTTGTGGGTGCCGTGCCCGGCGCCCAGCCCGGAGAAGTTGTGGCGCTTCATGACGCCGGCGTAGCCCTTGCCCTTGCTGACGCCGGTCACGTCGACCAGCTCGCCGGCGCTCAGCACGTCGGCGCTGATCTCCTGGCCGATCGAGTAGGCGGCGGCGTCGTCGACCCGCAGCTCCACCAGCCGCTTGCCCGGCTCCACCCCCGCCTTGGCGAAGTGGCCCTGCTCGGGCTTGTTGAGCCGGGACGGGCGCTTGGCGCCGAACGTCACCTGGACCGCGCTGTAGCCGTCGCTCTCGGGGGTCTTGACCTGCACCACCCGGCACGGCGCAACCCGTACGAGGGTGACCGGAATGGCACGGTTCTGGTCGTCCCAGATCTGTGTCATGCCGACCTTCTCGCCGACGATCGCCTTCTTAGCCATGGCTTCGTGTCTGCCTTCACGCGGAAGCTCCGCACGGGTAGGTTCCCGGCGGAGCGATTGGGTTGTGTTGCCTCGGCGTACCAGCGAGCCGGCGACCAAGGACGTCGTAGTGGAGAGGGCGCAGCACGCCCTGCTCATGAACTTGACGAGTATAGCGCCCCGCGGAGGGGGCCGGCCGAGGCCGCTCTAGACCTGCTGGATCTTGATCTCGATGTCGACGCCCGCCGGCAGGTCGAGGCGCTGCAGCGAGTCCACCGTCTTGGGGCTGGGCTCGAGGATGTCGAGCAGCCGCTTGTGGATCCGCATCTCGAAGTGCTCGCGGGAGTCCTTGTCCTTGTGCGGCGACCGGATCACCGTGTACCGGTGCTTTTCCGTCGGCAGCGGCACCGGCCCCCGCACCGTGGCCTGGGTGCGCAGCACCGTCTCCACGATCTTCTTCGTCGACTGATCGACGATCTCGTGGTCATACGCCTTGAGCCGAATCCGAATCTTCTGAGCCACGAGGTAAACCCTATCTGTGAAGTTGCGAAACCGGCCGAGCCGGAGGTTTTGATCTTACGCGCTGGTGAGCCATCTGCGAGGCCGTACGGCCGAGCAGACTCGGGGGGCAGAGCCCCCGAGCCGGTTCGCCCTACTTCAATATCTTCGTGACCCGGCCGGCGCCCACGGT